>CAYTFM010000075.1:15416-29419 GCA_964436735.1 uncultured Victivallales bacterium | reverse complement strand
TCGTTGAGGTAACCTCAACGACACAGCTGACTACAGCGCCGGCCGCTGCGTGATCAATGTCGAGATCATGACCTGGCTCTATTCCATCACCGGCGACCAGCGGATCAAGAAGATGGCGTCTCACTTCTTCGAACGAAAACAGAAAATGGCCGAGCCGAACTTCGACTTGTCCCTAAAAAAGATGCGGAGCGACGCCCGCCACGCCAACCACGGCGTGACCTTCATGGAGGAAGGCAAGCTTGGTGCCGTCATGTACCTGCTCACAGGGAAAAAAACGTATCTTGCCGCCAGCGTCAACGCCTTCGAAAAACTGGAACGCGACCACATGCTGGTCGACGGCATCCCCAGCAGCGAGGAGGCGCTCAACGGCAAACGCTACCTCAGCACGCATGAGACGTGCAACGCCGCCGACTACACCTGGGCCTGCGGCTATCTGCTTATGGCCACAGGCAATCCCGTCTGGGCCGACCGCATTGAACGCGCCGTCTTCAACGCCGCGCTGGGTTCCGTGAAAAAAGACTTCACGGCCCTCCAGTACTTCTCCGCCCCCAATCAGCTTGTCGCCACGACCTCCTCCTGCCAGGCACCGGAGTGGAAGGGCGACGAGCGCATGGCGTTCATGCCCATCCACGGGCAATTCTGCTGCGCCGGCAACGTGAACCGCATCCTCCCCAATTACGCCGCGCGCATGTGGATGTGCGACGATCCTCAAAAAGCGAAACAGCTGTGCGCCCTCCTGTATGGCCCGTCAGCTCTCGACTTCACCGTTGGCAAGAAACAGATAGCCGTAAAAGTGACTGAGCAGACGCGCTATCCGTTCTCCGGGGATATTGAATTCACCTTCCAACCGGACAAAGCAGTCAACTTCGAGTTCGCTATGCGGATCCCCGCATGGTGCGACGCAGCCGAGGTCTGGCTGAACGGCGAGCGACTCGAAATTCAGGCGCAATCGGGAAGCTTCGCCCTCGTACGGCGCATGTTCGCGAAAGGTGACCGCATCACGCTGAAGCTTCCCATGCGGGTGAAGATAAAGAAGTTTGCCGACATCGGTTGGTTCGTGGAGCGCGGTCCACTTGTCTACTCATTGAAGATCGATGAGAAGTGGAGCAAGAATACAAACTACCAATTCGACTTCACGGACGATTTCCCGATCTGGAGCGTCGAACCCCAAAGCCCCTTCAGCTATGCCCTCTCGCTCGATCCGAAAGCTCCGGAGTCGTCCATCAAGGTTATCGAAAAAGCTTGGCCGAAAGGAAGCCCATGGGATGCGAAGCATGCGCCGATCGAGTTGCGCATCCCCGCGCGGCGGATTAAAAACGTGCAGTTGGAACGATGCACAGAGACGATGCGGAAAGAATCCAAGGTGAAAGGCTCTTTCGTGTTCACGCCGGATCTGCCAGACATGAACTTCATCAAGCGGAACCTCGCGGACAAAGTAGAGTTGATAACACTGGTCCCCTATGGATGCACCCATTTGCGCGCGACTGTTTTCCCATTAAACACTCCGAAAACTCTCCGAGTTAGGAATGGAATGCGGCAGCGTGATTGCCAGTAACAATCGACAGGCTCTTCAACACGTCGGACGGATTGTTTGTGGCTTTGAAAATGACTCGACCAAAATGAGAATCTGGACAGGAGACTGTATGCGCAAGAGACCCCCTCAGGGACGGCGGAGCCGGACCATTAATAATTCAATCAGGGTGAAGGCAACCTTCACCCTGATAGAATTATTAGTGGTGATCGCCATCATCGCGATCCTTGCGGCGCTTCTGTTGCCGGCGTTGAAAAACGCGCGGGAGCAGGCCCGGTCGATATCATGCACGAACATGATGAAGCAGCGAGGGTTGTGGGCCGAGTACTATTCAAGCGACTATCAAATTTTGTTGCCATGCGCCAACCGGCCAGGCGACCAACGGGGGGTGTGGTATTATCAGATGTACGAGTACTCCAACATGAGCGCGCCCACCTTCTGCGCGCAAGGCGTCTCCTGCCCGAGCGACGAGAATCCCAATGTGCCCTACACGGGCTGGTACAACTATCTCAGCCCAAAGTTGTCCACAATGTACAACAACTGGTTCGGCATGCGGTTCGGCGCCGGTTTCACCGCCAAGCTACCCGACGACTATTTCATCAAACCCGGCTCCATCGTGAACCCCAGCATCTGCGGCCAACTGTTCGAAGGACATCAGGATTCAAGCCTCGTGTCGTCGTTCTGCATGCAATGGCTGGTGGCGTGGGGCATGCCAACGTGGAAGGCCGAGTTCCGCCACAACAGACGCGGCAACGTGCTGTATCTCGACGGGCATGCGGGCACGTTCAGTGAGGCGGAAATTCTCGCCATTCCTCAAAGTTATAATTCGCTTGGTAAAGGAAACTAATGATGAAATCACTCAGAAGCCGTCAGGTACACTTGGACTTCCACACCTCGGAACACATGCCGGATGTCGGCGGCATGTTCGACGAGACACAGTTCCAGAAAGCCCTCAAGCTAGGACAGGTGAATTCGGTCACGATTTTCGCGAAATGCCATCATTCCTGGTCGTACTACCCAACCAAGATTGGAACGCCACATCCCACGCTCACGACCGACCTGCTTGGGCGGCAGATCAAAGCCTGCCACGACGTCGGCGTGCGCTGCCCGATCTACATCACCGTCGGGTGGTCGGCGAACGACGCCGAAAAACACCCCGAATGGTGCGCCCGCAAAAAAGACGGCAGCATCAACACCTGCAATTTCGACGTTGCGGCGAAGCCTGACGATCCGCTCCCCATCTGCTCGTGGAAGTTCATGTGTCCAAGCGGCGACTACCATGACCTCATCGTGGCGCAGACGCGGGAGATCTGCAAGCGGTATCCCGCCGACGGATTCTTCTACGACATCTGCTTCGGTCCCGCCGTCTGCTACTGCGACAGTTGCCGCGCCGGAATGGCGCGGGCCGGCGTCGACGTGGAGAACGAGGACGCGGTCAAAGTCTACACCAAGAACAAATGGGTGGCGTTGATGCGCGACTGCGGCACAGTGATCAGATCATCCCACCCCGAGGCCTCCATCTTCTTCAATGGCGGCGCGAACATGGAAACGCCGCAGGAGGTTCTGGACAACCAGACGCATCTCGAGCTGGAAGACCTCCCCACGACATGGGGCGGATACGACAAATTCCCGCTGCGCGCCCGCCATCTCCGCCGTCACGGCAAACCCTATCTGGCCATGTCCGGCAAGTTCCACACCATGTGGGGAGAGTTCGGCGGATTCAAGCACCCCGACGCCATCCGCTACGAGGCCGCCGCCATGGTCGCCTACGGCGCCTCCTGCTCGTTCGGCGATCAGATGCATCCGTGTGGCAGGATGGATCTCGACACCTACCGGAACATCGGGGCAGGATACAGCTACGTTCGCAAGATCGAATCATACGGAATCGGCGCGGCGCCACTGACCAATCTGGCGCTGCTTCCCGGAACAGGGCCGGGACGCGCGGCGGACGCCATGCCCCACGCCGAGGGCGTCTCGGCCATGCTTCTTGAGACGCAGCGCGATTTCGATGTTGTTGATCCCACTGATGATCTCACACGGTTCCAAACTATCATTCTACCGGGTAGTCGGTTTCTTTCCGCGGAGTCCGCGGCGAAGCTCAATCAGTATGTGCGCCAAGGAGGTTCGCTTCTCGTGCTGGGCGAGTCCGCGCTGGAGACGGGCAAAGACACGCTGCTCTTCGATGTCGGTGGAGAGTATATCGGACCGGCGCGGTATAAAGAGGATTATCTGGCGGTCGGTTCGTCGCTTGGAAAGGGGTTGGTCACATCGCCATTTCTGAACTACACGGCGGCGATCAGGGTACGCCCAAGCGACGGGCGCGTGCTCGCCGCGATCCATGAGCCATACTTCGACCGGACCTATGCGCATTACTGTTCGCATCAGAACACGCCGAACCGCCTGGAAACAGCTGAGCATGCGGGAGCGCTGAGAAAAGGTCGAATCATCTTCCTCGCACACCCCCTCGGCAAGATGTATCACGAGCACGGCGCGCGCGTCCACCGCGACCTGTTCATCAACGCCTTGGACCGCTTGCACACCAAACCGTTGCTACGCGCGTCACTCCCCAGCTCCGGACGGGCGACCTTGGTTTCACAACCGCGGCAGCGGCGTCATGTCGTTCATCTCCTGTACGCCCCGCCACTCAAACGCGGCAGATGCCTGGTCATCGAGGATATGCCGGCGCTGCGCGACGTCCCGGTCGCCATCCGGGTTCCTGAAAAGATCACACGGGTGTTCCTGCCGCTCACCAAGATGACGCTTCCGTTCAAACTGCGTGATGGCGTTCTCGAAACCGTGGTCCCGGAAGTTCACACGCATCAGATACTCACGCTGGAATGGGACGCGAAGTGAACGCGAAGACAGAGATGGGGGAATTAGCCGCGAAGCGGCCTTGGAGTGCGTGCGGCAAGCGAAGCGCGACGCCGCTTTTGACCGCCATGACGTGGCTTCCGAAGCGAGACTGCGCCTCGGCCAAGCAAAGCTCAGTCGCACCGCCCGGCGGTTTGCCTGAGCACTCCAAAGCGGCTTCGCCGCATTAGACAAGACGAGAACCGACTTTTTCCATATCAATTTCAAAGTGAAGGATAAGGAGGCTATGAGAAAAATCAAACTAGCGGTAATCGGCTGCGGCGGCAGAGGAAAAGGGTACATGTCACTCGCCAGCCAGATGAAGACGAAATACCAATTGGTGGCGGCGGCGGATCCCATCCCGGCCCGACTGGACGCGCTGCGGAAGATCGCCAACGATCCGAACTTCAAAACCTACCCCTCGGATCTGCACTTTTTCGCCGACCCCAAAATGGCGGACATCGTCATCATCGGAACTCAGGACTCCTACCATGTCGAGCCCTGCGTCAAGGCGATGGAACTCGGCTATGACGTCCTGCTGGAGAAACCCATCTCCACCAAGATAGAAGACGTCCTCACGCTCGCTCGCCTCGCCAAAAAACTCACTCGCAAGGTGCTCGTCTGCCATGTGTTGCGCTACGCGCCGCTCTACCGGAAGGTGAAGGAGATCATCGACTCGGGCGCGCTGGGGAAGATCGTCTCGCTGAACGCGACCGAAGGCGTCGATCCCTGGCACCAGTGCCACTCGTATGTCAGAGGACACTGGGCCGTGAAGGAGAAATCCTCGCCGATGATCATTGCGAAGTCCTGCCATGATATGGACATCATCTCATGGCTCGTCGGCAAGAAATGCCTCGCCGTCTCGAGCTTTGGCAGCCTGTCGCACTTCACCGCGGCGAATGCTCCGGCAGGAGCGCCGGCACGCTGCACCGACGGCTGTCCCGTGGAGATGGAATGCAAATGGAACGCCCTCAGATATCTCAACCAGCACAAGTCGTGGCTGCAATATGTGTATGACGAGTCCAACCCGACAAATGAGCAGATCATCGCCTGGCTGAGCAAAAGTCCCTGGGGACGCTGCGCGTTCAGATGCGACAACAACGTCGTGGATCATCAGGTCGTCGCCATGAACTTCGATGATGCCGTCACCGCCACCTTCACCATGACCGCCTTCGCGCGGCACCGGAGCATCGAGATCTATGGGACGAAGGCGGTCCTCCGCGGCGGAGGCAACGTCAAAGAGTGCGAGGGTGTCGACATCGTCGTCGAGGAGCACGTCACCAGCGATCGACATACCTTTGTGGTGAGCCATTCGGTCGGCGGCTACGACGGGCATGGCGGCGGCGACGCCGGACTTGTCTCGACCCTCTACGACGAGATGCTGAAAGACAATCCGGACGACATGCTCAGCTCCATCGCCAAATCTGTCGAGAGTCACCTGATGGGTTTCGCGGCGGAGAAGTCCAGAATCACGGGCACATCAATCAACCTGCAAGATTTCCAAAAGGAGAATGAACGATGAGAAAGTTTCTTACGGGAACGCTCGTTGCCGCGTCGTTGACACAGGGGGCGATCCTCTACGCGGGTAATGCCGGGCAGAAATACAGCTTCGACTTCGCGAAAGCCACGGCGTTCGGCACTGAATGGTCCGGGGGCGATGAAGGCAAATGGGTCTTCCGCGGCGGCGGTGCGACGCGCGCCATGCCCTGCGAACTTGATAGAACCCTATGCTACAAGGATGCGAAGCTTCCCGAGAAGTTCACCGTCTCCGCCACGGTGCGCATCGACTCCCCCTCCGGCGCGCATTTCGCTGGCGTCGTGTTCAATTTCCAAGATCCGAAGAATTTCTACGTCTTCCGCGTCAATTCGGGGACAGGGGAGAATGGCTTATACCAGGTGCTGAAAATGGTCGACGGCGCGTGGAAGGGCGTCAAGGGGGCGAAGTTCGACGCCATCAAAAGCGGAGTTCCCTACACACTCATCGTCCAAGGCAAGGCTCCGGGATCATTCACCTTCAGCATCAAAAATGGTGAGACCGACGTGCTGAAAGCTGGAGACGCGACCGACCCCAATGGCGCGCCATATGTCGGCGGCCTGGCGGGGCTGTACACCGGAGCCTCCGACTGCACGATCTTGAATTTCACGTTGGAGGCGGCCTCCGTGCCGACCGGAACGGCGGCGGCGGCGCCTTCGCAATCCGCCCAACCGAAGGAGAAAACGGCAGCGGTTGACGCGCCGAAACCCGGATCGCTCATCCCCCGGACGATGAAAGCGTTGGCGACCAGCAGCAAGGAGCACCACAACCCCGTCAACATCCTCTTCTATGGCCAATCGATCACGGCGCAGCCATGGTCCTATGCCGTCCACGAAGAACTGAAAAAACGCTTCCCCGACGCGGATATCACGTTCAAGAACCTTGCGATCGGCGGCTACGAGGCCCCCAGCTTGATCAGGACCGCCGAGGCCGATCTGTATCCGACGTATCCTGACCTGCTGTTCCTGCATGTCTATGGTGGCCACAAGACAGGCGAGCTCGAAAAGCTGATCGCCAACATCCGGTCACGCACCACCGCCGAGATCATCCTCGCCACCCACCACTACCGCGCCTCGAACAATCCGGAGGCGGTGATCAAGGACTACGATGCGGACGGCTCCGACAAGATGCGCGAGTTGGCAGCGAAATACGGCTGCGAGCTGGTCGAGGTCCGCGACGCGTGGAAGAAGGAGATGGATGACAACAACCTGAAGCCTGAGGCGTTTCTGGCTGATGGCATCCACCTCAATCCCAAGGGGAACGAACTGATGGCCAAACTCGTTCTCCCGCATTTCCAGTACGTCGAGGGCTCGACGAACAAGTGGTCCGACTGCGTGAAGACTGTTCCGGCGAAGAAGTCCGCCGACGGCTCGTACACGCTGGTGTTCGAAGGCAACAGAGTGGACGCCATCGCAAGTGCCCTCAAAGCGGGAGCGAAACCAGGAACGGCGAAAGTGCTGTTCGACGGCAAGGCCCCCTCCGAGATTCCTGAGCTATGCAGCTTCAACCGTGTCTCCAACGCGCCGGCGGTCTGGTGGCCCGCCATCAAATGCGTCTCGAACGAGAAACCCCTGCTCCTCGAGGACTGGTCGGCGAAGATCACAAAGATCAACGACACCGCCACCGAGTTCGAATTCGTCGTGACAGGTTCCAAGACTGGTGAGGACGGCGTAGGGAACAACAAGGCGAAGTTCGTCTCAAAGTCGGGACGCGTCGTAATCGAACCCTCCGACTGGGCCATCACCTTCGCCTGCCAATACAGCAAGAAGCCAATCCCCGTCGGCACGGAGTTCAAATGGACGGTGGTCCCACTCGCCTCGGACGCCTATGCGCAGCCCGAGGTCAAGGATCTCGCCAAGGTGTATCTGACGCCGCTCGCCCGCTGCCTCCCCAACGGCAAACACACGCTCAAACTCATCCCGCAGGGAGACGTGGAGATCGCCGAGTTCCGCATCCACACCCCGCCAGGAGCCCCGCGCTGAGGCAGAGTCGACAGGGTTCGGGATTCAGGGTTCGGGAGAAGAGGAAACTCAAACGTTCAACTCTCAACGCTCTGTCAAGTCCTATCATAATTTGACACATTGATCTTCTGATTTTGCTTGTTCAATATTCTCCTAATCCCCGCAGGGAGGCGGCACAAATCCGCACGCACGTGTCGCCACCCTGCGGGGGCTTGCCACTCCGCCCTATTGAAGTACCCGCGGGCCCGCCAGCACCTCGGGATCGACATCCTCGACAACGCCATCGCGCTGGATCGCCCGGCGCATCTTCTCGAAGATCCCGGAGCAGCTCTGCCGCGTCAGACAGTCGATGTCGCAGACGATGTACATCTCGCGGCGCGCCCGGGTGTGGGCGACGTTGATCCGGTTCTGGTCGTCGACGAATCCAATCCCGCCATCGTCGTTGCTTCTCACGTAGGAGATGATGACGACATCGCTCTCGTCACCCTGGAACCCGTCGACCGTGGAGATCCGGGAGGAGAGGAAGGCGCGCCATTCGCTCTCGGAGACCGGGCACCCCAGGATCTGGCCCGCTTTTTGTTGCGACAGGAGTGATCGTATCAGCCGCGCCTGGCGCCGATAGGGCGTGATGATGGATATCTCATGAAGGGGATATTTGGCAAGGCTCTGGTACAGCAGCGACACGCAGAGGGCGGCCTCCGTGGGGTTCTCAAGCCCGGGACGCTGTCCTTCGAGCACCAACCGCTCCTGCCGGACGGCCGCCGGAAGCGAACTGGTGCGGTAGAGCGTCAGCGTCGACGGCGGATACTTCTCGGCGAGTTGCTGGTAGTCGAGGTTGAGGTACTCGGCACTGTCGCCAGCCTTGACGATGGCGTCGTAGAAGAACGTCGAGGAAAAGCGGATGAGCCGCGGATGCTGGCAGCGGTAGGAGCGGGCAAGGGTGGTGACAGGGAAGCCGCGGCGCCGGCACAGCCATTCCATCGCGCTCTTCTGGATGACATCCATGAGGTTCCCGGGCAACGCGCCATGCCGTTCGTTCAATTTCCGCAGCACTTCGGAGGAAAGCGGAAACGGCGGCAGCTGCTTGTGGTCGCCGAGCAGCACCGCCCGCTTCGCCAGTCTGGCGCAGGGCAGAAACTCCTCGATGCGCGACATGCCCGCCTCGTCGAACAAGGCCGTCGAGAACGAGCCGCGGTGCTCCATCTCCAGACGGACAACCTCGCTTTTCATCACCCCCACATGCGTTCCGGCGAAGACGAGCGAGCCGGCGTTGCGTTCCCGTTTCTCCACAAAACGACGCAGGTTGTCCTCGTCGGCATGCCAGCATTCCTTCGCCACGAGCGGGTGAACGTTCTCCCTGTCGCCTCCGACGCGCAGCACGGGAAGGTCGAGAAGCTTCAAGCAAATGTTGTCGACCGCAGTGTTGGAGGGGCCGGTGATGAGCAGCCGCCCACCCGCCGCGCAGAGCGACCTGGCAATCCTCTCAAGGACATGGGTCTTGCCCGTGCCGGGCGGCCCCTGGATGAGTGATAGAACGTTGCCGGGGTCGACCGCCGCGCGCCATGCGGCCGTCTGCGAATCGTCAAGCCGCTCCGGGACGGACAGCGAGGAATCACCGGCGGAGAGGCTGGCTTCAACCAGTCCCAGCGCGGCTTGGATGGCGGGAGACAGCATGGCCGAGGATTCGTTGCGCACCAGCTCGCAGAGCAGCCTCGCCTCGCCGATAAGCACCGGCGACGAACTCCTCGGGGCGGTCGCCTGCATGTCGGCGAGCGCCGCGGGATCATGCGCATACACGACATCGGTCTCAAGTCTGCCATACAGATGGTCGCCGTCCAGCACATCGACGAACAACGAGCCGATGCTGCCGCCATCGTGCCCTTTGGAAAACACGCGAAGAACACTGCCCTCCACAAGCGGCGCCTCATACCCCACCTTCATTTTCAACATGGTCGACGTCGTGTTGTCCGGCAGCCTCCGCGAGCCAACGACCTCGGCGTCCGTGAAGACAAGCGTGAATTCCTTCTCCGCCGCCGCGGCGAGCTCCCGTATCTCCAGTAGTAGCTCAAGCTCGTGAAGGATCGTACGACGCGTCCGTCGATGAACGACCGCAGCAGGAGATGCGCGGGCTGCCCCCGCATCTTCAGGACGCCGTGTTTTCCCTGCGGAATAGGTGCCGTCCAACGGCAACGTCAGCTGTGGACTCAACTCATCCAGCCGCATATCCTCGCACGCCTTTGCGAAAAGACGTTTTAACTCGTCCTTCCGCATGCGCCGCAGCGCGGCGAGCGCCCTGGGTGGATGGCCAGACGGCATGGCGTCGAGAGCCTCAATGATCTCCTTTTTACTCAGCCGCATGAGGTCGGCGTGCGGATCGTTCTTCTGTACAAACGCGATCAGGTCGTAGACGATGTCAAGACACTCCCCCTCTGACGCGGCAGTGATGCCCGCCTGAAGCCCGACAAGTTCAAGGCAGGGAGAGCCATCCTCCCGGAAACGAAGCAACAGCCGCTCCGCCCCGCCGTCATCAAAAGTCGCGGACAGCGCCGCGCAACCCGTTTCGGAATCCCACTCGATCCAAAACGTCCGCCGCACCCCCTTGCGCTCGAACTCGACCGTCTGTCCAAGTAGCGCAAGGGTGTCCCCCTCGTGCGTGAAGTGCTTCGAGTCAGCGATTTTCTCCCAGAGCTCGAAGAACTCGCGGCTGCGGGCGAACTCCGCCCTGCTTCCCCAGATCCGGGCAGCCTCCTTGAAATAACTCTCTATCTTTTCCAGTTCAGTGTGCATCTTCATTCCATCGCACGCTTTTTGCTTTAACACTCATGAGTACCTGTCCGCGTCTCTCATTAAGCCAAATGATGTGGTTAAAAGGGAATTCCCCATCTCCGCGGCTCGGATAAACCTCGCCCTCCAAATCGGGCGTGAATTTCATGCGGGCTGTGGAGGGCGAGGCTCGTCCGAGCCGCGGCATCCGAAAACCAACAGCACGCTCCGTCTGATTGCGGATAGATTTACTAAATGTTAATTAGAATAGCGTTTAGAAGTTTGTCAAACCGGCGTTTTAGGAACTGGCAGAATGCATGCGCCTACAGGGACGAAGGCCTCCCGCTACCGATTTCCACCACATCGCTCTTGCGGCGCGGCGATGGCTGGGCTATACTACTAACATTCATAACATTCCCAGGAGGTTGCCCATGAGGAACACGCTCTGCCTGCTCGGTCTCGCCCTGACGCCCTTGATCGCCGCCGCCGCGCCTACCGACCTCCGCGGCTTCGGGAAGATCGACAAGACCGACGCCGCAGAGAAGGCGGGCGCCGCGGAGCAGCGGTTCATCTGCGAGTCTCCGGAGAAGGCCCTCCTCCTTCTCCACAAACTTGGCCGCGACATGGAGCAGTCGGCGACGGTTCCGAGCCGCTGGGAGAAGGTGAAACTCGGCGACGTCGAGGCGAACGTGCTGGTGCGCGAGGGGCTCGGGTCGATACTCCCCGCGGCGTCAGGCAAGGACGTCATCGTGTTCTCCTCCGCCACGACGAAAGACATCGCCGCGGCTTTCGCGGCGGCGGGCGGACAGCTCAGGGGGGCAAAGTTCTTCGATCCCGCTTTCCGCTATCCGGCGTATTTGGACAAATTCTCGCACTTCGGCATCGGCTCGTGGTACCCGTCCTATTGGGGCGACGCGAACACCAAGGGCAAGCCGAACGAGGTTGACGACCATTACTCATTCGCCAAGAAGTACGGACTGACGGTCCAGCCGAACAATGGAGGATTTCTCCTGCGGAATCTTCTGCCGAAGCTGAAAGAGTACGACCGTCCCTATCACTTCGCGCAATGGCAGGAATGGAGCCAGGAGCTCGCCCGCATGGCTCCCGAGGATCTGGTGGTCCCAAGCGACAAGTTCACCGCGATGCCCTCTTACTATGGCCAGGTCAGCGACGGCGGACGCCGCCTCCTGAAATACCGCGACTGGTGCTTCCAAAACACCGTGAAAAGCCTTATTGGCGACCCGATGCTGACCGACTGGCTTGATCCCAACGGTGAGGTCGGTCCCTTCAGCAACTTCCAATACTGGGACGTCTCCGAGGGCAACCGCCAGAATCTCGTCCGCTATCTCAAAACGGCGCGCGGCTACACGCCGGAAAGCCTCGGCGAGGCGTGGTTCGGGGACAAGGCGAAATTCAAAAGCTGGGACACTGTGCCGATCCCGATGACCTACGAATTCTACGGATGGCGGAATGGGGATCCCGTGGCCGACCCGCTCTGGCGTGTCCATCCCGCGACGGTCGACAAGAAGGAGGCTGAAAACAAGCCATGGTACGAGGAAAAAAGCAGCTGTCCACTGTCCGTCCGCGACGGCATCGAGAAGAAATACCACACCCCCGACTTCAAGGACGAGAACTGGCCGGCGTTCAAGCTTCCGTGCGGCGAGCTTCCAGCGATCTTCTGGCGCACCAACCAAGCGCAGTTCTGGTACCGCGGCTCCATCACCGCCACGGCGGAGTGGCTTGCCGCCGCCAAGAAAAACGGCCGCGTCTACCTGACGGTGGCGTCACTGACCAACTCGCGCGGCTGGAAGAACCCCGACCGCCTCTGGGTGAACGGCAAGGAGGTCGCCGCGCTCTCCCGCTGCCCCGGTCAGGATCTCATCGGCCAGGTCGACGTCACCGACCTTATCAAGGAAGGCAAAAATTCCATCGCCTTCCTCCCAGCGACCGCAAGCGTCGGCGTCGGCGGCCCCTTCTTCCTCACCACAAAGCCTTTCGAGGAGTTTCCGTTCAGCGACACGAACGTCAACGCCCGCTTCCGCGACTGGCGCGATTACATCTCCTGGTGCGTGATGGAGAAGATGGAGAACACCTTCAAGGCGATCCGCGGCGTCGACCAGGATCGTTTCATCAAGATGCACGCCGCCGAGGACAAGCATCTCGGCATCCCGCTGCAGGCGAAGTATGGCTGCTTCGGGCATAACACCGGCGAGGGCGGCTTCTTCCGTCCGTGGGACAAACGCTTCGGCTATCCGTACGGCGTGCCGTCGTCCGCCGAGTTTGGCGGTTACATCAACACCATTCCGGGACTCAAGCGCTGGATCGGCTGGTTCAATTTTGAAGGACTCAACGCCTTCGACAATTTCCACAACATCCAGGAAATGATGTACGCGGTGAACAAGGATGTGTGGACGGAGTTTATGCCCTACCTCAAACTCGCCAACCGCCGCGACATCAAACGACCCGACATCGCCCTGCTCTGGTCGTCCCACAACAACCACCTCTTGCCCCGCCCTGTGCCGTATTGCTTCGACATCGGCCGCGGCGATCTGCAGTTCATCGGCTACTCCTATGTCGACGCCAAGGAAAGCACGATCCGCGACGGACTGGTCAAGGACTATCCCGTAATCTGGGACACCGGCACCTGGATCATGGAACCGGAGACCGTCGCGCAGCTCAAGGCGTACGTCGAAGCGGGCGGCACCTTCGTCGCACTGCAGGAGACGGGCCGCCACAGCTACACGACGCGCGACGCCTGGCCGATCAGCGACTTGACCGGCTTCAAAGTCCGCGAGATACGGGAGATGACCGGGACGCTCGAGATCCTCGTCGAGCAGCCGCTCTTCAAAAAGCTGGCGGGCAAAACCTTCTACAACCGCGGCAAAAGCATCGACTACTCAGACTACAACTATGCGGATAAATGCCTCGCCTTAGATTCAATCGCCGAGGGGACCATGCCGATCGCCCGCTACGACGACGGCGCCATCGCCATCGGCATGCGCACGCTCGGCAAGGGGCGCGTGATCACGCTTGGCAGCCCCTTCTGGCGCGACTCGTATGACGGCGCGGGGATGTGGTGGCCTGGCAAGAGCCAGTGCGATTTCCTCGAGGACATCCTGGCCGGCATAGGGCTGAAACCGCTCGCCGCCGCCGACACCAACGACGTCTGGCGCGAGCACTACCTCGCCACCAACGGCACCGAGGAGTATCTGGTGCTCTTCAACCCGTTCGATACGCCTCGCACCTTCACGGTCGCCTGGACCACCGTCAACGCCCCCGGCGCACTTTTCGACCCCAAGAACGGCAACAAGATCGAGGGGAAAATCGACGGCAAAGTCGTCACGCTGGAGAAGATCACGCTCGA
>CAYTFM010000075.1:8155-15406 GCA_964436735.1 uncultured Victivallales bacterium | reverse complement strand
ACTCGAAACGCGCATCGTCGCCACACAGCCGCCGCGGCCGCCGCGTGAGGCCATCGACGCCTGGTTTAAACAACTCGCCCTGTGGTGGCGTCCCTCCGCCCCCGGCGAGAAACTGGAGCGTCCCGACCTGCCGGTCTACGATATTCCGCTGGCGGACAAGATGACGGGCAAAATCGTCTGCGGCGCGGAGGCGTCGTCCATCGATCCTGCCGCCGCCTCGAAAGCCGCCACCCCCGGCGCCGACTGGAAGCTGTGGGTTGGACAGAGCGTCGAGGAACTCAAGACGAAGCCCGACGCCACTAGAAAAGTTTATTTGCACTGCCCGATCGAGGTTCCGAAGTCCTGGAAACCGACCGACAAGATCGAACTGATCGTCAGCACCTTCAGCCACGGCGTGGGCGACGTGGTCGGCCCCGTCGACGCATGGCTCAACGGACAGCAGGTCGTCACGCAGGGGAAATGCGCGGCCCGGGGATACGGTGACTTGGAAGATGGCACCGTGGTTGACGTCTCGAAAATTCTGAAACTCGACGGCCCCAACGCCCTCTGCGTCGTCGCTGGGCAGAAGGGATTCATGGGTGAAGTGACGCTGCGGCGCAAACCGACCGTCGCCGCGGAAATCGAAGTGAAGGGAGAGTTCACGACACAATTAGATCAGGACAAGGGTCTTGGAAAAACCTCTCTGCCCGGTATCGCGAACGCCCTCTATTGCTGGAAGGACGATGTGACAGTTCCGTCCGACTGGAAGGGATCGCGGATATTCATCGACATCGACATCGCCAAGCTCGAGGAGTTCGACTCCTTCGCCATCAACGACAAGGTCGTCTTCCATCCGGTCAACTGGTTCAAGGCGGTGACCTGGATGGACATCACGCCGTGGGTCAAACTAGGCGCACCGAACCGCCTCACACTGATCAGCAAGAAGGGCACCCGTGAGTGGCAGCCCGGCGCGGTCGAGGTCAAGTCGATCAAACTCCAGCGGGTGAATCCCTGAAATGCGTAAAAATGTGACGCGAGAAAAGACGCAAGCTGCGGGGATCGCACGTAAGCGCATCCATCATTACCGCAGATTGCGTGGCGACGAACCAAGCCTTCTTTTGCAAAAGCGCGACAACTCGGCGGAGTCCCTGAAACCTAGGTGCTCCGCCAGTTTCGCCGGACTTAGCATGGTCTGTCGGGACATTTTCTCCAGGATCTCCGCCCTTTTTGAGTCAATGAATTTCTTCAGCCCGAAACCGTACTCATCCTTAAATGCGTGAGACAGATGGCTTCGGGAGCAGTTGAAGGCCGAGGCCATCTCCTTGATAGCCACACGCCCGCCGCCGCAACGCTGCACCCAGCGCATCGCCATCCCAGCCAAGTTTGCGGGAAAAATGCCGCTCACGCCATCATCTCCGCAAGGGAAAAGCGCGAGCAGCGCCTCCAGGCAGCTTTCAATCGCCGAAGCCATCCTTCCAGACGGGACGGTTCCAGCGGTCGGCTGCAACTCGTACAACGCCCTGATGAGCCCCTGCGAAGCCGGACTGCTCTTCAACACCGCTATACGCTCAATCGATGGAAGGTTTTTCAAGACGAACCAGCACGTGAGAAATTTCACTCCGGGCCGCTGGTAGTCGAAACCGTGTCTTGTGTCCGGAGCGATAAAGACGGCGTCACCGGTTGACAACGCGCTTTTCCATCCTCCCACGCCGCACGCGACGCAGCCTCCCTCAAGAAACAGATCCGCCTGCCAGGATGGATGCTCGTGCAGTGGCACGTTAAGCTGTTTGTCGAAGTATCCCCTGCCGGAGAACAGCAGCGTCACCTCGGTTTTGGCTTCCGCGGAGGACTCCAGCGGGGCCTGTATCGCGTCGACCGCACTTTTTGCCAAGTTATCAGACCATTTTGCCATCTTGCCCGTCTTCCTATAAACCGCTATCTCGTATATGCTAATAAATAGCAACACAACATGAATTTTTCTTGTTCAAACCTGACAAAACGCCAAAACGGAGATTTGAAGCATGAGATTAGCCGAAATAGAAAAGTCGCTGCTTCCAAAACCTCGAAATATGAAGCTTCTCCGAATTTCACCGTATGATCCAGGCGATTTGCGCATCGCCTGTAAAGGCTCAACAGTCGTGGAAAACGGAGCGCTCGATCTGGCGTCGCACATCGAACGAAAAACCGGAAGGCGCCCCGAGCTGCTTCGAGACGGCTTGCCCGGAGCCCCCTCGCACGCCCTCCATATCGGCCCTCGACAGCTCTCCCTTGAGAACCTGCCATGGCGTACCCATGGGGCGATGCCAGCCAAAGAGGGACAAAGCTACTCCATACGGTCAGTGGGTGACTCACTCATTGCCGTGGGCGAAGGCGATGTTGGCGCCTTCTACGCCACGCGCACCATCAAGCAGGCCCTCTCATTCCAGATCGGCAAGCTGCTGCTGCCGTTGATGGATGTTGACGACTCTCCTGACCTGCTTGAACGCGGTTTCTGGGACTATTTCTATCCGGCGCCGCAGCGAACATGGAGCGAGATGTGGCATTTCAACTCGGCGGAACGCTGGTTCGAGTTCATCGACGACCTGGCGGACCACAAGATCAACCTTATGGAACTGCTGTTGGTGGACAACGGCCTGAACTACCAGTCCAGACGTTTCCCCGAGCTCGTCGATCACATGGCGTCCAAAGAGGCCAACGAGATCTTCAAAGCCGTGTGCGAGCACGGAGCCGACCGCGGCGTCAAGGTGATCCCGGTCGCCGTTCAGCACCCCGAGCGCATGGGTATTCTGCTGGAAAAGCATCCCGATCTGGCAGCCATCAACCCCCAGGGCTGTCAGGAAAGCCTCAAACCGCGCGTCCTCTGCCTCTCACATCCGAAGACCCGCCAGATGCTCTCAGGGATAATCGAGGAGGTGGCGGAATTGTTCACCCCGGAGGGCGTGTGCGTGTGGCTCCCCGAGCATATGGGGCACTGCAGCTGCGGCGGCTGCCGTGACCGCTGGCGTTATCTTGAGCTCTACGTGGAGATCTGCTCGGCAGGCTTCGCCAAGGCCGCTGCCGCGAACCCTTCATTCAGAGGCAGAATTCTGGCGTCCTTCATGAGCTACTCCGACAAGATCCTGCGGATGCTGCCAGCCAGAACTGATCTGGTCTACTACGAATGTGATCGGCATGGCTTCTACGGCTTTGACAAAGACAAGCATTTCCCGAAGCATGTTGCCGAGGCCGCCGCCGCCGGACGACGCGTCATTGGATGCGCCTCCTTCAGAGGCAGCTTCACTGAAGGCTATGCCAACGAGATGCACGTTGAAAACACCAGGGGGGTGGTCGAGATCCTGCGCGGCAACTCGTGCGTCGGCGTCAACGGCTCGATGTACAGTCGCCCCGGCGTGTGCCGCTGCAACCTGCTGGCCATGGCCGATGCCGCATGGAACAGCGCCGAGCGCAGTGCCGAGGAGTTCCTCGACAGCTACGTCCGTCTCGAATACAGCGATCATATCGGGGAGCGCAAAAAGGTTCTGCTCGCCCTCACCAACGGCTGGGAGGGATGGCACCGGTTAGGCGGAGAGTTCCTTGACAACTACGCCGTGCAACGGCTCCTGGACCTCAACTCTTGGGATTACCTCGACGCCTGCCACCTCACCGACGATCTTGAGTTCAAAGACATCCCTTTGCTTGCCGGCCTGGTCGCCGAGCTTGACACGGCCTTGCCTCTGGCCGTAGCGACCGGAGATGACGGGCTTGTCGCCAACGTTGAGACCTGCCGCGGGACGCTCACGGCCAAACTCGAGCTTTGCCGCGCTCTGCATATCTACGGCAGAATGCAGTGGCCCGACCCGCAGAAGGGGCCATGGGAGAATTGGCGCGAGGAGTTCGACCGGTGCGTCGCCAACGCCGTCGCCGGCCTTGACGCCGCCATGGCGTCCTCGCCACGGCTCCACTCGCGCTATTCATTCATCTCCGGTGGCGCCCCATTGCCGCTCACGAAGCTCAGGGACAGGCTCGCACGGCTTTTGGACGAGTCCAACCGCGCACGGCGCGGCAACATCAAATGGCCAGACATCGTCGCGTTCGCCTGACACATATTCTTATGCGTCATCAAAACGTTGTTGCAAGGTGGATGCAGTGCCGCAAATGGAGTAATGGAAATGTGTGATAAAAACAGGACGGAAAAGATTGTTATCGACTCGATAAAGGGGTGGCACACGAGGATCGCCTTCGGCTGCTCCTATGCGACGGATCGCCTGGACAACGCCAATTCCCTGGTTGTGGCCATCTCGGGCCAAGGGCATACCGGCTGGGGAGAGGTTTTCCTGCCTCGGGTCGAACCGCAGTGGACGTGGGCGGGAAAAGTATTTCCTGGGATCCTGGGGCACGACGCCAACGAACTTGACGCCTTAATCGACGCATGGCCGCTGGATGCAAGACCCAGGATGACCTGCGCCGAATGCTCGACCTACTGTCATCCAGAGGTGGATCTGGTCGCCGAGGCAACTTCTTTCGCCTTGCATGACCTGGTGGCCAGAACCAGAGGGATACCCATCAGAGAGCTTTGGGGAACCCCGGCGCGGACTGAGGTGCCAGGCATGCCCTGCGTCACCCTTGCGCCCCCGGAACTGATGGCCTCCCTGGCGGCGGAATGGGCCGCGCGGGGCTATCGTCATCTCAAGATCAAGCTCTCTGGCGAGTTGCAGATCGACGTCCAGCGGGTGGCCGCGGCACGGCAAGCCGTCGGCGACACGGTTTCGCTTCAGGTCGACGCCAACAACAGCTACGTCTCATGGGACAACGCCCAGGAGATCGTCGCAGCGTTGAACACGCACCACGTGGAAGTCGTCGAAGACTTGTTCGGGTTTGGCAAGCTCTCCGACTGCCGAAAGGCCAAGGAAAGCCTGAGCGGGAAGTATATGGTGGACAAGGACGCCTATTGGCCCAACGCGCTGACCATTCTGGAACAAGGCGTCGCCGCCCTCATCAATCAGCATCCGCACAACCAGGGCAGAGTCTCTTTCGCGCTGAACATCGCGAAAGCCGCCGCCAACGCGGGAGTCTCCTCCCAGATCGGAGCCAGCGGCATCCTGGGCGTCCAGAATGCGGCCTTCCAGCAACTCGCCGCGGTGATTGGGACCGACAGGCCATGCGAGGACATCGGCCTGCACCGCTACTACGATGGCCCGTCAGGCAAGATCTACAGCTTCGACAGACGCCCCTCCATTCTGGTCGAGGAGATGCCGCAGAGCGACGGATGTATCCATCTGAATGATCGCCCCGGCATCGGCGTGGAGGTCGATGATGAAAAACTTAAAGCCGTCGCCGTCAAGAAGCTTCATTTCGATTATACCCCCTAAGGGAGAAAATCACGGTTTACTCTGTCGGCGCATCCTCGTCGGATTTTTTTTGCCGATGCTCCGCCGGCCAGAGGCGTTGGTAGATGAGGCGGGGACCGACGCGGACAAGCCGTACAACCGTCGTCTTCCCTTCGCAGAGCGGGACGGTCTCCTTCACGACGAGCTGTGTCCCCTGGGGAGCGAAGGTGATGCTCTGTTCCCCGGGCGGCAGGCTGGCGACGAGGATCTGGGCGTTCTCGGGAAGGGTCATCCAGCAGCGCAGGTCGGCGTTCTCGCTGGCGTTGTTGTAGATGGCGGAGGCGATCATGATGCCGACGCCGGCGGCCTGCACTCCGGCGTTGTCGCTGGCCGCCGCCATAGTCGCCCCAGTGGCGAAGGTGGCGCCTTTGACCGCCACGCGGGCGGCCTGTCGGATGATGCGCCACCGTGCCTCCTCCTGGAGCGCGCGAAGCGCGAGGGCATTCATGTAGCATATCGGAGCGGTCGGCCCGATTTCGCCTGAGCTTGAGGACACCATCATCGGCGTGGCCTCGCACCATTTGAACCGGTACACGGGATAGGCGATCGCCACCGCCGCCAACGTGATGAACACCTCCTCCTTGCGAGGCGCCCAACTGTCCTCGTACAGTACCACAAGGCGGGCGTCGTCAGGAGATGGCGGATTCTTATCGATCTGCTCCCAGGCCTCGGGACATGACGCCTTGAGCATGTCGAAATCGTGCGTCTGGTCGAGTTTCCGGGCGAGACGCACGACGTCCCGCCGCAGGTACGGGTTCGACGGCATGACCTCCAGCCCCTTCTTATAGGATATATAGGCATGGTCGAGTTCTCCGTTCATCTCGTGGACAACCCCGCCCACGTAGATGACATAGGGGTTCAGGACTGAACTTTTGGTCTTCGCGAGAACCTCGGCCATCTCTTTGAAATACTTGTCGTATTCCCTCTGTCCCTGTTGCTCGTACTTGGCCCGTTCGGCCTCCTGCTTTTTCTCGGCCGCGGACTTATCCACCGCAGGCTTCGCAGGCTCGGCTTTTTTCGTGTCAGCTTCCACATGAGGAGAAGGCGCCTCCAAAGACTTGTCCGCGGCGGGCTCGGCGGCAGCGGCGGGCTCAGTTGGTGGGACTGCGGCGGCGACGTCGGCGCTTTCCGTGGTAGGCTCAGGCGCGGCTGGGGGCGGTTTGTCCGCTTCGCCTTTCTTGATGGCCTCCTCGTTCTCGAAGAGTTTTTTGTTGACGCCGGCCTCGGTGCCGCGGTACCCCTCTTCCTTGAAGTCCACATTCTCCCGCGCCTTCTCCGCCTCGTTGAGGAGGAACTCTGCGTTACGGATCTCGACCACGGCTCCCTCGAGGCTTCCCATCGCCAGATAGTTGAAGCACTGGAAAAGACGAAGCATCTCGACCTCGAAGAGGCGCGCCCGGTAGGGAAGGAGATTGTCGTTGACAAGCCCCGAGCCGACGTTGATCTGCGCGGCCGGCAGCGTGTTGTCGTCAAGCTCGCGCGTTCTGAGATAATCGACCTCCTCGTCAAAGCTTTCGCGGCTGGCCTCGAAGTCGCCCTGCAACTGGGCGATGCGCCCCCGTTCCATCAGACACAGTTCGACGTTGCGGCTCTTCTCCTCGATGTCGTCCTTGTAGAGCGACTTCAACTCAAGCGGCTGATTGCGCTCGATGGAGTCGATGTATCCCAACGTTGGGTGCGAAGAACAGCCGGCGGCAAGCAACGCCGCGGCGGCCGCTCCGACAATAGCAGTGATGGTGGCGAGATGCTTCATTTATTCTTCTGTCCAGGACCGTGCCCCGCGCCGGGACTGCCGTCTTGACCAGGGCCGGAATCCGAAAGCAGCATTTTGAGCTTGCTCTCGACTTCCTGGTCGAGGGTCGCTTTTTTCTTCTCAAGATCATCTTTGCTCTTCTTGAGGCTCTCC
>CAYTFM010000075.1:0-8145 GCA_964436735.1 uncultured Victivallales bacterium | reverse complement strand
ATCTGTCCGCCGCCGCCATCCGCTGCGCTCCTGCTTCTTGAGGCTCTCCTCCTGGATTTTGACCTGCTTCTCCAACGAATCGATGCGCGACTGCATGGCTTGCTTCAACTTCGTCTTCAGCTCGGTCTTCATCTTCTCGTCCTTCGAGCTCCGGCACTTGTCGGCGAGCTCCTTCAGCTCCTTGCGCTCAGCCTGCATCTTCTCGCGCTTCTCCTCCATGAAAGCTCTGATTTTCTCACGGAACTGCTCGGGATTGCTTTCCTTGAGGGCCATAAACTCCTTGAACTTCTCGGGGTTCTCCGCGCGAATTATGCCCATCATTTGCTCAGGCCCTTGCATCATGCCGCCATGCTGCCCGCCGCCACCGCCAGGACCACCCCTGCCCCGCTCGCCCTTCTCACCGCCGCCCTGCTTCGCAGGCGGCTTGCCGCCGTCGAGGTCTTCGACGAAGTCCCAGTCGCCGGCGACGCATTGGAACGCCCCCAAGGCCACAGAAAGAAACACTACTCTACCTGTCGTGGACATCTTCATCGGAAACCTCCACTGAATTTTCACCAAGGATTACCGTGTTGAATTACGGTGTTCGGTGATCGGAAAAGAATAACACCAAACACATTCGTTAACCACTTCACCATCGGTACTTAACCCGAGGAACGGCGAAAATGCAAACAGCCGGCAACATTGACTTTCCAGCGGCGGGCTCTATTGTGGAGGAGCCGAATCGCACGCATTCAACCCCAGCCAGTCATCCTTGCCCCCATGAAAAAATCACGTCTGCTGAAATTCGTCCTCGCCGTGTGCGGGGTGTCGTTGCTACTTGTCGTCTGCGCCTATCTGGTTGTCACAAGCTCCTATTTCCTGAGGAGTTTCGTGGTGCCGAGAATCGGCACCGCGATTGGCGCGGAGATCTCCGCCGAAGACATCGATCTGTCGCTCCTCAAATCGCGCGTTGGGATCAGAAGTCTCAAGGTCTCCGGCGGCGGTGCGCCGTTCGCGGAAGTCGCCGACCTCGACTGCGTCTTCAATCTGCCCGCTCTGCTCAAGGGGACGGTCGCCATCGAGAAACTCGCCGTCGGCAAGGCCACGATCTCCATCGGCAAGGATGCCGCCAACAACTGGACGCCACAGCTCGCCACCAAGAAGAAGACTGGGACGCAGGATGAGGCGAAATCTGCTGGCGAGAAGAAACCGCTTCGTCTTGACCTCAACAACATCAGCATAGAAGGTCTCGACCTTTCGATCGCCCTCGATCCGAAGGAGACCCCCGTCCAACGGTTTGTAGAGCTGAAAAACTTCTCAGCTTCCACTCCCTCCGTGAAAAACGGCGGCAGCTCCGCCTTGAAGCTTTCCGGATCGGTCGCCATGCGTCTCGCTTCAGACATCGTGGTGGAGAAAAGTTCGTTCGACGGGAACCTCTCCGTCTCGCTCGGCGACAAACTGCTTCCTCATGCGGCCTCAGGCACCGTCACCGTTGACAAACTTGCGGGAACTGTCATCGGCGCCAACCTGAAAGGACGCTCGCTTCTGCTCCGCGCAGGCGTGAAAGAGGAAGGTACAAGGCTTGTCCTGGAAAACTGCAGCATACGCGAGAGCTGCGCCTCCGGTCAGACGGGCTCGAACATGACTGTGGACGGCGCGATTACGCCCGCTCCTTTCGAGGCGGAATTGGATGTCCAGATCGATCCATTGTCACCGGGATTGTTGAACGTCCTTTCCGCACTCGCCGCCGGAATCTCATTGGGCGAGAGCGCCGATCTCCGCTACAAGGGGCATTTGGAGTGTGGGATAGGACGCTACTCCTCGAAAGGCGAGTTGGCGTTGCAAAATGTCGCGCCGCGGAAGATCACGCGGGACGCTGATGCGGAATCGGTGACTCCTTTTGATCTTGCCATGCGGCACGACGTCGCGTTCAACACCTCCACGCGTCTGCTTGAACTCTCCTCACTCAACGTCACCGCCATCCAGAAAAGCACCAACGCGGCGAGGCAGGACGCCTCGCTTTCTCTTCAACTTGGCGCGCCAATGAAAATCTCGCTCGCAAAGTCGGGCGGGATTCCCGCCGCGTCCGAGGCGGGGCGCGTGAGGCTTGAGGCGTCACGCTTTAATCTCGCACAGCTCGCCTTTCTCATCCCGTCCGACAAGGGCGTCGACATCACCTCGGGCGTGGTCGATGGAGTGATCGACGCCAGCCTCACAGGCGCCGACAAGCCGCTGGTGGCGAAAGGCACGCTCAAGGTCGAAGGGCTCGACATTGCGTCGCCGTTCATCTCCGGCAAGGGCTTCGCGCTCGACGCGACGTTCGCCACCCGGCTCGAAGCACTTTCTGTCATTCATATCGACGCCTGCGAGTCCGTCTTGAAAGCTAACAATTCCACGATTGGAAGTTTTTCCGTGAAAGGGAACTACAACTTCCTCCAGAAACAAGCCGCCTTCGATCGGCTGGAAGTGATGGCCGTCGACCTCGCCCTGCTTCAGGCGATCTTCGCTCCTGCCACCGTAAGCGACCTCACCTCGACCCGCATCAAGGGGGGAACCGCGGACGCCGCGCTCAGCATTCAGCTTGACGGTGGAAAGCTGCTGCGCATCGAGGGCGACGTCGCGGTCGCCGGAGTTGAGGCGGGAGCGCCCTCCTGGTCGATCCGCGGCCTCAACGCCGCCGCGGCATTCCGGTCAGTGGTGAGGGAGTCCGCGCGCCTTGAGCTTGAAACGCTGAAAGCCGACATCAGCCACGAGGGAGCGAAAGCGGCGACGCTCTCCGCAGTCGGCGACTTCGACTTCCCATCCAAGAAGGGAGGGCTCCGCATCACTGAACTGACGGTGAACGAATCCGCCGCCACCCTCATTCCGGAGACGTTCGCCTCGAGGCGCCAGACGCTCACCACCATCAAAAGCCTTTCGCCATGCCATTTGAAAACAACCGCGGCGGCCTCTCTGGACCTCGGGGCGAAATGCGTCACGGCCCAGTCGTTGAACGTCGCTCTTGTCCGCAAAGGCAAGACGGCGTTTTCGATCGCCATGCCCGAGCCATCCGAACTGCGCTGGGGAGCGCCCGGCCTCGACCTGAGCCGTCTCAGCCTACACGTCGACGCTGACAGTCTTGACCTCACCGCCGCCAATCTGTTCATACCCGGGAAATCCGGCTTCGCGATGAACTCGGGCGAGGCCAGCGGCTCCCTTAACGTACTGATCGGCGGCCAGCAAACGCCCCCCGCCATCACGGGAAAAATCGAACTGCGCAACGTGTCGCTCACCTCCGGCGCCGCCACGTATTCCGGATTGGGCGCGACGCAGGAGATCGACGCGCGAATCTCGACCGCACAGGGTTTCGCGCTGACGCCGTTGAAAACAAAACTCGCCGTCGACGTGAACGGCGCGAGATCCGCGGAACTCGCGGTTGACGGCGAGTTCAATTTCGGCGAAAAGTGGGGCAAGGGCACACTCACCGTCGAGCGGATCACCGAGAAGATTTTCGACTGCGTGTCCGACGCCTCGTCGAAACCGCAGGCGATTAAAACATGCGAAATCAAAGGGCAGTCGACCTTCTCGTACGACGCCAAAGGGGACTTCCAGTGCGCCGGCGCCGCGAACGCCATAGGCTCGCTCTTGCTTGGCGCGGATGGCGGGAAGGAACCAACCGCCCTCAAGGGAAATGCCCAGTTCGACCTCGCGAAGCGCGGCGCGGGCTACCAGATACGGACGGTGAAACTCGACGTTGACGGCAAAAAGGAAACGCTTGCGAACCTTTCCGTATCAGGACACGTGTTCCTCCCCTCGGAGAAACGGAAGTCCGAACTGCTCGTCTCCTCGAGCGGCATCGACCTAATGGCGCTACAAAACACCCTCGCCAGCCCGACAGCCAGCGATCCGACTTCCGCCACGGCGAAAACCGAGCCGGAGACACGGAAGGAAAAACCGGACGCTCGGGAACCCACGCCAATCGACCTTGCCGGCCTGGATCTTCTCCTGAAACTCGACCTGAACCGCGTCACCTATGGACGCGGCGTGGTGGCAAGCGTCAAGTCCCAGGTGAAAGCGAAGGATAATGTGGTCTCCGCCGCGCCTATGGTCGTCACCATCAACGAAACCCCTGTCGATCTTGAGTGGATGATCGACCTCGGCGAGTCCGGCGGCTGGCCGTTCGCACTCCGCTGCTCCACGATCGACCTGCGGCTCGCACCGATCTTGAAAACCTTCCTCGCGGGATCGAAGGAAGAGCCGAAGGGAAAGCTGAAGGCACTCATGCTCGACGCGAAGGGCAAGGGGTTCACGCAGGGCAACCTCACCGACAACTTGAGCGGCAAACTAGGGATCGAGATCGAGGAGCTCTCGCTTCCCGCCAGCGCGAAAAACATCGAGGTGATCAATCTGATTTACGTGCCACTCTCCACGGTCGCCGAGATCAGTCCCGCCCTTCCCACCACGATTCTGCCCGGCCCAATTCCCAAGGCCATCAACCTCGCCTCCAATGCCTTGAAGGAAAGCCAGAATCTGACTTTCAGGACCGCCTCGATCCGCGCGGCGACGAAAAACGGCAGGATCCAGCTGGAGAAATGCCAACTTCTCGGCGCCGGCGAGGCCATACGGAAAATCTCGATGACCGGCTGGTTCGGCTATGACGGCGCCATCGATCTTACGACCGAGTCGCTCATCGGCGGGCTCACCATCCCCCTCACCATCGGCGGCACCATAGAGAAACCGAAGCCCGATATGAAGCGGCTCGTCCCCATGCTCATCAAGTCCAACGCCGAGAACCTTCTCACACCCGAGAACGTGATCGAAACCATCGCTGATCCCAAAAAGGGGGTGAACAAAATGCTCGACGACTTGCTGGGGGGAACCACGACGCAAGGCAAAGACGCCGGCAAATCGACCACCCCCACCCGCCAGCGGCAGCAGTCGCCTCAGAAATCCAGCCCGACCGACGACGCCCAGAAGTAGCTCATCAACACCCTCGACGGGTTCGTCAACAAGCTGAAATAAGCTTTTGCGGTTCTTTGCTGATGAACCCCTCAGCGGGCGGTTTGCGGTTGGTCTTCCACCTTTCCCGATAGTCCACGCGGCTCATAGCCACTAACCACCTCGCCC
The DNA here is from genome assembly GCA_964436735.1 of uncultured Victivallales bacterium. Taxonomy (GTDB): domain Bacteria; phylum Verrucomicrobiota; class Lentisphaeria; order Victivallales; family GWF2-38-69; genus CAYTFM01. The sequence goes on along the minus strand of CAYTFM010000075.1, from coordinate 3,060 downwards.
TGCACCCAGCGTAAAGCGGCGTCATACACTTTGGCGGATGCGTTTGTGTGCCCCATGCCAGGCACGTCGAAGATACGGAAAGGCAAATCAACTTTCCGCCACGCCTCGACGGCCGAGAGGATGTGCGAATAATTGAAATCCTTGTCACCAGTTATAAACGCCCAACGGACGCCAAACTTGCGGAACTCCGCCAATTCACCCTCGTTGGACAAAGGAAAGTCGCACGCGGCAAGCAATAGTTCACCTTTCCCGTTTGAAACGCGTGTTGTCCCCACCGCGCCAATGACGAAAGACCTCACTTCGCTGATGGCACCTTTAAAAACGCCTGGAAACCGAGCCGCCAGCATCGCCGCCGCATACCCGCCTCCCGACACGCCTCCAACGAACACTCTGTGCGCGGCGATCGCGTAATTGTCTTTGACTGACGCCATCGCGTCGAGAGCCAGCCTCATGCGCATTCCGCCACTCGAGTCGTTCCCAGCGTTATAGGGGCCGACAAATATCAGTTTTTGAGTCGACAGGATTTTCCGCCAATCCGGGGGTACGCATGCTTGGTCAATGGAGGAGATGTAGACCAGCACTCCCCAGGTGCCGTTTGCGGTGTAGTTTTCGGGCACGTACAGACATGCGGCCTGCTTGGTGACATCGTACCCGCTGCCCGGCCCGACCGGGTTCTCAAGAACATTCTTGCTGACGGCGGGAAGAAACATGGCGTTAGCGTCCTCCTGAAAACTCTTTGCGAGCCCGATCCGGGGAAATTCCCCTTTGAGGTCCTTCGCCATAACCGTTGGCTGCGCCTTATTTGATTTGATCTTGGGTTTTAACGGATTGGGGAGATTGATCTTCGCCTGGGCGAAGACGGCGGAAGACAATATGAAGCAGGAGACGAGCCACACAGTGACATAGATTATCCCACCATAAACTAGACGATATGCGCAATGTGCATGCGGCATCACAACCTCCTTACGGTCATTCTCATTGTTGGGGGATCTCTTGTGCGAGAAACTCGTCGCAGCAAATCTCCCGCCACTTCCCGCGCATGAAAATAATAGATAACATCTGAATTTTTAATTTGCAGATCACTGCCCGCAAAAGCTACTGTATGAATATAGAATAGTTGAAATCCTGCGATTTTTCAGTTAACGACCATCGTACGTAAATGGGGGCGATATGTTCAAGCAGATCATGTTCGACGGGTTCAAGGCAATCGAACTCAACACGCCGGCGCTGAAGCTCGTGGCGGTCTACGGGACAGGGCCGCGCATCGCGTTCATCGGCAAGCCGTCAGGCGAGAACATCCTCTTTTGGGATCATGCGCGCAAATACGCCCGCGGGCAGTGGAACCTCAGGGGTGGACACCGCGTCTGGATCGCCCGTCCCGGTGCCGACGAGTCCGAGGAGACCTACAGCCCCGACAACGCCGAGGCGACGCTCGAGGTCGGGGCGGACAACTTCAAAATCACGACGCCCGTCGACGCCTTCAACGGAACCCGCCGCGGCTTTTCCATCAAAGTTCTGTCCGACAACAAACTTGAAGTCGACAACTTCATCATCAACGCCGGCGACATGCTCTACAGCGCGTCGATCTGGGGGCTCACCTGCACCCTCCCGACCAGGGACACGCGGTACGCCTTCACTCTCGGCGACGGCAGCGACTGGGACAGCTGCACCTATGTCGCCTTCAACAAGTGGGCGGGGCACGGCAAGGGCGGCTTCAACGACCCGCAGTTCTCGTTCACCAAGGATCTCCTGCTCGTCACCCCGGCGGGCGTCGAGAACAAGCGCATGCTCCAGTCGGCCAAAGGCATCATGGCGATGGATGATCCCAAGCGGGGCTTCACCTTCCTGAAAAAGAACAGCTACGATCCGGCCGGCCGCTATCCGATGGGCACGAATCAGGCCGTGTATGTGGGACCGGACAACTTCATGGTCGAAATGGAGACCATGGGCGCCGAGGCGAACCTCAAACCGGGCGCCACCCTCTCCAGCAAGGAAGTCTGGATGCTCACTCCGTCGATCGGTCTTGACAGCGCCGCGAAACTCGAGGCGCAGTTTTAGGCTCGACACCATAATCCCAGGTGTTCGGTGTTCGGGAAACCAGTGTTCGGAAAAAACGCAAGGAACTCGAACATTCAACTTCCCCCGAACACCGAACACCAAACACCGGTATGCCCGCCATGCAGAAATCAAAAGACGAGATTGTGAGCGATTGGCTTCCCCGGTACACAGGGACGCCCTTGGAGCAGTTTGGCGATCATATCCTGCTGACCAACTTCAAGAGCTATGTGACGACCTTCGCCGAGATCCATCATGCGCCCATACTCGGGCATGACACGCCCATGCAAACCTGCACCAGCAAGGATGGCATCACCATCATCAATTTCGGCATCGGCTCGGCAAACGCCGCGACGATCTGCGACCTGTTGTCAGCAATCCAGCCAAAAGCAGTCCTGCTCCTCGGGAAATGCGGCGGATTGAAGTCGATATTGAGCGTCGGCGACTTCATCCTGCCCATCGCGGCGGTCCGCGGCGAGGGAACCTCCAACTCCTACTATCCAATGGAGGTGCCGGCCCTGCCGTCGTTCCAGCTCCAGAAGGCCGTCTCCTATGCGATCGGACAGAACAATCAGGACTACTACACGGGAACGGTCTACACCACCAACCGCCGCGTCTGGGAGCACGACGCCTCCTTCCTGGAGTATCTCACTCGCCTGCGCTGCATCGGGATCGACATGGAGACCGCCACGTTCTTCATCGTCGCCTTCGCCAACCAGATCCCCCACGGCGCATTGCTGCTCGTCTCCGACGTGCCGATGACGCCCGAAGGCGTCAAGACCTCGGAAAGCGACCGCAACGTCACCAAGTCCTTCATGAATCGCCACTTGAAGATCGGCTACGAGGCCCTCCTCGAGCTGAAAAACACCGGCGTGTCGGTCAAGCACCTGGTTTTTTAGATGAGCGTTCCACGCAGGGGACGCTCACAAACTGGCGAGCAGCTCGGCGGGGGTGACGGAGGCGGTGCCGACCCTGCCTACGACGATCCCGGCGGCGTGATTGGAT
>CAYTFM010000074.1:12276-31137 GCA_964436735.1 uncultured Victivallales bacterium | reverse complement strand
TCAATAGAGTTACTCTTCGACGACTTCCGCGTTACGGAGCGACTTGGTGATGTCAAGAGTCAGGGCTTCCATGCCGAGGATGATGCGCATCGTGCGGTTCTTGAAGAAGTAGAAGAGGATGGAGGCGGGAACCGAGATGCCAAGACCAACGGCTGTGGCCCACAGACCGTGGGAGATGTTGAGGGCGAGCATCGCCTGCTGGGCGGCGCCGGCCTCCTGCGTGCCAAGGGAGAAGAATGCGTAGATCATTCCTTGGACGGTACCAATCAGCCCAAGCATGGGAGTGACGTTCGAGATAACGCTCAGGTAGGAGACGCGGCCGAGCAGCGTCTCACTCTCGATATCGGCGGCGACACTGACCGAGTCCTGGACGACCTCAAACCCTTCCTGCACGTTCATGAAGCCCGCTTTCAGAATCCTGCCAAGCGGCGTGATGGACATCTCGCAACGCTCGATGGCTTCCATCAGGTTGCCTTGCTCGATGGCGCTGCGGACAGACTCGACAAGCGCGGGGGGAGCGATTTTCTCGTCACGGATGGTGATGAAGGAGTCGACGATCAGCGCCATACTGACGATCGATGAGGCAAGGAGCATGAGCCACACAAGCAAGCCGAACCAACCGGACTTGAAGACGATGTTGTACAAACTCATGGAGTTGTGCGCGCCACCGCCTTCCGCGGCTCCCTCGGCTGCCGCGCCGGCGGCCTCCTGCGCGAATGACACTTCACCGCAGAATGCGATACAGAGCCCGACAACCAATCCGACCAACCAGAGAGACCTTTTCATCGTCATATTCCAACTCCTTTAGTTAAAGGCAAGAATTTAAAACAACAGCGGATAAAATATGCCGATACCGCTTTCAATGCAAATAGCTCTTTTCTGTTTTTTTCGCGGCGGCTGCGCAGGCACGGTGTTGTGGCGCAGGCGCGGCGAGTATTTCCTGGACTGCTACTTCGCTGGTGAAGGGGGGGTGGACGAACGGCACTTTTTGACCCAGTTGTTGAAGATGATGGAGTTGGGGATGATATACTCGTCCCCGCCGTTCTCGATCTTCGTATGGCGCAGGTTGATCTCCACGACGACTCCGTCGCAGCCGACCACCGTGATCCTGTCCCCCACTTTGAACGTCTGATAGAAGATGATGAGGATGCCGGAGAGCAGATTCGAGATGGCGTCCTTGATGGCGAAGCCGAGGGCGAAGCCGGTCAGCCCCATCCCGGCGATCACTGCCGACACGTCGATCCCGACCGTGCCGAGGAACGAGGTTATCCCCACGCCGAAGAAGCCGATGTTCACCGTCTTGCCGAAGAGGTTGAACAGCTCACGCTTGTCCGCCTCGAACTTCACTCCCACACGCTTGATGACCGCGCTGGTGATCATGCCCGCCACGGCGAGGACGAGGAAGACGCCCAAGCCGATGAGCAGCTTGGTCACATACTCTTTTGAATATTCATACGGCATATCTTCTTAATTGAGTCCCCGCGGCGCTGATCGTCAAGCCCGCGTTTGGTGGGGACAAAGGCGAGGCGTCCGTTCGTCGCTCAATTCGGGTGGCGGATGCGACATGGCACGACAGCCGATTGACGAGCGGACAGGCCTCGCCTTGCATCACAAATTGGCAGCACATATCAAAATACGTCCATTGACCAAGTTCATTCTTGCAGGTACACTTAGAAAGTGTTCAGTGCATGAGAATAGCACAATATGGCAACACGGACGGGGTTTCCGTCAACAACCAATTGAGGAGAAGGAAGGTCGTATGCCAAAGATCGCATTCATCGGGGCGGGGAGTTTCGGGTTCACCAGGGGCTTGGTCAAGGACATCTTGACGTTTCCGCTGCTTGAGGGGGCGACGATCGCCCTCATGGACATCGACAAGAAGCGCCTCGACTACATCACGAAGGCCGTCAACAAGATCGTCAAGGCGGGCAAGTATCCGGCGAAGGTCGTCGCCACGACGAGCCGCGCCGAGGCGCTGAAGGGCGCCGACGCCGTGATCTGCACGATCCTCAACGGCGGCATTGACATCTGGCGCCACGACATCGAGATTCCGAAGAAGTACGGCGTCGACACCAACGTGGGCGACACCCGTGGGGTCTCGGGCGTCTTCCGCGCTCTGCGCACCATCCCGGTGATGATCGACATCTGCCGCGACATGGAGAAGCACTGCCCGAACGCCATCCTGCTCAATTACACCAACCCGATGGCCATGCTGTGCAACGCCATGCAGCAGACCACCTCGATCACCGTCACCGGCCTCTGCCACAGCGTGCAGGGCACCGCCGACATGCTGGCGAAATGGGCTGGCGCCCCCCACGACGAAGTCGACTATGTCTGCGCGGGCATCAACCACCAGGCGTGGTACCTCAATTTCACGCACAAGAACAAGGATCTCTATCCTGCGATCCACAAGGCGATTTCCAGCAACAAGAAGATCTACAACGAGGAGCAGGTCCGCAACGAGATGTACCTCGCCCTCGGCTATTACGTCACTGAGTCCAGCGGCCACAACTCCGAGTACAACTGGTGGTTCCGCAAGAATCCCAGCCTGATCAAGAAGTATTGCACCTCGGGCACGGGGTGGAATCCGGGCGTGTACGCCTACATTCTCGACTGCTATCTCGCCCGCGAGAAGAACTGGGTCAAGGAGATCGAAGACTGGCTGAAGCTGAAGGACATCGACCTGAAGCGTGGGCATGAGTACGCGGCGAGCATCATCAACGCCTGGATGGGCGGGGTGCCGTTTGGTTTCAACGGCAACGTGCCCAACACCGGGTTGATCGACAACCTTCCCCGCGAGGCGTGCGTCGAGGTGCCTGTCTTCGCCAGCCGCAACCGCTTGAACTCGGTGCACGTTGGCGCGCTGCCTCCGCAGTTGGCCGCCCTCAACAACGTCAGCGTCGCCGTCGAGCGCATGGCCGTCGAGGCCTCCCTCACGGGGAACGCCGAGATGGTCTACCACGCCATCGCCTACGATCCGCTCTCGGCCGCCGTCCTTTCGCTCGCCGAGATCAGGAAGATGACCCAGGAACTGCTCAAGAAGAACGAGAAGTACCTGCCCCAGTTCAAGAGCGTCAAGATCATGTAAGCATCTCTCGTGAGATGTCTTGCGTCTAAGGCGGCCTGCGGGCCGCCTTTTTTTATTCCGGCAGGATCGCCACGGCGCGGACGGGGGAGCCGTCGGCGTCGACGAGTTTCAACGGCAGGCAGGAGAGGGTGAACTCCTGGGCGTCGACGGCGTCAAGGTTGGCGAGGTTCTCGACGATGCAACAGCCGTGGGACATGAAGATCCGGTGAATGGGAAGCTCGAAGGAGTCGACCGTGTCGACGGAGATGGCGTCGACGCAGACCGCCCAAGGGTCGAACCCCGCCAGCCACCGGGCCGCCTCGGCGTCGAGTGTGGGGTACCGTCCGAAGTAGGAGGGACTTCCCCAGCGCGCCGCCCATCCCGTTTTAAGGATGACGAACCGCGCCTTCCGCAGGCGGCTCTCGAATGGCGCGAGGCTCGTCTTCGTGATCGTTCCGCCTTCGCCCGCCTCGGCGGGAACGATGGCCGCGGAGCCGATGAAACGCGCGGCGTCGATCCGATCGAGTGTCGGCCCGTCCTTCAGGATGTGCGCCGGGGCGTCGATGTGCGTGCCCGTGTGGGAGAACAGCGTGATGCGCTTCTCGATGAACCCATCACGCTCGAGCGACGTGCCGCAGGCGAAGACAGGCGGCTCCGTTCCGGGGTACACCGGCATTCCCGGGTGAATGGTGTGGGTCAGGTCGATGATTCGCATGCGCGATCCTCATGATATGCAGTGCTGGTCATGAACCGTCCTTGTCGAGCAGCCAGTCGAGCGCGCTCACTCGGTTGCTGAAAAGCCGCACTTGGATGCCGCGGTTGAGGCAGACGGTCTCCTATAACTTGGCGTTCCGACGGCGTGAGAATCCCCGAGTAGCGCGTCTCTGTGATTGGGGGATCGGGAAGGACGTTGAGGTGCCAAGGCATGCGTAGTATCCTCAATAAAGAACGAGTCGTGTTGTTGTTCCCGTTCAGCCGAGGGATGCGTTTGAGCAACCCAGCATGGACTCGTCGCACTACTGATAACCGCTTGTCGTTGGAATATCAACACAACGCGTCCCAGTTGATGGACAAGTCAGAACCTCAGGCCTAGAGTATGGAAAACCGCAACTTATTAAGGAGATGGGGTATGGCGGACAAAGTTGAGAAGAAGATCAATATGTTGGAAGAGGGCGAGGAACTGAAGCTGGACTTCGACAAGATCAGCAAGGTCGCCGGACAGGCCAAGGGGGTGATCCCCGTCGCCGTTCAGCACGCCGACACGCGCGAAGTCATCCTGGTGGCCTACACGAATGAGGTGGCGTTTCGCAAGGCGTTGAGCGAGAAGACGCTGATCCTGTGGAGCACCTCCCGCAACGAGTTGTGGGAGAAGGGCAAGACGTCGGGCGAGACGTTCGACCTGCTTGCGGCTTATGTCAACTGCGAGCAGAATTCGCTGCTGTACGTGGTGAGGCCTCGGCGCGGCGGCATCTGCCACACGAAGAACGCCAAAGGGCAGCCACGCAACTGCTACTACCGCAAGATCAATCCCGACACGATGCGGCTCGAGCACGTCGACTTATAAAAACGTGAAGCGGGAAACGTGAAACGTAAAACGTAAAGGGATCATTTAAGAAACCGCAAGGTGATATTTATCGAAGGGCGGCCGCGGCGGATGATGGCGCCGAGATGCTGCTTCATGCAATTTACGTTTTACGATTCACGTTTCACTTTGGCGAAGCCTTGCTGCCGAGTTGCGCGGTGATCTGGCGGGCTGATGCAGCTATCTCCTTGAGGGCGAGTTTCTTGAAGGATGGCGTGAAGCGGACGACCGGAACGCTGCAGCCAAGGGCGAGGACGAGCCGCTGATCACCGTCGAACACGGGCATGGCCAAGGCGACCACCCCATGGCCGCCGGCGTCATGCGTCTCCACGACCTCCTCCTGGATGGTTTGACGGAGCAGCGTGAGCAGCTCCTCGGGAGTCTTGGGGAGGTGGGGGCCGAGATCGGCGAGTGGCTCGGACTCGGCGTAGCGTCGTTGCCACTCGGGCGGCTGGTGCGCGAGCAGGATCCGGCCGGACGCCCATATGTGCGGATGCTCAACGATGCCGCGCGGGCCTTTGGCCGAGAGCGCGCGGTCGGTCTCCCGCCCCTCGACCATGACCACCGTGCCCTGGATGATCGTGAGGGCGGCGACGGTTTCATGGAGCGTGGCGTGGAGCTTGTCGATGAACGGCTTGCAGACCCCGCGCAGCGAGGCGACGGGATCGACCGACTCCGCGAGGCGCAGCAGGGCGAGCCCGAGACGGTAGCGGCGCAGGTCCTCGTCGAACAGCAGAAGCCCCCGAGCTTGCAGCGTCTTGAGCAGTTGCTGGGCGGTCGACGGCTTGAGTCCCGTGCGGCGCGCCAGCTCGCGCACGCCGATTCCCTCGCGTTCGGTGGCGACGGCGTCCATGAGGGCGATCGCCCGCTCGACTGATTGGATCATCACAGACCTCGTTGTTTAGAGAAGTTGAATAGTAGATGGTGAATGGTGAATAGCCTGAGACATACGTCACAACTCACGATTCACCCAGTCCTGCCTCGTGTTCCGCAATAGAGAACAACATGCTTTCATGCGGCACAAGTATACGGCGGAACCCCGCGCGTGTCAAGAGCGGTATGCTTTCACCGGCCGACCGCTTGACAAGCGCGCCAGTATGCGCTATAATGATACAGTGTGCGGCATAATAGAACATGGAGCGGATGGCGCATGATGGCGGCAAAGGAGGAGGCGATGAGGCTGGTTAGCTTTTTGTCGGTCATGGCTGCGGCGGCGAGTGTTGCGGGGGCCGAGACGGTGTTCGTGCCGGCGGACGATACGCGTCTCTCGTTTTCGGAATATGCCCGAATGTCGTTTGTCGACTCGCCGCTGAAGCGGGGGGCGAAGCTGGCGCGGTTCGACCGTGTGATCGACATGCCCGGCAAAGGGTATCAATGGGACAATCCCGGCGCGCGGCTCAGATTCCGGACGGACGCCACTGCGGTCACCGTCCATCTGTACTATAACGACAAGCACATCTCCACTTCGGCGCGCAATCCCATCGGTGCGTATCTCATTGACGGGGAAAGCGATCCGGCGTGGGTGTTCGGCACGGTGGAGAAGAAGGTCGTGCGCGCGCCGGAGGAGGTCGTTGTCCCGTTGCGCATGCCAGCGGCGGCGGGCATGCGTGACTACGAGGTCGTGCTTCCCTACGGCGACTCGGTCGACGTGCAGGGCGTCTCGGTGAATGAGGGGGCGAAGTTCGCGGAGCCGACGCCTCGTCCCGCGGTGCGCTGCGTGATGTATGGCGATTCGATCACGCATGGCTTCACCGCCACGACGATCCTCGGGACCTACGCGTACCTGACGGCGCGGAAGAAGGGATGGCAGCTTGTGGACATGGGGCTTGGCGGGCGCGGATCGACCTCGAAGGACGGCGAGGTTGTCGGCGATCTGCGTGGCGATGTCGTAACCGTCCTCATGGGAGGCAACGACTGGCAGGGGGGCGCTCTGGTGGAAACCTTTAAGAAGAACATGGAGGGGTTTATCAGGAATCTCAGATTGAAACAACCCTCGGTGCCGATCTATTTCATTACTCCTTTGTGGGTGCCTCCGAGCTGGAAACCGGAAAAGGCGAAGGCCGATCTCGAGGAATATCGGAAGGGATTGCGGGAGGTTGTCGCGGCGTCTGGCGATCCCGCTATCAAAATTGTCGAGGGGCCTGAGCTCATCGACCACGATCCGAAGTTGTTCGACGTCGTGGCGGTGCATCCGAATGATGCCGGATTCGAGATGATGGCCGATCGTCTCGCCGAGAAACTGCGGGATCCACGAGAAGCAAATCCGAAGTCCGAAGTCCGAATCTCGAAATAAGGAGCCAGACCATGAGCGGCCGATGCTCTGAAAGGATTCCGAATGTGGACCGTCTTCTTGCGGCGTTTCGCCACGAACGGCTGGACGGCATCCCGAATTTCGAGATCATGATGGACAAGCGTGCTCTTTCGCACCTGCTTGGCGCGCCGGTGGAACAGGGTTTGTGGGCGCTGCCGGCGGAGCAGGCGGTGAAAGCCCTTGTCGCCGTGGGGCAGGACGCGCTCCCCTGTTCCCTGCATGCCCAGGTGAGGGAGGCGTCCATACTGACCAAGGACGACGTTGACCGTCTGGTCATCCAGCCGGATCCGAAGTTCGCGCGTGAGCGTCTGCGCCCCTGCCTCGACGCGGTGGCGGGCACGACGATGGGCGTCTGCGTCTGCATTACCGGGCCGCTGACTTCGACCTACATGGCCTGCGGTCCTGTCGCGATCGAGTCGTTCATGTATCTGCTCTACGATGATGCGCCGCTGGTCGAGCGGCTCATGGACATGTTCGTCGACTACTATCTTGCGGTGATCGACGCCACCGCGGACATGCCGTTCCACTTCTACTATATAGGCGACGACCTCGGCGGAAGCACGGGGCCGCTCATCGGGCCGGGACACCTCACTGAGCTGTGGGCGCCCCGGGCCCGCAAACTGGTCGCCGCGGCGAAGGCGACCGGGCGGCCGGTCATGTTCCATTGCTGTGGCGACCAGTCGAGCGTGCTGCCGTTCCTCGTCGAGTGGGGCGTCGACGCCGTCCATCCCATCCAGCCGAACGCCAACGACATATATGCGATCCATAAACAGTATGGCGACAAGCTCGCGCTGGTCGGCAACATCGACGCGGGCGGCGTGCTGACATTCGGCACGCCCCAGGAGGTCGCCCAGGACACGCGGGAGCACATCGCGCGGTTGGCGGGAGGAAATGGCTACGTGGTCGGATCGAGCCATTCCATCATCGACTCCATTCCGCCTGAAAATTACCTTGCGATGATCGAGGCGGCGCAGGCGGCGGGGTAGAGAAAAGGGATGTGCGGTGTTTGGGAAACCGGTGCCTGGGGAAACACAAGCCTAAACGCCGGAACCAAAGTTCTGGTCGTAACAGCCGCGTAAGTTCACGGAAACAAGGATTAAACCATGATGAGCCATCCGGAAGCGGAACTACGGGAGATTGCCAGGCACTGGTTGTCGCTGATGAGGCGCGCCTTGTTCGTTGCTGGAGCAGCTGCGGCGCTGCTGGGAGCCTCGTGTGTCGGAACCCATCCCGACGACGCGGCTTTGGCGGCGAAGGTGAACAGGGAGTTGTTTCTCAAAGGCAAGAACACGCCGGCCGAATACGCCACCGACAAGATCGGCAGCCACCCCACGTTCGTCAGCAAACGAATCTTAGGTGGCGAGCTGACGTCTGGAAAAGACGGCACGCGGGAGGGCGCCCGCGCCGCCATGAACGAATTGCTTGCCGACATCGACAAAGGGTTCAACTGGCCGGTTAAGGTGCCGCCGCAGTTCGACCTTCCGCATGCGACGGCAAAGCCTGTCATCGACGGCGAGCTTGGCGACGGCGCCTGGAAAGACGCCCTCACCTTCACGGGCGAATACCCGCTCAGTTCCATGGAAAAGTCGGAGTACGCCATCGTCTGGAAGCTCATGTGGGACGAGGACTACCTCTACGCCGGGGCCGTGATTCCCGACGCCAGCATCGTTTCGGTCGACTTCGACGAGGTGAACAAGAAATATCCGTGGGACGCCGATGTGCTGGAGCTGTTCGTGATGCCGGAGCGTCGCCCGAAGAGCTACTGGGAGGTCGTCGTGAATCCCGGCAATAAAATCGTCGACGGACTGCACACCTACAATCTGGTCGCATGGCCCAATGGACTTGCCGAGGACATGCGTGGACTGGTGACGAAGACCAAGCTCTCGCCGGATTCCTATACCGTCGAGGCGGCTCTTCCCTTCAAGGAGATGCCGGGATACACGCGCGGCAACCAGCCCAAAGTCGGTGAGAGCTTATACCTTGTCATGGTCAGGATCAACGACGGGCGCCGCATGGCGTTCATCCCCTTACTTTATGACGGGCACAACATTTTCGGCTATCCACAATTCACGTTGAAATAAGCAAGGGAGAAAATCATGAGAGCTCAGAGACACGGTCCCTGTGACAAAGAACACATCACGGCTCACACAGGGTTCGCCCTCCATGAGAAGCATGAAATAGACAACCGAGTTGGAGGGCGAGGCCTGTCCGAGCCGTGTGCGGAAGGAGTCGCCTCTATGGCGCGGTTCATGTGTGAAACGCATCGTCGTGCGTGGAACTCTGTTGCTGCGTCGGCCACAGTACTTGCCTGCGTCCTCTTCCCGTTCCTCGGCGGGGGGGCGCGCGCAGCGGACACCGCCTCGCCGGAGCCGTTGTTCTATCTGCCGTTCGACGGCACCGCGAAGGCGCAGAAGGCGTCCGGGAAGGCGGAGCCGCTGAAAGAGGTGAATCCCACCTATGGTGAGGGTGTCAACGGTCAGGCGCTTCTCGCAGGTCCGGAAACGCTTATAGAATACGCCACAGCTGGGAACCTCAACCAAAGTGAAGGGACTATTACGCTCTGGTTCAAACCCAACTGGAACGGGAACGAGTACGCCAGCGACTCCGACAAGAAGAACTGGCACTGCCTGTTTGCGGAGCCGCGCCCGCCGAAGCGTCTGGGCTCCGGCGCCTTGTGGTTCTGGTTGTGGGGGCCGATGCTCCGCGGCGACGTCAGCGACGAGAAGGACTCCTACAACTGCTTTGCCGCGCCGCTGCGCAAAGGCGAGTGGCATCATTTCGCGTTTGTCTGGGAAGGGGAAAGGGGGGCGCGCCTCTATATGGACGGAAAAGGCGGGAACGCCGAGCAAAGAGACGGCGGCTCAATGTTGGGAATAGCACAGGGGAAAAAAACTATCCCGGCGGCGCTCGAGTCCTTTTTTGTCGGATGCCACGGCGAACGCGAGCAGGCGGACGGCTTCATCGACGAGTTCAAAATATTCGGCGCGCCGCTTTCCACGGAGCAGATACTGGCGGAAGTCGCGAAGGTGCGTCCCGTGCGGCTCGAGTGCTCACGCGAGTACTTCAAGACGGATGAGAAGCTCAGTCTCCAATGCGTTTTGACGAACATCTCGTCGGCCTCGCTGGATGGCGAGTGGAGTTGGAAGCTCGTCGGACCGGCGGGTGCAGTTGTCGCCGAGAAGAGCGGCATTGCCATCTCGCTGAAAGCCGGCGGCGCGGAGTCGCTGACCTGTGATGTTCCCGGGCTTAAGGAGGGGGGATATGACCTGCTGGTCACCGCACCCGTCAAAACCATGGAACCGCTCAGTTGCGGGATATGGGTTTTACGCAAGAATCCCATGATACAGCATGACGGGAAGCTTGATCTGAAGTTGATCGAGACGATTGATTTCACGAAAGAAATTACGCCCGAACGCTTTGTGGCTGCGGGAGAGCACCGGATGGGGACGCTTGACGGGCAGGCGTATCTCGAGGCTGGCGCGAAAGGCAACGACCGTTTCGCGGTGCGGGTCGAGCTGCCTCGTCCCAGTGCTCCCTACCTGTTGGAGTGGAGCTATCCCGACGACAAGAAGCGGACGATGGAAGTGATTGTGCAAAATGCGGCGGCAGCCGGTGAAGGCTACGATCTTCAGACCGGAGTCTTCTGCGGCGACGAGTATCCCTCCACGGGGAAGATGCTCACCCACCGCTGCGTCTATTGGGCGAGGGAGAAGGACATCGCGGTCATCTTCATGACGGCCAGGAAAGACGCCCCGGCGGCGGTGTCGCAGGTGCGGATATACGAGATCAACGGCGGGCTGCCGGACGCCGCCGTCAAGACGGTTGCGCCCGTCGACGGTTGGACGCGGACGATGGCGGTCTATTTCGAGGATCCGGCGGTGGGGTTCGACTTCGGCGTGAGCGCGGGGACGATGCCGGGGTACGAGGAGATGCTGGATCGTCTGGAGGCGTACATGAAATGGAGCGGCCAGAACATGCTGATCTATCCGGCCGTGTGGTACCAGGGGGCGATGTATCCGTCGTCAACCCCGCCCTACATGCCCCGGTTGCATCCACGCGACTACATCCGCTGCATCCTGGAGAAGTTCGAGCCCGAGGGGCTGACGTTCATGCCGACCATCAATCTCCACAACATTCCTCTGAGGGGGAAGTATGAGATCAGCCAGGCCACGGTCGACAGTGGCGCGCTTCACAGTTCCCCGGTGATGATTCTGAACACCGGCAAGCCCAATCCCGGCGGGTGGCACGGCACCCCTCCCAACTTCAACCCGCTGCATCCGGAGACGCAGGCCGCCATCAATCTGTATGTCGACGAGATGCTCGCGCTCTATGCCGACAGTCCCGCCTTCAAAGGAATCGTCTTCCATCTCACCAAGCATGCCACGCTCTGGTTCGGCTGTCTCGAGGCTGGTTACAACGATTACAATGTCGACCAGTTCGAGAAGGACACTGGCGAGAAGGTCGCTGTGGCGCGGGACGCCCCCGACCGCGGCAAACTCTACTACGAGTGGCTCACCGCCAACGCCCGCGAGAAGTGGATCGACTGGCGCTGCCGGCAGTTGAGCGCGTTCTACAAAAAAATCGCCGACAGGATCAGCGCGCGGCGTCCGGATCTCAGACTCGGCATCTTCAGCTATCAGCCGACGGTCTCCGAGTTGAAGGATCCTCGTTTCGGCACACCCGGCTACACGGAGGCGGTGAACAAGGAAAGCGGATTCGATCCGAACTATTATCAGGACGCGTCCAACATCATCGTCTCCCAGACGATCTATCCGGCGGACTACCGCTGGTCGTTCGACCATTACCAGAAGGACAACCCGCGGCGGGAATCGCAGCGTGACAGAAACGCGTCCGCCGACAGCTATGCGGTCTTGCGGACGGCGAAGTTTCCCTGGGTGAACATGCATGACCGTTACTGGGAGGATCCCATCGGCAAGGAGAAGCCGTTGAAGGCGGAGTGGCTGAAGGAGCATCCCTGGCGAGTCTCGACGCTCAATCCCAACCACGCCCACTTCATGGAACAGTTCGTTCTGCCGTTGCGTCACGGCGACATTCTGGGGTTCTCCAAGGGCGGTTTCCTCATTGGGACTACTGGGTTCGAGGAACAGGTGGCGGAGTTCTCGAAGGCCTTCCGCGCGTTGCCGGCCATGCGTTTCGGCGATCTTCCGGGATCGACGGATACCGTGAAGTGCAGAACGCTCACGACATCGGAAACGACCTGGTTCTACGCGGTGAACACCGCGCCGACCGCGGCGGCCATCTCGTTCGTCTTCGATCGTCAGCCTGGTGGTGTCGCGGATGCCGCGGACGGGCGAAGCGTTAACGTGGACGGGACGAAACTCACGGTGGCGTTGAAGCCGTATCAGCTGCGCTCCTTTAAGATGGGAAAGGGTGCTGCTGTCGTCTCCGTGGAGTGAAAATGATTTGTGGCGGGAAACCGCGGGTGGGGTGACCACCAGGTGGTTGAAATGAGAAATATGTGATATATAGGAGAGATATGCGTATGTGCCTATACTTTTCGCAGGGACGACGTCGTCGGACCATTACTGCTACGAGGGTGAAGACGACTGCCTTCACCCTCATAGAATTATTGGTCGTCATCGCGATCATCGCGATCCTGGCGGCGCTGCTGTTGCCGGCGCTTTCAAAGGCGCGGGAGACGGCGAAACGCATCTACTGCTCCGGCAACCTCAAGCAGTTCGGGTTGGTAGTGGCGGGCTACTGCGGCACCTACAACGACAATCTGGCCTGCTCATACTACTTCAACGCGCCCAACTGGGATCCGCCTTACCTGCAGCAGACGTTGGCGGCCGACGCGATGCTGGGAGGCTCGTCAGACTGGAAATTCTATTATCCCTGGGGAACCTACAAAGGCATATTCTCGGACTGTCCGAACGTTTCCAGCAGCGCCAACATCGTCAACAATCAGGTGAGCATCAGCCACTACGGCTTCAACAACACCAACTCCGGCGGCGACCATTCCACCTTCTCGCCGAACACCATCTCGCGCAAACTCTCCCAGATCGCAGCGCCATCGACGACGATGCTGTTTGTCGACGCCGCCGTCACCAGCGTCCATAAATCCTCATGGTACGCCAACTGCATGAAATGCTATCCCACCGGCGGGGTGCAGGGGCAGATTGTCGACCCGCGGCATCAAGGCGGGGCCAACATGGTCCTCTTCGACGGACATGTCGAATGCTGGCGGCTCCCCAATTTCCTCGGCAACGACAACGACGTCTGGTTGCACGACAACAGGATCCATTGACCGCCGCCGGCCGCGCCGTTGCATCGGGGATAGGGCAACGTGCGCGTAGAGGTGCCGTTGGATGGGGCGCGGCACCTTCCGCGCCTCTGAAATTTGGCGCAAAAGGTGGTGCGCCCCACTGCACAACCTCGATTGCGGAAACCGTCCAAGCTCCAGGAGATGGATGTCCACCATTGTGATGGCCGCAGAGTGCCCTCTTTCCCGCCGCAATCTTTCCTCCCCCCTCTTGACAGACGGCTGATTTCTGGCTATTATGTTTTAATGACGCACGGTGTGCGGCAATAGTAAACACTTGGCGCGCATCCTCGTCATGGTCAAAACGGTGCGGAAGGGGTACTAGTAGGAGGCGGTTTGGAGGGAGGGTTCAGGGGGCGGGGGGGGCAGGGAAACGAACAGCGAGGTCGGCACCTCCTGCCAGTCGGGGCTCGATTCGCGGCGTTTGAACGGAGCCACGAGTGTGAGCGAGTGGGTGAAGTTGCGGTTTCAAAGCCGCTTAATTTAAGTGATAGGAGATCGCGTCCATGAGTTATCTGGGCAGGGAGATCAGAGACGTCACGCTTGAGTTGTCGCTGCGGCCGTTCAAAGACACGTCGGAGGCGGGGATCCGCGCGAAGGCGCGCGAGATTTTCATGCAATGGTTGCCGCTCACGAAGCACGCCGACCGCGTGTCGGTGATGATGTGGACGTCGGACGGCTCCGAGATTCTTGAATACAAGGGTGACCTTGACGAGACGTTCGAATGGTCGTACACGGTTGGCGTGGCGAACCCCCGCGGCGAGAAGCTTCCGGACGACGATCCGAACAGCAAGTGCGTTCATCACCATCCCTATACCTATATAGAGAACCCACCCTTGCACAGCTATCGCTGGTACAAGCGCTTCCTCGAGATCATCCGCTGCGTCTGTCACGAGACCACGTAGAAGCCCGTGCGGCTTGTGGCGACGTTCGACCCCGGGCCCGAGTTCGCCAAATCGAAGTTCAAGTACGAGAAGCATGAGGAGATCTGTCTGGCGAACACGATGGGCAAGGCGAGCATGGTCACCTGCTACGCCACGCTCAACGCCGACGCCGGGAAATACGCTGGCTATCCCAACGGCATTCCGCAGGGGACGCTTTTCGGCGAGTTCCTGGGACGCCAAAGCAAACACTTCCTCAAGGACATGGGATTCGATTCCCTCTGGCTTTCGAACGGCTTCGGTTTTGGCCTCGAAACCTGGGGCATGTACGGCGTGGTGTTCGACGGCAAGCAGTTCTCCCCGGCGCGGGCGAATGAGGTGAAGAAGAAGAGTCTTGAATTTTGGCAAAGCTTCCGCCGCGAGTGTCCCGACGTGCCGCTGCGCACCCGCGGGACCAATCAGACGACAGGCCGCGACCTTGCGAGCGACGGCGTGCCGCTGCGCGAGATCTACCGCGAGGGCTTCGACCTCGAGCCTCCCCCGAATTCGCCGTGGGCGGCGCTCAACGGCGACTTCGGGCTTGAACTCGCAGGCTGGATGTCGCACATCGCCGAGATCCCGGGCGACGTCTATCCCTTCCGTTTCTACACCCACGATGTCTGGTTCCTCAACTCGCCGTGGATAGATCGGTATGGCCGCGAGGCGCACGACATCTTTCTGCCGCTCGCTGTCTCGAGGGTCACCGCGGAGGGGAAAATGTCGCTGCCCACGGGGGTCAACCTACTCGCCATCGACGAGACCTACGGCAAAACGCCCGATCTCGTACCCAACGAGGTGATCCCGCACATCCTCGACTGCCTCGGAACCTCGCCCGACAAGCCGGGGCTCTGCACCTGGCTCTATCCGTTCGACGAGTACCATGACATGGCATACGACGGAGCCCGCATCGCGGAGGCCTTCTTCCGCGACTGGTTTGTGCGCACCGCCATCAACAACGGCTTTCCGCTCAACACGGTCGTCAGCACCGCCAACTACCGCAAAGCCATCGCCCGCGACATCGGCGCCTTCTCGGGCACCACGCTTGTCACGTCCGTTCCCTCGGACAAAACGCTGGCGAAGGAGTTGCTCGCGCACCTCGAGCGTGGCGGACGCCTGATGCTGTACGGTCCCACAGAGTATGCCGACACGGAGATCCTCGCCGCATTGAATCTCAAGAACGCCGCGCCGATCTCCGGCGAGATGGAGATCAAGGTGAAAACCACCACCGACGAGCTCTCGGACAAAAAACGGCCGACCAAGATCGCGCATGATGAGTTGTCCTCAGGCGGCGGCATCGGCGAAGTCCTGGCAAAGGCGAGGGATCCGCACACGCAGGTTGCCGCCATTGTCGCGAAAGACGGCGCGAAGCGGGTGATGGCGCTCAGTCGGACGGATCCCGCCTGGAACGGCGGGGCGGTCGTCTGGATCCGCGGCACGAACTCTTTCAAACTCCCCTCATTCAAAGGCGCGCATCTGCCGGAGATGTTGAACCAGAACGAGTTCTTCTATCCCGAACTGCTGATGCGCCACATGCTGACTGCGTTCGGATTCGACTTCCGCGTCGAGAAGCGCGAGAGCGCGCAGCGGAATCCGGTGATGGTCGTCTCACGACACAAGAACGCGTTCTATCTCGCCGGCTACTCGCCGAACGTCACCGTGTCGCAGTCGCTGCGGTTTCCTTTCGGCGCGCCGATTCTGAGTGGACTGGAGACGCGCATTGTCGACGGCCATTCGACTTACCACATGCCGAAGGCGTGGCGCCGCGAATGCCGCGTCTTCGTGGAGCAGAGCGAGGACTCGGAGATCTCATGTCTCGAGCAGTGCGCGGGTATGGTGGGAGTCACGCGGCGCAACGCCCTCACTGGGTTGAAGAACGCGACGGTCCGTTTCTTCTTCGAACCGGGAAGCGAGGGCACGGTGGCGTTTCTCCACGATCCTCAAGCCCCGTACTTGAAGGGGGACTTCCTCAAAGCCGAGCGGGAAAGCCTGCCCGAAGGCGATTGCCTGACTGTCAAGGACGTCACGGGAGATCTGCTGATCTCGTGGTGAATCGCCGTTCCGGCGTTTCCCTGGCAATTGGACAAAGTCCACTTGGAGGACGGCAAAGTGGGGCGCGGCATCCTCCGCGCCATGGAATTTCGGCGCAAAAGGTGTTGCGCCCCACTAAAAAAAAGGCCTCGCTTTCAGCGATTGTCCCAATAGCGCGAAGCGGCGTTACGCCATTGTGATCGTAATGGGGTAATCTTGTTGCCCCGCTCTTTTTTTATTGACAAAACGGCTGGCATGTGGTAGACTGTATCCAACAAGTGGTAAGCGGTGGTAACATGACGCGTGAGAGCATCATCTGCGAGCCCGGGGCCGCCGAGTACGAGAAGATCAGGAAATTCGTCATCGGCCAATTGGCCAAGTCGGGCGAATCTCCGATGCGTCTCGCCTCGAACCGCGAGATCGCCCGGCGGTTTGGCGTCACCCATCCGACTGTCATCAAGGCGCTGAAAGATCTGGTCGCCGACGGTTTCCTGACCATCAAGCCGGGGGTCGGCACCTTCACCAATCCGGGGAAGTGGCGCGTGCCGGAGAAGGTCAGATTGATCGGCGCGCTGTCCGGTGATGGACGCACCGCTCTTCTGCAGCGGATGTATTGGCAGATCGCCTCGGTTTTCTCCGACACCATTCTCGGCCGTTCGGAGAGTCTCCTCATGCAGCACTGCTATCTGACCTCCTCCCTCGCCGGGGCGGCAAAGGAGATCGCGCAACTTGGGGTTGACGCGGCGATTTGGTTTTCTCCGTCAAAACCCGCCGTTCCATCTCTCGCATCGCTGAAGAAAGAGGGGATGCCCGTCCTGTCGGTCTGCAGGCGGGTTCCGGGGGTCAGCAGTTTCAGCTTCGACTTCGAGGCCGACAACTACCACGTGGCGGAAATGATGCTTGCCGAGGGGCGTCGCAAGATCCTGCTCGTGCTCCCGCCTCCGAACGACGACATCGTGGTCAATGCTTCCAAAGGTGTCGCGAAGGCCTTTGGCGAACAAGGCATTGAGTTCAATCACGGTTGGGTTGTGGAGGATTCTGTGCAGGAGCGCAGTGGTTTTGGACGCATGATTTCCGCCTTGAAGCCCGACGGCATCATCTTCAATTGCGCGATCAATCCGTACTGGGAGACGGTGCGGGAGCGGATCGACATCGTGAACGGGTGCCGTCTTTACAGCGGCGCGTTCTCGGTTTACGAGGACATGGGGTACGTGGGATACATGGGTGTTCCGGATTTGGCGGTAGCTGCTGAGGCCGCCGCGGACAACCTCACCGCCCAGTTCGAATCCTCGGATCGGGCCGAGATTCTCGACAGCGTCATGAAAATGAAAATAGTGCGAAAGGGGATGCGCCGTGCGTAAAAGCGTTTTGAGTGTCGTTGTGCTGGGGTGCTGCGTCATGGCCATGGCGGGAAGTTATTCATTCAAAGAGGATTTCACCTCGTATTCCGACTACGGCCGCTGCGAGTCGAGATGGAGTTACTGCAACGTCCTCGGCTATGTCAAAGACGGCGCGCTGGAGGTGAACCACCGCCGCCTGAATGGCTGGGAGGCTGTGGCGCAGCCGAAGGACGCGGTTCCGGCGCGCTCGATCAAGGTTGAGGCGGCCTTGTCGGTCCGCGATCCGAAGATCAATGTCGACTTCCCCGCGTCCACGGCGAAGACACGTCATCTTGGCGTCGCGTTGTTAGGCGTGCCGGTCGTCGACCTGCACCTCGGGAAGCGGAGTGATGGATTCCGGCTTCTGCTTGCCGAGGAGTCCTCCGGCAGGAAGGTCAGCCTTTCCTGCGAGGGGCTCAAACCGGAGATCACCGTCGTGTCGGAAACGCCTGCCCTCGCATGGGAAGTGGGGAAACCGTACCGGCTCTCGCTGGAGACTGACGGTGTCCAGGTCGTCGGTTCGGTGTCGGACGAAAGCGGCGCGGACGTGTGGCGCAAGGTGTTGAAGGTTTCGTGGCCCGAAGGAAAGACGCCCGAACTGTATCCGGCCATCGTGGATGTCGACCTCTGCGGCGAGATCAGGCGTTTCGCCGCCACCGCGGAAGGCGTCGATGATTCGAGCAATGCGGTGCTGCCGCTCCAGCTTCCGGCCGCATGGACGCTTTTCGCAAGCCCCGATCTCGCGAAGGTGGACATTGTGGGCATGAAAGAAATTCCCGCGGAGCTTCCGGGGATTGAGGGAAAAGTGGTGAAGGGAGTCGAGGTGAAAGCCGACGCGGGGACCATCGACATTGGCACAGTCGCGGGACGCGTCAAAGCCAAGGAGCCGGCGCTGCTGGTCGGACGGATTGAGGCTCCCTCCAACGGAATGATGGTCGTCGGGGCCGCCGCCGACTATTGGATGGATTGGAATTTCAATGGCACGTCCGTCTACAACACCATGGGGCCGGGAAATGGTTCGAACAACTACACACCGTCGGCGCATGTCTTCAAAGCACCGGTCAGAAAGGGTGTCAACATCGTGGTGGTGAAGGTGCTTTCCGGCAGCAATGGCTGGAAACTCGTCTGCGGCGAGCCCGACGCGAAGGCGAAGGCGCGGGTCTCCCTCGTCAAGGAGCAGCGCCGAGCCCTTTTCGAAATCGATTGCCTCCAGAAGGATATGGAGAATCTTTCGCGGCGCGGCATCCAGCTTCCCGCCGCGGTCCGCGCGTCCATGGAGGCCGTTGCGGTC
>CAYTFM010000074.1:1090-12266 GCA_964436735.1 uncultured Victivallales bacterium | reverse complement strand
TTCCAGACGCGGAGGTGTTCGAGAAGTTGTCGGCCATTCACCGCGAAGTCTACCGCGGATATCAAGTCTCGCAACTGGCCGCGTCGGTCTCGGAGCTTGAACGGGTGGGCGGATTCAAAGGCGTAAAAGTGGCAGGGGGCGAACGTCTTGCGTCGCTGCGCGCCACGCTTCTTGCCGCGCTGAATTCCGGTGATCGTGCCGTGTTCGACAAAGCGGCGTCCGATGCCGCGGGACTGGTCGACGCCGCATGGAAAGTGGTGGATGGCAACGGCGGCGCCGTCCGCGAAGGCGCGAGCCGGCGCAGCTTCGGGCGCTTCGGCTGGCTCACCGGCATGGAGAAGGGCTACTACTGCGGCGACGGATTGCTGGCCAATTGCGTGACGGCGACAAGCCTCGTGCGTGAGTATGTTCTCGACGCTAAGACGTTCACGAACGAATGGCGGCTGAAGTTCGGGTTTGAAGGCAAGGCCTCGGACGAGCTGGCGGACGTGTATGCGAATCCCATCCGCACGCCGGAGGTCGGCGAGCTGCTCAGCGGGAACGATCCGGGGAAATACTTCGCCGACAAAAGCCCCGACGGCGTGGCGGTCCATGACATCAATTGGGTTTACAAAAGGTTTTCCTACCAAAACCGCTATCTTGTCGGGATGGCGCTCCTCAGTCCGGCCGTGCTCCTCGAAAGCCAGCATGCGGTTCTGACGCTTGACGACAAAGGCGTGTCGGCGTTCAGTCATTGCGCCCTGCCGCTGGGCGGCGCCGCGCAGGCGCGGTCCCTCAAGGAGGGGGAAGATGTCTACAGCCTGACGCGGGACGGAAAGCTTTCCAGCGATTGGCTGCTGCTCTGGTCCGAGGTCAATGGCGAGATGGATTCCGTCCGCCACCTTGGCAGCGTGCCGCTCCAGGTGATATTCCAAAGGAATCCGCAGCGGGTGTGGCGCGACGTCGACGGCGTGCTGAAGGTCGAGTTCCCCGGCGCGGCCGGCGCAGTGTGGCTCAACACGCCGTTCGGGGCGCGGATCCAGCCGTGCGCCAACTGGTTCGGAATCGCGTCGCCGTACGCCGTAGAGCTCTGCGAGTTCTGGGGCCGGGCGGTCATGAGCTTCCCCGTCGGCTGCCGGGAGTTCTACAGCCGGGGCAGCGATGGATGGATCAAGGTTGACGACGTCATCGAGTTCCGGAAATTCACGAACGACTGGGGCATTGAAGGGATCGAGCTTGCGCCGATCCCGCCGCTGCTGGCGTTTGCCGCGGAGACGATCGGACTCGACGCCGAACTTCCCGCCGGCATGGAGAACTTCAGGTATCCCACCCTCTACGGCCCGCTGAAGGGCATCCGCGGGAACCGCGTCTCCTACACGCTGCCCGTCGCGCAATCCCCCCGAATGGGATGTGTCAAGAACAAGGACGCCGATCCGTTCTTCGCCGGGAAGGCCGACTTCTTCGCCAAGCTGCTGTTCTACGCGCAGCCGGACATGCAATGCTCACGCTCGTTCACCAAGCGCCCCTGCGAGCGGATGCAGAACGCCATGGCGTACTTGGAGCCCTTCGAGAGCACCGTGCAATGCTGGCCTTACGCATCGTAAAGACTCAAGGAAATGGAGGCCGCGATGCTGCCCTCGCGTATCGCGGGATCCATGCGCAACCGCGAGCACTGGGTGTGGATGCCGACAACCGAGCCTTTCTCCAACACCAAATACTTCTATTCCTATTGCCTTGGCAAGCGGGTCGAACAGGAGGAGGAGCCGGGGGTCATGGGGGACCGCGGGTGGGGTGTCGGCAACTATCTCGTCGAGCTCGACCATTGCGCGGCGTTCTTTGGACGGTGGGATCTTGTCAGGGGGATTTGGCGCGACCAGTCGCCGCTGGCTCCCGAGGAGGCGACCGCCGACGGCGAGCACATGAGCATCGACAAGACGCTCGGCTATTTCGACGCGCTCCAGGACTGGGCGTGGATGGACGCCGGCTCCAACGATCCCGGCGGCAACGGACCGGTCGTCGACTGCGCCCAGGCCACGTACGACGGCTACGCCGCCCTCGGCAGAATGGCCCGCGTGATGGGGGACGAGGCGACCGCGCTCAAAGCCGACTACCTCAAGGCGCGTTCCACGATGTCGCTCATCTCCCGCATTCCCTTCGAGTCCTACGCCAAAGACAACGGCATCATCGGCCCCGACGACTACGTGGCGGGATTCCGCGAGGATTCCAAGGCGCGGAGCTCCGAGCATTTCGGCAACGACATGACCGACGTCAAGCAGCGCGAGTCGCTCCGCGGCGCGTTCGGCTACTGGGAGACATTGTACGCCGGAATCGAGTGCTGGGACACCCTTTTCCCCTATGGGCGATACATCTGGCCGCAGATGCTGGCCGACAAGCGGCGCATGGACACACTCTACCTTCCCACCCGCCCCGCCAAGATCGTCGCGGGGGAGGAGGTCAACGAACAGATGTTTGAGCTCTTCAGCGGGGAGCCTGCCGCGCCGTTGCTCGCCAGAATCAAATCGTACTATTTCGACAACTCCGTGAAGCACCCGCACTTCATCCTCATACCGCAGGCGCTGTACTGCTTCACCGGGGTTCCGCTCGCCCTCACGATGTCGCTCTCGGCGGGATGCCCGCTTGTCGTGGGGCGGTGGGAGCCGCTGCCGTTCCCCGAGACGCTGTTCGACTCGGCGGCGAAGAAAGTCACGCTGACCCTGAAGGGCGCGCCGTCCGGTTATTCGCTGGGCTGCATAAGCTCGAAGGCGCCCAAGACGCTTCTGCTCAACGGCGCGCCGCTTCCACCTGAATCGTGGAGCTACGACAAGGACAGCTATAATCTGAACATCAAGATTCCGGTGGGCGACGCCACCGTGGACATACTCTACGACACCATCGACGCCGACCGTTTCCAGCCGGTGCCGGTGCGGATGGGGTGTCATTAGTCGTTAGTCATTGGTCATTGGTCATTAGTCATTGGTCATTAGTCATTGGTGAAATGGAAGAATGAGCCGGCAGTATCTTAACAGGGGAGGTGATCCGATGAGGAATACAATGCGAACGGATGTCAGACGGGGGCTGTTCACGCTTATCGAGCTGCTGGTGGTCATCGCGATCATCGCGATTCTGGCGTCGCTGCTGCTGCCGGCGCTGAAGAATGCCCGGTCGACGGCGCGCGGCGCGCTCTGCCTAAGCAACCTCAAGCAGATCGGGGTGGGATTCCTGAACTACACGACCGAGGCCTTCGACTATCTGCCTCCCGAGTTCGGGTCCGACTATCTCGTCAACGGGCATCCCTACGCCAACGAGGCGGTCGAGCTCGCGGGCTATTGGCACTCGAGGATGTTCCGCTGTCCGGAGATGAAGGGTGACAATTTCAGCTGGCCCTACTTCCCCGACTATGGCATCAACGAGCAGCTCTACCTCGCATCCGGCTTGTACACCTCCCCTAAAATGAGCCAGTGCCCCAATCCGTCGATCAAGCTGCTGATCACTGACGTTTACCGCAACAACGCCGACGCCACCACCAATTTCGACCAAGGCTTCTGGCGTCTGAGCTTTCCGCCGCCACAACCGAGCACGAACGTGAACTACGGCCGGCCGGCGGGACGGCATGCGAGCAAATGCTCGATCCTCTGGCTCGACGGCCATGCTGACGCCGTTCCCGTGCACAATGTCCAGAACCCGTTCCTGCAGTCGCCGTTCAACTGGGCGACGAATCTCAACAACCTCCACTGGAATACGTACTGATCGAATTGTCCGTTCTCGTCGCCGTGAGAAGACTCCCATTATCGATACGCTGAAAGAAATCTCTACATTGTCGGAGGCATATGATGAACGTGATGAGAACGGGAATACAGGTCGGCTGCGTGGGCGTGGTGTCGTTGTTGGTGTCGTGCGGCACCTGCGAGACCTGCGCTCCTGCGGTGTCGTCAACCACGTCCACGCCTCTCCCATCAAAGGAACTGCCTGAGTTCGTCAAGAAGAACTTGGAGGAGATCACGGCGAAGGATCTCGCGGAGCGGCAGTGGCCGAAGGTGAAAATCCCGGGGTTGCGTGAGCAGGTCGTCAACGCGCAGGTCAACGGCGTCGACCGCGTGTGGCAGAACATCTCCCCCGGCTACGCCAACGTCGTCTACGACGCCAAGGTTGACAACGGCGTCATCACCATCACGCTCGATGGCGCGGGGTTGGCCCAGTCGACCGACGGCGGCGCGACATGGAAACAGATATCCTATGACATGACCGGGCCGACGGGATTCCAATCGTTCGACGTCTCTCCGGCGGATCCGAGGATCATCATATCGGCAAGCACCTATCTCGACAAGACGCGTGACGGCGGCAAGACCTGGTCCAAGGTGTTCTCCAAGGGGTTGCCGCCGTTCTCTCTTGGTCGGCGGACCTCTTTCGACAAGGTCAGGTTCACCTGCGACGGATCACGGGTGTTCGCCTCTCTCGGCTCCTTCGGGCATGGCCTCGAGCCCAGAGGCTATGAGCCTGGCATGAAGGAGGAGTTCAAGACGAAGCGGGTCTATGTGGGTGACGGGACGGGAAGCGATTTCAAGGAGTTCGAACTCGGGCCGTTCGCCGGCATCCGCTGCATCTATCCGCATCCTGAGAAACCCGGAACAGTCTATCTCTCCTTCGCGGATGGCGACCTCTTTGTCACACGGAATGCCACGGGGCCGGCGCCGACGTTCCAGAAAATCGGCGGTATTCCCGAGGGATGCGTCGGCATCGATATCGACGCTTCGCCGTGGAAGGAAGGCGAACTGCTCGTCACCATGATGCCCAATGACGACAAGTCCGGCAAGTTCAAGATCTTCCGCGCGACGGATGCCGGCGCCGACTCGTTGGCTTGCGCGGAGCTTGTCGTCAAGGACGCGGCGGGCAAAGAGATCCGCGTTCCTCGGCCGGTCATGGCGAAATGGAACCCGCGGGTCCGCGGGCAGGTCTTCATCGGCTCACAGTCGTCGAATGGCCTGTTCGTCTCCGATGACGACATGAAAAGCTTCCGCGTGATCCCGTTTCCCAAGGAGCTCAAGCACGACGAGCCTATGTCTTCCAACGGAAACGCTTTTGGTTTCGAGACGCAGAAACTCTATTTCGACCGCAAGACTGACCTGGCCCTCACCTGCTCGGCCATCGGCGGGTGGTACAGCACGGACCAGTTCAAGACCTGGCACGATCTGCTCATGACGTTCGACGACGCGAAACGGCTCTACGGCAACAAGGGCGTCGGATTCGCCGAATGCGGGAACTCCATCTTCATACGAAAGAACTTCACCTATCTGGCGACGAATGACCACGGCATCTTCCGCAGCGACGGGGCCGACATCACCAAGTGGCGGCGCATATCCATCAACCCGGGGATACCGCGCTGGGGCATAGGCCTCTACTCGCCGATGTGCGTCTCCACCGACGAGAAGTACGTCTACATCTTCGCGCGGGACGCCGGGGCTCCGGGCGGAAACTACAACTCCTCCCCCACCGTCAAACTGTTGCTCTCGCTGGACAAGGGCGACTCATGGCAAGATGTCACAACCCGACTCGGCTGCGGCGAAGTCCTCGACTTCGAGCGCAAGACGCCGTACGGCTGCCGCATCAAGATGCTCATCGACCCGTGCGACTCCGACCGGCAGTGGATCATGTTCACGCACCATCTCTTCTACTCTGGCGACGGCGGTAAGAGCTTCCGCGAACTGAACTCCCCTCTGTTCACGAGAGACGGCGGCGCCGCCTTCAGGGAGATGGACTACGATCCCACGCACAAGATCCTTTACGTCGGCAACGCCGTGAACTTTCCAGGCGGCTCGGGACTGGCCAGGAGCCGCGACTTCGGCGCGACGTGGGAGATCGTCTCCTTCGGCAGCGGCGGCGGAATAAAGGGCTTCGGCGTCACGGACTCCGGCACGCTGGTCATTGGTCTCGACGGCAAGCTTGTGGTCATCCCGTATGACAAAATCGACGCTGGGAAAATCGAGCCCGACATGATCAAGATGACCGTCGGTGATGACGTCGAGGAGTGGGCTTCAGCCCAGAAGGCCTTCGGCCCCATCGCCTGCGATGGAGAGGATATCGTCGCCTTCGTCTGCAACTCCTCGCTTTCCTCGAACTACGCCCACGGCATGGGGCCGCTGCTCTCCCAGGACGGCGGGAAGAGCTTCCGGTGGATCACCTACAACCTGCCCTGCAACGGGGCCGGCTTCGTCACGCTGGGCAATGGCAGGATCATCATCGGCAACACCGGCATCTATAGCTGGAAGTACGATACGATCAGGTAGTTGCGTACTTCAGGACTTTGCCGCTTTGTGGGCTGTGGTTGGTTTTTTGGGGGTGGCTCGGACAGGCCTCGCCCTCCAGGGTGCGCATGACATTCAAGATGGAAGTTGGAGGGCGAGGCCTGTCCGAGCCGCGGAAAAAGGGGCTGCTTATTTCTCCATGATTCGTGACATTTGACCAGACGGAATAGGAAGTTTGAAATCGGAGGTGCGAGATGAAGTTGGTGAGAAAAGCATTACAGGCCGGTTGCGTGGGCGTGTTGGTGGTGGTCGCGGCCTGCCGCGCCACGTGCCCCCCCGCGCCGGAGATGCCGGAGTTCGTCAAGAAGAACCTCGAGGAGATCACGGCGAAGGACCTTGCCGCGCGGCAGTGGACGAAGGTGAAGATCCCGGGGTTGCGCGAGCAGGTTTTCAATTCACAGGTCAACGGCGTCGACTGCGTCTGGAAGAACATCTCGCCCGGCTACGCCAATGTCATCTACGACGCGAAGGTGGATGCTGGCGTCATCACCATCACGGTTGACGGCGGCGGGTTGGCCCAGTCGACGGACGGGGGGAAGACGTGGCGGCAGATATCCTACGACCTGACCGGGATAAACGGGCTGCAGTCGTTCGACATCTCGCCGGCCACCTCCGACATCATCATCTCCGCCGGCCACTATCTCGACCGGACACTCGACGGGGGGAAGACATGGTCCACCATCTTCGACCCGGCGCTGCCTCCCTTCACCACAGCCGCGAAGTCTTCTTTCGACAAGGTCAGGTTCACCTGCGACGGCTCGCGCGTCTTCGCCTCCCTCGGCTCATTCGGCCACGGGCTTGAGCCCCGCGGCGGCTCCGAGAAGTGGATGGAGAACGAGTACCACAAGAAGATGGTGTATATCGGCGACGGAGCCGGAGCCAACTTCAAGGCGTTCGACCTCGGCCCCTTCGCCGGTATACGCTGCATCTATCCGCATCCGGTCAAGGCGGACGTGGTCTATGTGTCCTTCTCCGACGGCGCGCTCTTCGTCACCCGGAACGCCACCGCGGAAACTCCCACATTCGCCAAGCTCGAGGTCCCGGAGGGATTCGAGATCATCGACATCGACGCCTCGCCCTGGAAGGATGGCGAACTGCTTTTGTCGATGATGCCGAAGGGCGGAAAAGAGGGGGATTTCAAGGTCATGCTCGCCACGGACTCCGGGGGAACCCGTCTGGAGTGCAAGGAGGTCGCGCTCAAAGACAAGGAGGGGAAGGAGATCCGCGCCCCGAAGATCGTGATGGCGAAATGGAATCCGCGGATCAAGGGACAGCTCTTCGTTGGCGCGCAGGGGGTGGGCGGATTGATCGTCTCCGACGATGACATGAAGAGCTTCCGCGTCATTCCCTTTCCCAAGGAGTTGAGGCACAGCGAACCGCTGCGGCCTGACGGCGGCTCGTTCTACGCCGAGCCCCAGAAACTCTATTTCGACCGCAAGAGCGATTTGGCGGTCACCTGCTCGGCGATCGGCGCCTGGTTCAGCACCGACCAGTTCAAGACGTGGAACGATCTGCTGATGACGTTCGACGACACGAAGCAGCTCTACGGCAACAAAGGCGTCGGCTTCGCCGAGTGCGCCGTCTCCATCCATATCCGGAAGAACTACGCCTACATGGCGACGAACGACCACGGCGTGTTCCGCAGCGACGGGGCCGACTACGCGAAATGGCGGCGCATCTCCGCCGGACCCGGCATCCCGCGGCGGGCGGACGGCTCGTACTGGGCGGCGCTCTATTTCCCGATGGGCGTCTCGGAGGATGAGAAGTTCATCTACATCGTCGCCCGCGAGGCGTGGCCGAACAATCCTTATTCCCATAAAAGCCTCAAGCTGCTGCTCTCGACGGACCAGGGTGAAAGCTGGCAGGACGTGACCGCCCGTCTCGGCAAGGGAGACACCCTCAACTACGAGGGGGAGGCGTTTGGCGTCAAGCATGGCGAGCTGGTCAAGATCATCATCGCCCCCGATGACACGAGATACCAGTGGGTGCTCTTCAGCGACCATCTCTTCCGCTCGGACGATAGCGGCGCAAGCTTCAAGGAGGTGGAGTCGCCGATCTTCGACAGGAAGGCGAGGTCCTACTTCCGCGAACTGGCCTACGACGCCGCCCACAAGACCCTCTACATGGGCAACCACTTTAGCTTCGTCGGCGGTTCCGGCATCGCGCGGAGCCGCGACTACGGCGCCACTTGGGAGGCCGTCAACCTCGGCGTCAACGGCATCACCTTCGGACTCGGTGTGACGGCCTCGGGCAGCCTGGTGATCGGGACGCTCGGCAAACTGCTGGTCGTTCCCTATGACAAGATCGACGGCGGGAAGATCGAGGACGACATGGTGAAGATGACCGTCGGTGACACCCTCGAGGAGGCGGGGGCTGCGCAGCGGACGTTCCGCCCGGTTGTCTGTGATGGAGAGGACATCCTCACGTTCGTCAGCGACGGCTGGTGGCGCACGAATCTTGCGCACGGCATGGGGCCGCTGCTCTCGCGCGACGGCGGCAAGACCTTCCAGTGGATCACGTACAACCTGCCCTGCCTCGAGGGACTTTCCGCCGCGATGCGGGACGGTAAGATCATCATCGGGAACCGTGGCGTCTACTACGGGGATTTCCGCAAGGGGGAATGATCCCGAAAACGTGACGGTGGGGGAGTGGTCATTGGTCATTGGAAGGTGGAAGGTGGAAGGTGGAAGGTGGAAGGTGGAAGGTGGAAGGTGGAAGGACCCCTGACCCCTGAAACCTGAAACCTGAAACCTGAAACCAATTCTGCGGGCGCCCGCCCGCCTCGCGTGAACGTTGACGAGGAGGGGGAGATGACAGGTTCGACACGGCAGTCGTTGTGCGGCGAATGGACGCTTTTCTGGCTGGATTCCGGCACGGATGTGAGAAAGGCGTTTCTGCCCGATTACACGCCGGACGAGACGGTTTCCGCCGCCGTCCCCGGCATGGTGCAGACGGATCTTCTCGCGGCGGGGAGGATCCCGGATCCGTTCTTCGGCAAGAACACGGACGATATCCAGTGGATGGAGAAGAAGGACTGGTGGTATCGGAGAAACTTCATCTACCAGCCAGCGCCGGACGCCAAACGAGTCGAACTTTTGTTTGAGGGGTTGGACACGTTCGCCACCGTCTGGCTGAACGGAAAGAAGGTGGGCGGACACGACAACTTCTTCACCGCCAAGAGCTTTGACGTCACGGACACGATCCGTTCCGGCGTGAACACCGTGGTGGTGAGGCTCGCTGGACTCTGGCCGTTCATCATGAAGCAGGATCTCGCGGCGCATTCGAACTTCTCCATGTGCGAGCGGTTGTTCATCAGGAAGCCTTCGATGTCGTTCGGCTGGGACATCGCCCCGCGCGTCGTGACCTGCGGCATCTGGCGGCCGGTCGAACTGAAGGAGCATGGAGCGGTCGAGATCGAAGACGTCAAGCTCGTGACCAAACTCAAAGGCCGGAATTGCCTGACGGTCGTCGAGGCGACTCTGCGCAACAACAGCTACGCTCCGGTCAGGGGACGGCTCGCGCTGACGTGTCGCCACGGCGCGGATTCGGTGGACGGAGCGAAGGAGTTTTTGATTAGCGGGCGGCGGAAGGTTGTCAAAACGACGATGCTCATCACAGACGCCGCGCTCTGGTGGCCGATAAAGCTCGGGCCTCAGAATCTCTACAAGCTGGAGTCTGTCGTCGAAGTGGACGGCCATGCGGTTGACGAGAAGGTCACCACGTTCGGATGCCGCGAGGTCGAGCTGATCCAAGAGCCGCAGGAGAACGGCAAGGCCCGCTCTTTCATTTTCGCGGTCAACGGCAAACGGCTGTACGTCAAGGGAACTAACTGGATTCCGCTGGATGCGGTTTTCAGCCGAGTGGACACGGCACGGTACGACCGCGTCTTCCGGCTTGCCGTGGAGCAGGGGATCAACATGTTCCGGATCTGGGGCGGCGGCATTTACGAGGATCCCTATTTCTTCAAGAAGTGCGACGAGTTGGGCATACTGGTCTGGCAGGATTTCATGTTCGCCTGCGGCGTCTATCCGCAGCAGGACTGGTTCCTGAAAGCGGTTCGCACGGAGGCCGAGGTTATCATCAAGCAGCTGCGCAACCATCCATCCCTTGCCATCTGGTGCGGCGACAACGAGATCGAGCGCGGATGGTATAGCAACTCCCGGATCATCAACGAGCCGCTGGATTCCTACAAAAGCTATGCCTTAAGCCGACAAGTTCTACCTGACGCATGCCGGAGGCTTGATCCGACACGGCCCTACCTGACCTCGAGCCCGACGAGTCCGTTCGAAGCACTCGATCCCGATTCGCCGGACGAGGGCGACCACCATCTTTGGCATTTCGACAGGCACTACCGTGATCCTCTTTACTCGCAAGACCGATGCCGGTTCATCAGCGAGATTGGGATTGTCGGACTGCCATGCAAAGGAACGCTGGAGAAGTTCCTGCCGCCGGACAAAATCTGGCCAATGGACAAAGACTTCTGCTCCCATCACAACGGGATCGCATGCATCCGCAAGCTTGAGAACGAGCCGCGGCTTGTCGAACAGCGTTCGACGGCGGCACTGTGCAGTCAGTTGCGGTTCCGTCCGGAGTTCCAGATCGATGCGCCCTTCAAAATCGTCGGAGGATATGTGAAGATCATCCGCATTTCTTCGGGGCGGCAGGCACTTTATTCTTTCGAGGTGTTTGACCCGCTGCTTATTATGGAGAGGATGTCTTCAGGCGGAGCGGAAAACGAAAGATCGTTCGCCGCCGCAGTGAAGGATGGCCGGGGTGTGGTGTGGGAACTGTCCGACTCGGCCGATCCGATCCGGTGTAATCTGCAGGTGGAGCGTCTTTCGTCTTCTGGAACGGTGGCGCATCAGCAGCTCTTCGACGTCTTTGTGGGAAGCGACGAC
>CAYTFM010000074.1:0-1080 GCA_964436735.1 uncultured Victivallales bacterium | reverse complement strand
CGACGCCACGGAGACATCGACACGTCTCTGATGGTAGGGCGATCCGGATCGCTTAGGCAGGATGGAGAAAGGCATGCGGGCTCAGGGGATTCCGATCGAAAGCGCGCGGTCGATCGACGACTACATCCGTTTCAGCCAGACGGCCCAGGCGATCGCGCTTCAGTCGTGGATGGAGCATTATCGGCGGCGCAAGTGGTTGTGTGGAGGCAGCCTTTACTGGAACCTCTTCGACAATTGGCCGCAGATCGCCGACGCCGCGGTCGATTATTATTTCCAGCCAAAGATGTCCTACTATTCAATCAAAAGGGCGTATGCCGACTTCCTGATCTCCTTTCAGCCTGAGGGGAACGACACGCTTGAGGTCGTGGCGGTGAACGACCTGCCGGAATCCGTCGACGGCGAGCTGGTGGTCATTTTGGAGGACTGGCGCGGGCGCAAAATTTGGGAGGACAGGACGAACGCCGCGGTTTCCGCGGACAGCGCGAAAGTCCTGCGTGTTGTACGTCTGGCGGATCTGCCCGCGCATGATCCCTGCGGCTCGTATCTCAAGGCGGTTTTCATTTCGTCGGGAAAGGCATGCGGCGGGAACCTCCACTTTTTCTGCGAGCCGGCGATGATCGATCCGCCACCGTGCGCGCTTACCGCGAAAGTGGTTTCGAAACTGCGCCTCGGGACGGTTGAGGTCGAAGTGACCACCGACGCCTTCGCCACATATGTCCATCTGAGCGCGGATGGCGTTGACGAGGTGTACTTCAGCGACAATTGGTTTCATCTCCCCGCCGGCGAGACGCGCGTAGTGACGGTTTCATCCTCCGGCAACGGGACACCTGAGCTCAACGTGGCGGCCTTGAACAGCCAGTGTGTCCGAGTGCTCCCTTGGTGAGGCGGTTCGTCCCCTTGCGGGGCAGCCGCGGGATGAGTCTTTTTCCCGACCTGTGCGGGTAAAATCTATCTCGGGAGCACTGTGCGCCAGTGGGGCATCTCTACTGGGACCGCGGGCGTCTCGCCCGGCAAAGAGACGGGCTGGAAGCCCGCGCTGAAGATTGGACAAAGTTTGCATGGAGGACGGCAAAGTGGGGC
>CAYTFM010000073.1:22415-31147 GCA_964436735.1 uncultured Victivallales bacterium | reverse complement strand
TCCGCACGGCGTCGGCCTCGAACTGGACGGGAACCACCGACGCCAGCATCCCCACCAGGGCCTTCGTCGTCGTCGGGACGATCGTATTCCCAGCCTTCTCCGCACCAGCCCGCGCCCTCAGCATCGCCAAATACTGCTCAGTAGTCATCGCCATGTCTCTACCCCCGTTGATTTATAGTTGTCGATCATTGAACCATCACGCGAAAACGAACTCCTCCTGCTTGGCTCCAACAACGGAAGCCACCTCCATGGGCTTCTCCATCACCAGCATGGCGACGTTGACTCCCGTGCCCTGCTCCTTGAAGCTCCCCTCCGACAGATCCTCGTAACTCTCCGCCCTCGACTCGAACGCATCACGCTGCCGGGGACCACCGGCGCACAACGCCACCAGTCGACCGCCGGGCTTCAGGAACTTGTAGGCGTGCTCGATGTGCTTGATGTCCACTCCACGCTCGAAAGGCGGGTTCATGATCACGAAGTCGAACAAACCCAGCTCGTCCACGGAACATTCAAGGAAGTCTGAATTGACGATCCTGAAGTTGGACTCGGTGGTGTACACAAACTTACTTCGCATGTCGCGCAGACCGGAGGCGACCGACACGTTCAACTCCACGGCAACCACCTCCCGCACGCACTCGAAACCCGTGGCGTTCTGGACCACCGCCCGGATCAGGTTCCCCGTCCCAGCGCTTGGCTCGAGCACCCGCTTGCCGATCATGCTCCCGGCCGCCTCCACCATCCTCGTGGCGATCTCGGGAGGCGTCGGAAACAACTGCGGAGCCGACACCACTTTGACGCCGGCGGCAAGCGAGTCCCGCAACCCCTTGAACTTGGCGGCCTCCGCCTCCTTCTCGGCCCTCGCCTTGTTGGCGGCGACCATCCGCTCGGTCTCGCGCGTCATAGTGTCCAAATCACGCTCCGGAGCGGCGATCTCGACGGGTTTCTCCTCCTCGACGGAACGCTCGAGAGCTGGCGGGTCCTTGCGCTTCATATCCGTGATAAACACGTTCGCCTTCGACGCCCCCCAACTATTGGCGGGACCGAAGAAACCCCAGCGCACCCGATGACGCCCATGCTTCCCGTCGGCGACCTCCTTCGTCGCCTTGTATTCGGAATACTTCTTCCGCCATTGCTCCTCCGTGATCTCGACAAACCCCTCACCAGGATAGTTGCACAGCGGCGGAAGTTTCATGGCACCCTTGACCTTCTCCGCCGCTCCCACCTCCGGCGGCTGGTAGTCCTTAATCCGATCCAACGACAGCACCCCGCCGCCCCATTTCCCGTTCGTCGACACGCTCGACACCGCCCCGTTCGACTTGTTCACCCGCAGAATCGTCGACCACTCGCCCCGGCTCAGCACGCGGCCGCCGACCTCGAACGTCCATTTGTCCGTGGCGGATCCACCCGCCTCCATCTGCATAGCCCGCTCATACTCCAGCCGGTTCCGGTAGTGGTCCGCCCAACGCCCGTAACTGGCGATCCCGCGCCTCAACCTGGGGATGATAAGCTCCGCCGCCTTCCGCTCGTCGATGATCCCGTCCTCAATAGCCGACCACAAACTCATGTCACCCTCGTAGGTGTGCTCGGTCCTCGGGTACTCGCTCAGCGGAAACTTGAAAGACGTGTGACTCGAAGCGGCGAACAGCTTCGCCTTCTCCAGCGTCAAACCCTCCGCCGTCCACAGCTTGAGGCGGTCCTCGCACTCCTTAATGTTCTTCTCCATCTTGCGCAGATCCGACTCCAAGCCCTTGATCCGCCTCGCCCGCACCCCCGGCAGCTCCTTGTACTTCGCAGCCGCTACCGCCCCCGCCGCCCGGTCCTTCCAGTAGTTCGACGTCTCCCACAGCTTGAGAGCCTTCTGCATTCCCTTTTCGATCTTCTCGGCGTCCTTCCGCGCGTGCCTCTCGCTGTGATGCCCAATGAGGATAGGCTGGCCGAGCGGGATGTTCTCGGTGATCGACGCCACCGCGTCGTGCGCCCGATCCGCCTCTACCTTGCGCTTCTCGGAGTAATCCTCCATCCGCTCCGCCCGCTGTTCCGCCCGGTCGACCAGGCTCGTGTCCTCGTCGCCGACATCGCCGCACAGCTCGATCAATAGATCCTCCCGGCTCGGCGTCCACATCGGAGCCACGAACAACTCCTGCTTCGGAGCCCAGCGAAACCCCGCATCATTGACCCGCTCGTAGGTCTCCTTGTCCAGTCTCGTCATCGAATACAGCCGGAGCTTGTTGTCCTCCGGCGAGTACGTCGCAGTCATCCCGTTCATATCATCCTCCCTCAAGTTTGCTTGATCATCATCACGTCTTGAACACGCCGTCCCTGAAAGCCTCGGCGATATCGTCGGCTTCGTCCTCAGACGCCAGCGGATACTTCGCCAGCACCCAATTGTGGGCTATATCCCGGACGTACTCCAGGATCCGGCCGTCATCAGCCCCTGCGTACTTCGCCGCCGCCCTCGCGTTCTCAAGCTGCTCTGGCGTCATGTCGCACCATCCTTCCTCGTGTGGTCCACCAGCTCCACGTTGAGCTCCCGCCGCACCATCATGGCGAACACCCGGGCGTCAGACCGGTCCTTGAAGTCCTCGATGTGTTTGGCAAAATGCTCCTTCTCGTCCGCTTTATCAGACACCCGCAGGTACACGCCGTAGCAGTGCGGCTCCTCACCATCCTCAGCCCATCGGATATCGCACGATTGCGTCACGATCACGCCCCGCACCTCCACCTGCCGGGGATGGCAGCCAGCCGCCAGCGAACAAACCACGCTCATCAGACTGTCGATGTTGTCCTCGATAAGACCCGTCATCATGAGGCACCTCCTTCCGCTTTCGCTATAACCTCCATCATTCCGCGGTGAACCTCGGCAAACATGTACCCGCTCCTCCACCCCGGCAGCGTCTTGTCCAGCAGGCGCATGACAATCTCGTACCCCTGCGCCGCCGTCTTCAGTGCGTCCAGCATCGCAGGCGCCTGGGATATCAACCTCGCGTTCGCCATGTTCACGTCGTAGCTGATAGAACCGTTGCAGTCGCAGATGATATTCCCAACGACGTCCCGCACCGCCGGATTCGACGTCGACGGATTCTCGAACGACTCCCACGGACCGGAAACGTGTTTGGTCCCGCTCATAATCCACCTCCCTTCGCCTTCGCCACAGCCCTCCTCGCCACGTCCAGCAAGCCGCCCTCGACGTCGATCTTGCCGTTGATCTCCCACCGCCCCGGACCCAACTCCTGCGGATAGCTCACCGCCTCCAGCATCAGCTCCAGAGCCCGGAGGAGGTCGGGAGCGGAGGCCACAAGCCGGGTGTTCGCCGGGACGTCGACGTCGTCGTTCGTCCGCAGCATCTCCGCCACGGCGGATGTTTCAGATAAAACAAAGTGTCTGCCATCAGCTCCTTTCCTCGCATCCTTGTGCGCCTTCCACGGACCCGGTGTGAACTTCGACTCGCTCATACTCCACCTCCATTCGTTTATCGTCATCATCATATCAAACGGCCTCGTCAGCGCCGGAATCCCACCGGACGTACGCCCCTCCTCCTCGAAAGGTCGGGACGTTTCGGCCTGCCCGCTCAACGCCAGGCCACCTCCGATCTTCCGCGTCTCGGCGGACTCCTGCCAAGCCAGCCCTCACCGCCGCACGCCCGGCACGGAGCCCCGTTGTCCCTCCGCACCTCTCCCTCGCCGTGGCACCTCGGGCACCGCCCTCCGATTCTCCGCTCGGCGTGCCGCCCCAGACTCTTCCTGTTGATCCGCAGTCCCATACCCCACCTTCCTTTCCGTCTCGTTGTTGGACACTCTCGAACACGAACCCCGGGACCGACTCGGCCGCCGGGGGAACTCGAACGTCAGCACACATCACTTGTCGTTGATCCACTCCTCCAGCTCCTCCGCCGTAATTCCCATCCGTCCGGCGACCGCCTTCACCGCCACGTCCACGCCGAACCCCTTGTCGACCAGGATCCACACGGCCCGCTCCGCCTTCCCCATCATGGCCCGGGCAACCTTCTCCTCCTGCTCCACCATCATCCGCTCGGCCTCCATGGCGATCTGCTCGTCAGTCGGCTCCGCGATCTCCGGAGACTCGACAACTCGGGACACGAATGGTACCACGGGTGGAACCACAGGCGGTACCACAGCCGCAGGAGGAGCCGGGGGACGCTTCGCCCTCGACGGCCTCACGCTGGCCTTCTTATCCTCGGCGGGTTTGTCCCACTCCCGCTTGATCCCCAGCACGCAGTCCGCGGCCCGCTGCGCCAGCCCCGCCGCCTTCACCACCAGCGTCCGATCATCCCGCAGCTTATGGAGCCACCCGGCGATGTACGCCGCCGCGTTGTCGATCACCTCCATCTCGATCCCGCACTTGCCGCACAGGAACGCCGCCGTCATCTCCGCCACGAGCTCCTCCCTCGAGTACACGTTGCTACCGAAGGCCGCCGCCTTCTCCATGACGCCCTCCCTGGCCAATCTCCTCACATGCCCCGTGGAGTGCCCCAGCTCGTGGAACATCGTGGCGTAGTACCCCTCGGCACTCGTGAAGTACCGCATCTCCGGCACGTTCACCATATCCTCGCTCGGCCGGTAGAACGCCCGCGGCTCCACGCTCCTCAGCTCAGGCCGGTCAGGCATCCCCACCACTATCGCCTCCGCCTCCGCTATCCTGTCGTGCTCCACCGCCTCCACGGCGAACCTCGGATCATCCCTCAACGTCGTCTGCTCGATGTTCCACACCATGTAGTACCGCAGCATCGGCACGAACTTTCCCTTCACCGGCGCCTCATCCCCGCCGTCGTCCTTGTCCTTCCCGCCGACAGCGACCTGCTTCCAGAACACGCACAGGCTCGACTTCTCACCCTTCTCCACCCGGCCGCCCAGCTCGTTGATCTGCTTCATGCTCGCCCAGTACGGACAGGCGTGCCCGCCCAGCAGGAACACGTTCATCCCGTTGTACTCCCGCTTGCTCTTGGCGTTCATCGGAGCCCCGCCGCCGTTCCACGGCCTCCGCCACGGCACAACACCCGCCTCCAGCTTCTCGATCATCTTCTCGGTGATAAGCTCATAAACCTTGTCGTTCGCGCTCATCGAAGTCATCCTCCGTCGTTGGTTCAATCAGTTGGTCAGTTTGTCAGCCCTTCCACTCCGGCAGAGCCGCCGCCATCAAATACGACTCGCACATCCGCAGGTGGTAGATCACCTTGTCGCAGCAGCCACGCACATATTCCCTCGTAAGCAGCGGATTCCCGTCAGAGCAATCCTCCAGCCGTCCACGCCACAACACGAAGGCGTCAGCCATCCGCAGAGCCCAGCCGTACTCCCGCTCGGTGTTCGTCATATCGGCACCACATTCCCGGCGTATTCGCCCTCGCCCCTCGCCATCTTCTCGCACTCCCGCCGGTACGCCTCGAAAGCCACGTACTCGTTCTCCTTGGCGACCCGCAGTCTGTCGCGGCTCATCAACGCCTCAGACTCCGCCGTCACCAGCTCGGCGAACGCAGTGGTACGCTTGTTCCCAGCCTCAATCCACTCCCTCTTCAGCCTTGCAACCTCGTCCATATCGCTCCTCCCTCGGTTAACTCGCAGGTTAATCACCGACGTCAACACGCGGAAGCCCGCCTCGCCTCACATCAGGAAACGAAGCGGAACTCCGGGCGTTACCGCGCCCCTCGTCTTGTGGTCATCGTCGTCAAGCCTCATGCCGTCGTTGTCACACAGGGAACCCCGCAGGCATTAGCCGCGCCCCAGGGCGAACCACGCACGTCGCCGCTCTCACGTTCGGCCTCAGATGTGTTTCATATGGCGCCTCCTTTCCCGTTCTCACCTTCACGTCGATATCACCAGCGGAAGCCTACCGCCCCACGCTCCAACACACACTCCCCGAGACGCACTCGCTCCACCGCTTCACGTACCCCAAAGCACGGAACGGAGCCCGCCTCGCCATCCGCACAGCCTTCTCAATCACCCACGGCAGGTAGCAGTCGTACTCGTACTCCCGACCGTCCACGTTGAACGCTATGCTCGTCTTGTCGTAGAACGTCAGCACGCAGCGGTGGTTGCTGTTCATATCTCAACGCCTCCCCTCGCAGCACCTCGTCAGATAAATCAGCGGCAGGAGCATGTACGCCAAAGCCGACAGCCCCACGATCATCCCGTAGTCGATCTCGATCCCGATCCCCATCACACAGCCCTCCAGTTGACGCTCAACCGCATCCTGTACAGCTCGATCAGCCACCACGCCGCAGGAACCCGGTCGCAGCGGAACTCACGCGCCGCCACAACCGCCACCTTCAAACCCGTCTCGATCATGTGGCACCTCCCGCCGCCTGGTACTCCGCCGCCGCCCTCGCATACCGGTCCCGCAGATACTCCACAAGACCCCACAGCATGCGGTTGCCGGTCGCCTCGTACTTGTTCAACGCCGCCCGGTACGCCTTGCGGTACTTCTCCATCCTCCGATACTTGCTCGCCATACGTCACACTCCGCCGTTTGATCGTTACGCCCCGGCGTCCTGCCGAGGCGGTTGTTAGTTTCACCTTCAAACGAGAAGAGCGGACGAGGTATCCAGCCCCGTCCGCTCCGCTCTATGAAAACAAAACTTTGTAGCTCTTCTCTTTCTCTCCCTCGCCAGCCGCGCCGTCCCCCTTTCAGCAGACCCGCCGCGCCCGCCACGCTTCCCCGCCGGTTGCTCCACCAGCTTTCCACGTGGTATCCGGTCATCTCATTCCCCGACGGCATAGGCTTGTAATCGCCAGCCGTGGATTATTCCCCGGATTGCTCGCATGGTGTTAATGTTCGTCCGCCGTCCGGCTTTATTTCGCGCGCCTCTTGCGGCATAGTCCGTTTCACGGGACCGCGTTTACTCGCTGGACAATGGCATTAATCCATCGCTCTTTTACGCGGGTGTCACCCCTTCGGTTTTTCACGGCATTATTATCTTTTGCCGCTACTTCGCCTTCCCCTTGCGCCTCAATCAAGAAGCTCAGGACGTCCCGCGGGTATTGTTACGCATACCGCGTTTATGCGTGCGCTTTTGGTTAGGCCGCGCACTATCTCTTATCACCTTGCCCCGCTTCTTATGCCGTTTGACGCGGGAGGAAAAGAACACCGGACGTTTCATCCGATTAGAGCGGGCGAGTTTTCCCGTCCACTCTAATCGGACGGCGCGACTATTTGCCGCGCCGCCCCTTCATCACTACGCCGCGACGGCTTCGGCGACGGTCTCGACATTGGCGAGCTGCGCTTCAATCTTCGCCAGCTCCGCCGCGGGTATCTCCCCGCTCATGCTGGTATCAACATCGATGGAAGTTTCGGAACTCACGCCGCGGGTTATCACGATTGACATGTTCACATAGTCAATCTCCGCCTTCCCTCCCCCCACGGTATGGTTATGCTTCAAGGCGTGGAGTACTTTGATACCGGCGGACGTCGCGGGAACCTTGAACGTGAACGCGTCTTCCCCCTCGTGGCTCTTCAACGCCTTGCGGTACTGCGAGAAAATCGTGTCGATTGAGTTTTTCACCGCGGGAATCCCTTTGATCATGCCGTTCTTCGTTCTCATTGTCGTAACTCCCCTTAGTTTTCGCCCTCCCCACTATGGGAAAGGCTTGTTTGTGTCGTTACCTATAGGAGTTTTCCCTATGAAAACGTGCTTAATACATTGATTATCAACGATTAATAGCTTTTAACCCTACATTTCCCTACTCACAGAGCGACTATTCCCGCCTTCCCGCCCTATATTCACCGTTTCCCCGTCTTCCCCCCCGAGGGACACAAGGCCACGGGCCCTGGACAGGAAGGGGATGCGGGCTCTTTCAGGACTGCCCCTGCGTGAAGAACAGCGGCTTGAAACCAAGACTGATGGAGCAATCATGGCAGGGCCGCATCGCACAGGGAACTGCTCGCTACGTCCGATGGGAAAAGACGTTCACGCGAGAGATGAGGAAGATCAGTGGGTCTTGGATAGTTTATGCCTCATGGCGCAGGACACAGGATTAACCTCCGCGCACAAGTTGCCCATGTTGCATATGATTTCCGGTCGGCTCCATTGGAGGATCTCTCGCTTACGAGGTCGAGGCGAAATCATATGCAACATGGGCAACTTGTGCGTTTGGGATGATTGAGGCAAAAAGATCCCCATTAGATGGGGAACAAGGGAGATGTGGGTGTTGACTTTGTTGATGCCGGACAGCGCCTGCGCACGCTTGGACTGGATAGCGCCAGAGGACTTTAGCAGGATACGTGAAAGAAGGCTTTCGTAGATGAAGACGAATTGGTCTCCTTGAAGAAGGAGCTTGATTCCCCGCGCCGAATTTAGAGGACCCGGTGCCTCAATAACGACAATGCGCTTCCGCAAATTAAGGCAGTGATTGATTCATTTATTCCCGCCGGGCGGGAGATCCCGTGGTTGCGCCAGTATCCCTGATATGCCTCCTCTCGCAACCTGCGAGGCTTCTTGGAAAGAGCCTCCTCTATCAGCCTGTAATGCTCCCTGTGATATTCGTTCAAGTAGTCGTTCCGCTTCGCCGCCACGCTCGTTACCACCCTCGTTCCATTTGGTGGTGAACTCTTCATCGGAGAGCATCTTGCCGTTGGCGGACGCCCATTCTTTTAGGGCCTGCTCCTCGGAGTGGGCGAACTCCTCGGGGGACTGGAAGTATCCTTTCCGGACTGCTCCCTGAGACGACGCAACTGAGCGTACGCTTCCTCTCGCGACATCGGAGGCTGCTTTGACAAAGCCT
>CAYTFM010000073.1:0-22405 GCA_964436735.1 uncultured Victivallales bacterium | reverse complement strand
CATCTTCGCCTTCGTATCCTCTTCGTGAAACTTGTTCAGGTAGCCGTTCTTCATTGTAGCCCCCCCCTCCCAGAGTTTGTCTCTAATCTCCACAGCTTCACTTATATCCTTTTCAACTGATTTGTCTATGATGGGTGCTGGGATCTATGCCCAATGATTAGTTTGGTGTGCAAAGACTACGACCTTGCCGATGATTATTATATCCGCAATGAGGACAGTGTTTCCATTCAGCTTCTGTGACCCTGTTACAGCAAAGGCAGAATGCGACGTCACACTCTCCCGGATCATCTTCATCCTTTCTCAAGAACAAATATTCACCACACCAAGGGCAGTGGTTCATATAATTTTCGTACTTGCCGCCGCAACCGCATACATGCGAGAGTTTGAATTCTCTCGTCTTTTGGGTGCGAGACTCTCCATACCAACTGCGATTGAATTCCGCTCCGCAGCTCCAGCAATAGTTAAAATTATCATCCGTCATAACGCC
Source organism: uncultured Victivallales bacterium (assembly GCA_964436735.1). Lineage (GTDB taxonomy): Bacteria > Verrucomicrobiota > Lentisphaeria > Victivallales > GWF2-38-69 > CAYTFM01. Next base: position 21,918 of record CAYTFM010000073.1, on the reverse strand, counting down.
ACATATTTGGCATTCCAGACAACTATCATTCTTCCAATTAACTCTCTCTCCACAGCCGTGGCAATACGTCATTAGCCGTTTAATTCTCGCCTGGCATCTGACACAATGCGCTTGATATCTCGTTTCATGAAGTCCGTCTGCATCTTGGTTTATCCCCTCCAGTTTTCCCTTGACATTCATCTCAACAGTTGGTTCGCCACAGGGAACTTCATCCTCCTCAAGAACAGCATTGTTAACTACTGTAGGAAAAACCAAATACACCTTGGGACTGTGGCACTTCTGCTCTGTGATCTTGTATATGGTTTTACAGCGAGGGCATACATGTCCGCAACTGAGGTCGACTATCTCCACGAGGAGCTCGGATAAGCAGGAGCCGCATTGGAACTGAACGTGTTGCATGACATTTCCCGAGACGGCGGATTCACCCCCCTCTTGCCCGAGCAGCATATCTCGAACACCCATCCAAGAGTTCTTCGTGGGAATCTCATTATCAAACATGTCGAGTGGTATGCCAAGGGCGTCATCCGCCAGTTTCCCCAACTGCGCGAAACCCCGCAAATCCGACATCGAATATGGCCCCTGAATGGAATCCTTGATGCGCAACAAAAACCTTCTTGTATCCCCGCTCATGAGACCTCGCTACTGCCTATCCGAAAAATTGCTCCATCGTCGGGATGGATGCGGGAACAGGCTTTGTCATCATCGATTCATTTTCCTTGGAACCTTCTGCACACCGTATTTTCCATGCTGATCCTTAAAGCCTTTCCGTCACCCTAAGCCTCCTTTCACACCTCGGCGGCGGATGTTACCACATCGAAGTCGACGCCCAGAGCCGCAAAGTGGCGGCGGCCGCAATGCACCTTCTCAGCTTCGCTGTTCCGCAACTTCTCGAAGTTTTTGGTGGCCTTGGTCTCTCGGACCATATAAACGACGCTTCCGTCTACCTTCATTACTGCCCAGTCAGGATTGTAACCCCCGATAGGCGTTTCAATTAGGAACCAGCGGGGCAGTTTCACGAACAGCTTGATGTCCTTGCGCTCGTCCAGTCTCCGGGCGAACTCCCGCTCCACCTCCGAATCGATTTCCACACAGTCGTAGACGGACTTAGTCACATCGACGCTGAACAGTTTTGACACCAAATCCTTCTCGTGTTCCTCGAAAAGCATCATCCGGTATTCCTCCCCCGGAATCCTCTCGTATTTGATCCCAGCGATAAGCAGTTTATGCAGTTCCTCGCGGATGAGCATGACAACACCGCCCATGAAAGCCTGGGGATTGATTAAAAACTCTCTAAGCCTGCCAGACTCCTGCAGTACGCGGACAATTGTCGCGCGGGTAAGTTCGATCTCGTCCTGTAGATAGGCGAGGATATCCGGCAATAACCCGCTATAGACGTAGTCCTCGTGTGAATCGCTGCTATGCGTTGTCGTGATCCCCTTATTCTCGACAACAAGACCTCCCTCGCGGATATCTATCCTAAGCGGTTTGATTTTCTCCATCTTTGTCTTGAGCGCCTTAACGCAGGAGAGAACAAGCTCCTCGGTGGAGTAGTCGACCGCATAGACCGTTTTCGCCTTTATCCGCTGCCATAGGTTTGCGAACTCCGGGCCAAGCAGAATCAGCTTATTGAGTTTTTGCTGTCGTGCGTCGCTCTCGCGCTTGATATGCCGCTCGATACGGTACGATTGAACCACATCAATAATTTCCGCTTTTATATCTTTCAACTCTTCAGGCAAGTCAAGATCGAATCCAGAGGCGGCGGGGTCGAATGCTGGCAGGATTCGTCCATCAGTTTCTATATACTTGCTTGCGACAAGAGCGTCGAATATTGCCTTTGAGGCATCCCGTCCTATCTGGCGCGCCTCACCATCAACGATCCTTTCGACACTGGCGAACGCCCAGATTCCAATCTTTCCAAAGGTGATACCGTATTCATCTTCATATTCGTTCTGGAGTTTTGCTGCGAAGTCCTCGTAGCTTTCGTTGGCGACCACGGTGAGCCGGTTAACGTTTTCGTCGAAGATGCGTTCACCATCCTGATTCACCGGCAGGCGAAGCCCACGCCCTATCTCCTGCCGTTTCTTCATCGTTGAAGTCGTCTCGTTAAGCGTGCAAATCTGGAAGACATTCGGATTGTCCCACCCCTCGCGCAGTGCCGAATGAGAGAAGATGAAGCGGAGGGGCTCTTCAATTGAGAGCAGTCGCTCCTTGTCGCGCATGATGAGATTGTAGGCGTCGTCGTCGGCCTGTGTGTCGCCGCGGGTGTCCTTCCATTGGACAGGTTTACTTTTTGTTGCTTTGTCCTGGGAGAAGTAGCCGTTGTGCGCTTCCTTGGCAGGCCCCCACGACGCGCGCTTGAACTCCTCCATGGCGACACATTCGCAGTAAGCCTCCTCGAAGGCGATTGCGAATTTACCCTTCCCCTGGCTTCCGTGATCGTCATATGAGCGATAGTTGGCGACTCGGTCGATGAAGAAAAGTGATAGGACCTTCACGCCTTTACCCGCCATTTGAAGCTCTTTCTGGAAATGTCGCTTAACTGCGTGCTTTATCTGCGCTTTCCAGACTTCCCCCCGGTTCCCGCCGACCTCTTCTCCCAGCCTGATCTTGCGTCCGTCGCTGAAACGGATAAACTCATTGCCCGGTTCGGCGGATATTTCGGCAATCTCGTGGCCGCTGCGGTACTGCTCCCGCTCGTTGGATTTACTGAAGAGGTCGTCACCGTCCTTAATTCCGACTTTCTTCCGCTTCACCCCAGAACCTTGCTGGACGTCAATCTCAACCGACGCCTTGATCCCTTTTCTATTGTCAACAGATAACAGTTTGACATATGGGTGATTGTGTCCGCCCTCGCTGGTCACGCTCGCCACCACAATCCGCTTTACCAGCCCGAGCTTGAAAGCCCGCACAGGATCAAGACGGTGGACAAGGTTGTAGTGGTTGCGATGCGTGGCCGAGTAGCGGAGCGTACAGAGCGGGTTCAGCGCGCGGATTGCCTCGACGGCCCTTTCCGTGTTGTCTACGCTCTGCGGCTCGTCCACGACCACAATAGGGCGTGTGGCCCGAACGAACTCGATGGGCTGGCGCCCTGAAAGCCGGTCGCTCTCCTTGTATATCACGTTACTCTTACGCTCGTCGTCAGTTCCAGTGAAGTTCTTTCTGAATGCGTCGATATTGATCACCAATATCTGTATATGATCGCTCACCGCGAACTGGCGTAGACGGTTGATCCTCTTGGCGTCGTAGACGAAATACTCAAGCTCAACGCCGTTGTACAAGGAGCGGAAATGCTCGGAGGTGATTGCGAGATTTTTAAGAACGCCCTCGCGGATCGCCACGCTTGGCACGACAATTACGAATTTCCTGAACCCGTACTTTCGGTTAAGCTCAAATATCGTCCGCAGATAGACGTAGGTCTTGCCTGTCCCGGTTTCCATTTCAACGGAAAAATTGAGAGGAGCCGGAGCCTCTGGATCGTCCGGATGCATGGGGGCAAGCTCATTGTCCGGGTCGAGATTGCCACGCTCCTGAACTTCTTGAAGGTTTTTCAGGATGGTGTCACGGCCTATGGATAGACTGTTCGCCACGGCGCCTATCGTCTCCTCAAGCCCCATGGCGGCATGCAATTCACCCGCCGACCAGCCACGAACGACAACCTCGAAGCTCCCCTGCGTTAGCGGCTGCCCGTCGAACAGATCAACCACGGCACTGACCGCATCCTTCTGGAATCCAAGCTCGGAATCGAATTTCAGTTTCATCATATTCTCAAACCGTCTGGAACTTGGTTACACCTTTTGACCTCATCGTCTGTGCGGCATTCGTCTTGAGTTGGTCATTACCGGCGAATCCCACATCAAGGCAGACGACCCTCTTGGGCTTGCGTTCAGCCATCTCCCGTATCACCTCGGAGTTCAACTTCTTATCGAGACACATGAGCATTGCTCCGTCCGCAACGCTATAAACCGTCTTGCCCGCCAGCTTCAACCTATCGACCTTTGTCGTCAGCATGAAGCCGGACTTCAAGAGCAACTCGTGGAGGACATCCTCATCCGACCGCCCTTTTATGATGTGGTTGACGTGATCCAATAGTTGCTTCTCAAGTTTGTCAGTGTCCTTGGGTGTGTCGGCTTTCCATGGTTTGAAGTTCGACTCGGCCAGTTTGAACACCTTGAACCCAAAATCAGACGGGGCTTTGCCCGCCTCCGGCAGCTTTCCTTCCTCCTCCTCCTCTATCTTCTTGATCACCCGCCGTACACGCTCCTTCGTGATATCCACTATCGTAGGATAATCCTCGCGTCCAGTCGGTTCGGGCAACTGTACAAGAATGAATCTCCGGTTCCCGCCGTCCTTGTTCAAGTCGAGAACGGCGTGGGCAGTCGTGCCTGAGCCAGAAAAAAAATCTAAGATTATGTCCCCATCTTCCCGCGATGTCGCTATTGCTAAAGCCTTCTTCACAAGTGCAGGTGATTTAGGGAAATCGAAAATGGCTTTCCCAAAAAGAGCGCCAACCTCCTCCTTTCCATTTTCATGATTAATATTTTTATCGAGCCATAATGATTTCTCTTTTGTGGTAGCTCCCTCTGGTGGGATATAATCTTTTCGAAAAATGCGCCAAGCACCACTTGCCACTTGTCGCCCTACAAGAAGGTGAATGTTCTCTCGAGCTTTTTTTGTGCCCCACGTCCAACACCCATCTTCATTTTTTGAATTGCGGGGGAGAGCTTCAATTGTATGTTCTGCTGTCTTATCTAATGAGACTGCTCCAGTATCGGGATCAACATAGATTGAATACCACAACTTATGCCTGTTTTGTCTATTGAAAACAGGATTGCGATTCCGAAGCTCAAGTTCTCGATATTGACCACCTTCGTCATGCTTATCATACTCAGACAATGCAGCATCACTTTTCCCTATCTCATACAGGCTTTCAGCATCAGATGACTTGGAGAAGACAAGCACATACTCGAATGTTTTCGCCAAGTATTTATCCAAAGTACGACCGCGTGGATTTGTTTGTGCTACGATTTGTGCGACAAAATTCTCTTCTCCAAACACCTCATCCATCAAGTGGCGAAGGTTAGAAGCCTCGCTGTCATCAATAGAAATAAAAATCACCCCGTCCTCGCACAACAGGTTTCTTGCGAGAAAGAGTCTTGGGTACATCATGTTGAGCCATTTGGAATGGAAGCGCCCATCAGCCTCGGTGCTGGTGCTGAACTTCCTTCCTTGGGAGTCAGCCTGCCCTGTATATTCGAGGTATGCTTGCAGGCTTTCGGCGTAGTTGTCAGGGTAGATGAAGTCGTTGCCCGTGTTATAGGGTGGATCAATGTAGATCATCTTGACCTTGCCAAGGTAGGACTTTTGAAGAAGCTTAAGAACTTCGAGATTGTCCCCCTCGATGATAAGATTCTCGGAGCCATCAAAGTTTACAGACTCTTGGGGGCATGGTCGCAGCGTCGCCCGTGTGGGGGTCTGTATGGACTTAACGCAGTCGGCCTTGCCCGGCCACGTCATCCCGTAGCGCTCGCGGCCGGTGTCGACCATCTCGCCCAGCACCAGTTTCAGCCGTTCAAAGTCAAGCTTCAACCCCTCAGTGAAGACTTCGGGGAAAAGCGCTTTGAGTTCCCGCTTCCGCTCATCGATCACGCTCATTGACTCAAGACTCATCTTCTCTGGCTGGGGGCGGCTCATTCTATCCTCCACTGTATGATAAAAGGATCGACACATTCGACAACGGTGAACGGGAGGGAAACAGGGCCGCATCTACTTGACCAGGATCGAGGTTTACTGGTGCTCCGAAAAGAGTGGAGGCGATATCCTCGACGCTGCCAGAAGGGCATTGACGGCTCATCTCGTTAGCAAGATACTTGGCGTAATAAGGTGTGGACATCGGACTCCTTAACGGTAGGGAATCCGCCGCCTAAAAGAAAAAGGGCGCGGACTCCACGTCTACGCCTCCACCGAGGGATTGGCACCCTGTCACGGAAACGCAAAAGCATGGAGACGCGCCCAAACGGGCGCGCACCACGCCAGCGTCATTTCCGTGACTCAAAAATGCCAATTTTCGGTGGAAACGATTACTGTCGTTGAACGCAAAAAATTATACGCTTTGTGTTACTGCCGCTGAACCTCCTTACGAGAAATGCGATCTCCCCATCCATTGATGGGAGGAAACATGCTTTGGACACTCATGCGGTAAGTTGGATGGAATACCGTGGGAAGTCAAGAAGATAAAAGGAAATTCAACCTTTGTCGACGGAGGGTTACCTTCTACTTCCTGTTCTTCTCTGCACTCCCCCATCTATCCGCAGCCGCAGCGTCCATTCTATCCGCCCCGGGGAGGCCCAGGAAGAAGTCTACCCCCATCCTCGCCTCCACGACATCCACGGTGGTCTGAAAGTCGGGCGGGTTCTTGTCAGGGAACGCCTGGTGCGGGACGATGAACGCTGCCATCCATATGCTCCTCATAGTCGTTGAAGATGATCCTCGGCATGCGGCGGCAACGCGCAAGCAACGGATCGGGCTTGAACTTCTTGTCGCCACGCTTCACCGAGCGGTTGCCGAGGCGCGCCTTCGCGCTCCTGTAGACCGTCCAGTTGGCCGTGTTGTGGTCAGGATCGAACTTGAGGATGTAGTACTGGTGGCGAAGGATTTTATCCTGGGGGCCGTGGGCGGGAAGGTACCTGTCAACATCCCCGTCAACCTCGCCAGCGAGAATATCGTCCTGCGCTTCGACGGCAGGGGGCTCAACCTTGACGGAGGATCTTTTCTTTGGCGGAATGCCTGTTCCCCGCAGTACTCCCGCTGCCCGGCGTCTTGCTGGCCAGCGTGGCGACGATGGCGACAAGTGCCACAACGATGGCAAGGGCTGGCGGTAGGATGTTTTTGATTTCCTCTTGCTCACGACGGGAATATACCGCGTAGGGCGGCCATGTCGGGGTGTCACACTATGCCGTGCTCTATGGCGTACTTCACCAACTGGTGGGTTCCATTCACTCCAGTCTTTTTGCAGACGCACCTTCGAAGGTAAGCCGCATTCAGCCTTTTGACTCCCAGGGCGGTGCTTATCTCCTGGTCGGATTTGCCCTGCCCGGCGAGTCGGATGTATGAAAGCTCTCTCGCCGACAAAGCGTCATTGTCCCTGCTCCTCTTCTTGCCGTTGAGGTCAAGTTGGACGGCGGAGGCGAGATCCGCATCTATGAACATTCCGCCATTGACGACGCATTGAATGGCCGCGGCCAACTTCTTGGCGAGGTTTTCCCACAACACTACGCCCGACACCCCGGCGGCCACCAGAGACAGGGTTCTGTGTTCCATCCCCCTGGTGACGACAACCAGAACAGGCGCGAACTTGACCGCTGGCGTGACGCTGGCGAGCAGGGGCTCATATCCGCGGGTGTGGCAGACGACGACCACGGACGGCTTGACCGTGGCGATAATCTCCGGCAGGGCGTCCGCATGTCGACAGACAGTGGGCGAGCGGACACCTTTGGCGCTCTTGACGAGGCTTTTCAGTCCCGCCCCGTCCACTGGATCGGGTGACAGTATGGCGACGTTAATCATGATGACCTCGGGAAAAGCGGGAATATAGTCCAAGGTGGAGAGTATTCCAGACGACGGCGATAACGAATCATCCTCGATGTGACATTTGGCGGTCAAAGAGCCCCCGAGCGAATAGAAGAAGTTGTTCAAGCAGGAGCAGCCAAAAGACTGCTCGGTTTTACCGCGCGGAAATGGCGCAAGGATCCGGTGATTACCTGAGTGTCCGAGTTGATGTGCGCCTTGCCGAGGTTGGCAGGCGCCGACTATGCAATATTGGAAGCATGCGAGCACCTGGAATCCGGGACTTGGCAATTTTCACTTGCGCCGCAACCCCAAAGATACTATTATATTTCACGCTCTTTGACACATTTATTGATCTATCAAGGCAAGGCATGGCAAGGCAAGGTGCTTTCTTTCCATCGTCCTTTGGGTGAGCAATTATTCAGCTTGCCCAGAGGGAAGCACAAAACAGACCTTATGAAAGGACACCAGGTATGCCATACCAAAACTGTGATCAATGCGACTTCAGGAACGGAAGCGTCCGAAAAACACTTCGCCGAGAGATGTTTCACTGCAGCGAATGCGACAGGACACTATGCGAGGAGTGCCTAAGGGAAATGGCCGGCGAAAACGAACTGGTCGGATTCGACACCCCCGACAAGGGATTGTTGACATTCCGTTGCGAGCAATCGGAGACGGAAATGTGCGCCGACTGCTTTGAGTCCGATGATTGATTTTCGCCCGGTGTTCGGGGCATGAAAACAGAACAAGATCAATAAGTGTCGGGCGTGGCGGAGGGCTTGAAAGCAACTCCGCCTTCTTTTTTATCACATAGATAGGCATCAGCGGGGTGCTTCAACGAGACTGGTCTTCGTTCCTCGACGTCCTCGCGTTCGCCGCGGTGGGCGACCATTCCGGAATCCACCTCGATTTTTCTCTCATGTCCTCTTCTCCCGCTCACAGTAAGCGGTGATTAGATCCGTGGCCTGAACCCCGTCTATGGTCATGCCGGACATGTCGCAATCGAAGATCCTCACGCCGGACATGTCCACCTTGCGGAAGACGCTGTCGCAGAGCATGGCCTCCTCGAACGTGACGGACTTCTGCCTCTCCTGGCTGCCATCCTTGTCCGGGGCGGGGCCGATATGCCTGAAATGCGCCCCGCCCAGATTGGCGGCCGAGATAGAGACGCCGCTCAAGTTGATGTCGTGCAGCCTGGCTCCGCCCAAGTTCACGTTCTCGAATTCGGCCCCGGAGAGGTTCACGTCAATGAACACCGAACCGGAGATGTCGGCGTGCTCGGCCAGTTGTCTGCCGCAACTGATCGTTGGTTTCATCTTACGCTCCTGCTGTTCGATTGGACTGGATTGTGCGAACTTCACATCGCCGATCGCCTGCCACCCTAAATAACAGCGGGTACTCTTAGGTGACCCCGTCTTTGCCCCGGCTTCTTCATGGCATGCATTCTGTGGATGTCGGCAATCCCGAAGCCGCCCTCCTCGGCGAGCCTTCTCAAAGCCGTGATAAACCTTGAGACCTTCCTCGTGGAACGAGCCACCCTTCAGCTTCAGGTCGCCGACATGCAGGAACACATTGGGATTGAGTATCTGCTGGACGCCCTGGCCGCAGCGGCTGAAGCGGAGTGAGATGGCCGCTTTTAAACGTCAATGCCAATCACCCTTGCCCTCAACCCCGGCACTCCTCACGCCAGCAGCAGCCCTGCTGTCCGCATGCCTCCACCAGCCGTGTTCCAAAGCACGCCTGAAACCCCTCGGCGATTTGGATGCCGCGGATGACGTCCTCCTTCTTGGCGAAACCGTCCAATGCGAGACCAGCTTGGCGGGCTTTCTCGTGGACGAGCGCCATCGGAATCTTCTCGCATCTGGTGGGAGCGGTGATTATACGGGTTTCCGCTTGCGTGGCGCTTTCCCCTTTGACCGCCTTCACGCTCTTTCTCACCATGACGCACCTCCGATCATTTACGGGCCTCAACGTTATGAGGCGTTCCGCCTCCGTGACTCCATCCGAACGGCATTCAGTGGACAGTCCTTGGTACGCCGCCATATACGCGCTGAGCAGCCGCGAGTACTGCGGCATCCTCCCCGGCCTGTGGCAGCGCGGGCACGCCTTGGCGGAGATCCACCACGGAAGCGGCTCCTCAATACGGTAGCCGCACTCCGGACACGGAATGACAATCATCTTTCCCACAGGAGTTCTCACATCGCGCCCGGTGGATGGATGGGCGGGCATGGACAGGCGATCCTCATCAACGAAAACATGATCAGAAGCATGCCAATTACCAGCAGGCCACCGCCCACGATCCTCGCCGCTTTGCCGGTGAGCGCTCCAGTTTTGAAAATTCGGAAGCCGCGGTTGGAGAAGCCCCTTGAACCAAGATAGACCGCTCCGCCGCCGACAACCGCTCCCGTGACTCCGATCAACATACGCGCACCCGACAACCTTCTTCGACGCCGTGGTCACGGATGCGGCCCATATGGCGTTCATATCACAAAGGAATGAGTATTTGGAAAACCTGTCTCTCGGCAGTCGCACATGCTATCAAAAAGGGGTGGATTCCCTGGAGCCAGTTGCCGCCAACCTCCAGGCGGGAGAAGATTGACCAGGAATTCGGATAGTATCAAATAGCATGTACTATCGGATGTTTCAAACAATAAACCGAGGCATTGAAAAATAAAACATATACCACAGTAATAACACTTTTTCATTTGTATTGCCATAGCCCGAGAATCGATTGCGCCAAGGCGATATAGTATCTCCCCATTATGAAATCCACCCTCACCCACTCATGTGACATCCTCCGCCCAACGCTGGCGTCCATCATCCTGGCCGCCGCCTCGATGGTTTTCTTTTTGGCCGGCCTCGGCGCGACCGCCGCCGAACCTCCCAAGGTCAACATCGAATACTTCCGGCAGCCGGGCTGCAGGGAGTGCGAGCTTGTATCCAGAATCGTCATGCCGCAGCTCGAGGAGCGCTGCCGTGGGCGCTACGCCATCGCGGAGCTGGACATCGGGGTCAAAGCGGACTACCTGCGGCTCGTGGCCTACCAGGACCGCCTGGGCGTGAGGGGCAACGAGCCCGTCAGCATGGTTGTCGACGGCAAAGCCCTTCTCGACGGCTATCCTAAAATCGAGAGGGAACTCGTCAGAGTCGTCGAGGAGCGGATGGCCGAGATCGACGCGGGCGTCGACCTGGAGCCCGCCATGACGGACCGGATGGAGACGGACACGGCACTCGTACCGAACACAAACAACTCAGCACCTACCATAGCCACGCCACCTCCCCCGACTGACCTTCTCGAAAGGCGGGCGGAGCGCATGACGCTGACGGCGGTCGTCGTCGCCGGTCTGGTCGACGGCGTCAATCCCTGCGCAATATCGACGCTGATCCTGCTTGCGAGCTTCCTCGCGACCTCGAGGGGCGGAACGGCGAGAATCATCGCCGCGGGAGCCGCCTACTGCTTCGCAAGCTACCTGACGTATTTCCTCATCGGTTTCGGCCTGATCCGGGTGCTCACCACGTTAGAGTCGTTCAAGACGATACGGGCGTGCTTTGAGTATGGCATAGCCGCCGTCCTCGTCGTGATGGCGGTCGTCTCGCTGCGTGACGCGTGGCTCCACCACAAGGGAGACGGCGGTATGATCCTCGCGCTCCCCGAGCCGGTCAAGCGGGCGATCCACTCGGTGGTAACGAGAGGCGTCAGGTACTCCATCATCATCCCGGGAGCTTTCGTTGCCGGAGTGGCTGCCACCGCCCTTGAGAGCGTCTGCACCGGCCAGGTGTACGTGCCGACCCTCGCGCTGCTCGCCAAGGAGGGAGCCCAGGCCGGCCGCTGGATCTCCTACCTGGCGCTGTACAACCTGCTCTTCATTCTTCCATTGTTCGGCGTGCTCGCCGCGGTCCTGCTGGGAGTGAGATCATTGCGCATGGTCGAATGGAACCGAAGGGGCGTCGTCCCCGCCAAGGTGGCGATGGGCGCTCTCTTCCTCGCGATGGCGGTTCTGGTGCTATGGCTGTAGGGTCAAATCCTGACAGAAACGGATTGTTGATCTGCGCCATCGGCGCGGTTCTGGCATGCGCCGCATACGCGGCACCGCCTGTCCATTGGGTTCTGTCATACCTGGCGACGCTTGTCCACGAGTCGGGGCATGCGCTCGCGGGGATCTCGTTCGGCTATCCGTCGATTCCCTCCTTCGACCTGCTCCTCGGCGGCGGAGCGACCATGATCCCCGACAAGCCGAACCCGTATTTGACCGCGTGCGCATGGGTTGCCGTGATCGTCATCTCCCTGAAGATCTGGAACCGCAGAACACTTCCTCTTGTCATATGCCTCCTCGCCGCGTACGCGGCGTTGTCTCTCACCTCGTGGCACCGCTGCCTCATCCTGTCCGCCGGGCACGGAGCCGAACTTGTCGCCGCGGGGATCTTCGTCCACCGCGCGCTTTCCGGCGCGGCGATCGAGAACCCGGTGGAGAGGCCCCTGTACGCCGTGATCGGATTCTACCTCGCGCTTTCCAACATGATCCTTTCGTGGAGCCTCCTCTTCGACCAGGCGTTCAGGAGGGAATACTTCATGGGCAAGGACGGGTCGGGGGTGGCGCTGAACGACCTGCTGCTGATCGCCGACGACTTCTGCGGGGGGCGCTTCGCCATACTGGCTTGCATCCTTCTCGTCCTGTCTATTATGACGCCCGTGATTTGCGTGGTCCCCATGATGATTTCAAACCGTTCCAGATCCACCGAAGGCAATCATTCCCCAGGGAACTCCGAGTGACGTGAACGCGAAAGATATCACCATCACGGAAGACTGGATCAGGCATGTGCCGACGGCGCTGCTTTACGCAGTCAAGCTCGCCCATATCATGCGCGTCAAAACTCAGGAATGGGCGGCCAACTCCCCGCTCACGCGGGTAAAGCTGCTGTCGAGGGTTGACGACGAAACGCAGGAGAATTCGCAACTGCGCGAGCAGATCCGTCTACTCAAAGGCAGAATAGAGAGCATGCCGCCCCGCAGCCGCCCCCACTACGGCCCAGTGGCGAGAATGGACATCCTCCTCCACATGGCGGCCCGTGGCTGGAGCGTCGCCAAGACCGCCCGGTATATTCACTGGTACAACAATCATCGGCCGCACCAGTCGCTCGGAGGGATGACGCCGATGGATGCGTACTCAAGAGGTCCACCGCCATCCCGCATCGAATTTCAGCGCAATTCAGAGGCTCCCACACACAGCCTGCGGATCGACTACTTCGAGGGGCAACGGCATCTGCCTATCGTCGAGATCGTCCCCGATGAGATAAAGAAGATCTCCTGAGCGAATTCCAGAATCACCTCCCTCATCCCGACGGGGTGCGGCGGAGCTTTCTTCTTCCGCTGAAATCGCCGTATTTTCTATTTGTCTCAATCTCGCCACAGGCAGTTTTTCTGTGCTATATTCTTCCTGTCAGAGTTGAATTCGAGGCTATTTTGAGGGTTCGGTAATTCGCTGGACACCTATAGTGTGTGATTTTTTTCCCATAATGACCATCGCAAATAGTAAAGAAAATACGGATCAGGTAAATTGACGTTTGTATCATCCCACTCTAAAACACGATCTTCCTTGAGTTTCTCCTTAACAGCCTCATTCATCTGCTCCAAAGCACCAATTATGCCGACGCCACGAGGTGGATCTGTTGGAACTATCCTCGAAATACGTCCCTTGATATTATCATATGAAATTGTTAGCAACGGTTCTTCTGCTGCTAATGCTCGAAGAATCACATAGTAGACATCTCCACATGTGCTATCGGCAAGCGTAAAAATCTTTCGCTCCTCTCCCCTTGTTCGTGGTCCAGCATGTAATATCTCAAACGCATATTTGCAGTTAGCAATTTGAGAAGTGTTTACTAGTAATCTTTGTATTCGATCTTCCGACAGAACTGGACTAACTGGACTCTCAAGAGTTTCTTCTACCCCCACTTCACGACAAAGCTGCAAACATAATGCCTGCATAAGCTGTGGGGATTTGATACTTTCAGTTGTCATACGAGTTACAATTGCCGAATCAATTTGGAGATTTAATTCTGGGAACCCCTTCGATGCAATAGTACGCAATTCATCTTGAGTCCAATATGGAATATCAACAGTAACAACACGTCCGCGTAAATCAGGATTAGCACGAATCGCATCATCCGCTCGATGAGTTACTGATACTACCACAATCCGACACCCATTTCTAGCTGCTTCTTTGAATTGATTTGCCAAAGTTATTTGAACCTTTTTCGGGATATAATGAAAATCGTCTACAACCAAGGTTTTATCTTTTGTGCGAACAATGTCTAAAAGATCAAGCCCAGTAGTTCCCTCATACGAGTGAGCTAACGAAGAGTTACCGGTGTCAGTCTTTTTGAAGCCTAATTTACTTTTTGCGTCAGCCAATAAAGGAATGCCAGATCCTACCTCTATCCCAGCAGCTATTTCCGATGCTTTATTTTGTCCTTTTGTTACTACTGTTTCCTTAGGCATCAACAAGACACCTCTCAATTTTCGCCAAAAATCCTCCTCTACCTCTACACCTCCTCCAGTGAGGAGTATCATGCCTCGCTTGCCTATCACACTTTCGCAGAGAACTGTTTTACCTGATTTCGAAGGACCAGCGACTGACGAGATATATCCTTTTGTTTCAATAGCTTCAAGCAATTTATATTCAATTCGTAAATGATCGCGGTCATTATATGTTACAGTAGGCAATGCACCAGGTGTGAAAATGTCAACAGCCTTTTTCATTAAGATCTCCAGTTGATTAATACATTTCAAAATTCTAAATGATCATAAACAAGTATACATGTATCACCCTCATCGACACATCATACGCTGTCTGCAGGACACTCATCTCCACCTATTTCATCCTCCACCTCACATACACCACCACCCTCCACATCAGCGCGGGATGCGAGGGGCTATGGGGTGGGTGGTGGATAACCGCTTGCACTAACAGCTATGATTTTTCTTTTGATTATGATTACAGTAAGAAATTCCATTAAAAGAGCTGAACCATAAACAATAAAACCAAATCCAAGAAAAATGCATTGATACGAAAGGCAAGTAATATAGAATGTAAGTGAAGCAAGTTCATGACCATCGATAAATGTAAAAGAGGAAGACAAGTAGGCGATCCCAATCATAGTTCGAGCAGCTGAAATTGATAAACAAATAGCTCCCAATAATCGTATATTACTTGCACTGTTAAGAGAATCTGAAGCGCATGATTGATCAGACCCCGAGATCCTTGATATTCTATATTTCAAAGAGATCACATTTTTTATGAAATAACTGATAATAACCAATAGAAATATAAGCTCTATTGATGGCTGTGATAAAATATACCTTGTCAAAGATATCGGATGTGTTAGAATGTTCAGTTCCATTATTCCCCCTTTGAATGAAAATATCGTTATTTAGAATCACATTCTTTTTGCTTATCATCGAACGCTTTTTGAGCTTTTGATAATTCATCTTCAAATTTCTTATGTCGTGTTTCGTAATTGGGTTCACCTTTATCTCTTTCATGTGTTTTTACAAGAGCTTTCCAGTAATATAAACTCGGTACCTGGGTTTCTCCTAAGCTCTTGTAGCAATCGCGTTTCCCTTCGCTTTTGTAGCAACCCTCAATACCCATTAAGAAAAGGCGCATTTCAGTATATTTATCTTTATAGTCTTGAGCATGTAGTATTTCCTGAGAAGATGTTGGGTCTCTGGGAGATATCCAGATTTTTACAGTCATGCTTGTTGATCCTAATTCAAGACCAAAACAGCCAGAATCTCCTGAGCATTTTTTACTTATCATTTTAGCCGTAGGCATACTTGCATATGTAGCACCCATTGCGTACCAAGGAGTACCTTTCATCCAATCAGGTTTTTCGATTGAATATGACTTTTTCTCATCGTAGCCATCTGTAAGTATTTTGGTCATCGCATCCGCCTCAGCTAAGCCAAGGAAATCTATAAAGACTATGCTTGAATTGTATATGAAACAATACAGATTCAGACCTCCCTCTTCCTCAATCCTATCCCTGTTCAACCACCGTCCCTGCTCCGTGCTCAAGAACCTATACCCATAATACACCAGCCCAGTCTCGGGATCCGTGTATTTCGTGCTGAACCCGAAGTCGCACGGTTTTACTCCCGTCTCGTCAACAGGTGATCCGAATGGTGTGTAGAAGCAGCTATATGTCACATTACCCGCACCATTCGTGTAGCTTGTGATATTGCCGTTGCCATCATAAAATGGGTAAAATGTCCCACCCGCATCCGTGACCGAGAGCAGCCCACCAACACCGCCAGCACCTTGTTCGCTACCGCTTAGATCGATGCCCCAAACATACGTCTTCACCGGTTGGTTGGTGGCGTCCAATTCGGCGATCAAGTTCCACCCGTTATAGACAAACCTCCTCTCACCCGTCAAATGCCAATCCCCACCCGTCCACGAGAACACCTTCTTCACCCTTCTCCTGCTCTGCCCATCATACACGAACTCCAGCTTTTGGACTCCAGCCTTCTCAGCCGATGATAGCCTGTTCTCATCATCCCACGCAAGAGCATATCCATTGGCAGCCAGCACATTTCCATTCAAATCATACTGTGGCTGCGAGGCTGAACCATCGGGATTGAAGATGTTGGTGTACTGGTTGAGGTTGTTGGCGCTGTAGGATCTCACCACACCGTCCTCCTGCGCCGACTGCCTGTTGCCCATTGGATCGTAGCCGAAATTGAAGACGTAGGATTGATCAGGAGTGCCGTTCGCAAGGTATTTCTGCGAGGAGATCAGCTGCCCCGTGAGATCGTAGCCGTAGGTGATGTATTTGTTGTCGTTGAAGGTGATCTTTGCGCGCTGGTCGGCGTTGTCGATGGCGAAGGCATAGGAGCTTATCACGGCGCCAGCTGGATTCTTGTTGATCTTGTTCGCCAACCGACCTAATGCATCGTAGTAGTTCTCGACGGTCGGCTTGGTGTTCAGGCTCAGTTTGTCGATTCTTCGGGACACGTCGACGTAGGAGGAGGCGAACACATCATCCCCGGAAGCCACCGAGGCCATCCGGCCCATGGCGTCGAAGGTGTAGTTGACCGTCTTGCCGGCGTAGCTCATCGTGGCCTTTTGTCCAAGATCGTTGTAGGTGTAGCCCACCACGTCACCGCCGTTGAAGGGGCCATTCTCCTCTTGCACTCTCCCAAAGGCGTCATAGCTCCACGAGGTCGTTCCGGCGGCGTCGCCCATGGTCGTCCTTCTTCCGTAGTCGTCGTATCCGAAGGCCACGTCGTGGTCGTTGGGATAGTCGATGGTCTCAAGCTGCCCATACTGGTTATAGCTGTAGTTCGTGACTTTTCCAAGGGCGTCGGTTCTGGACTTCAGCCTGCCGTCCGGATGATAGCCGTAGACGTAGAAGCTGCCATCGGCGTAGGTCTTCTTCGTGACCAAGCCTCTGGCGTCATATTCCCACGCGGTCTGGTTGTTGTTGCTGTCGGTCAAACCGATCATGTCCCCGGCGACGCTGTACTGGAAGCGGATGACCTGTCCTTTTGCGTCCCTCGACGACACCCTTCTGCCCAAGGTGTCGTATTCGAATGTGCTGACCCTTCCGGCCCTGTCGGTCTGGCTGGCCGGTCCGTATGGCCCGTAGGTCGCCGATGAGAAGGTGCCGTCGGCCAGGGTGGTCTTCACCACCCTGCGCATGCTGTCGTACTCGAACGTGGTGACGGCCTGGTTCGGGGCGGTCTGCGTTTTCACGGAGCCGTCGGGATTGTACGTCCACGACTGGGTGTAGGATTTGCCGTCGAAGGTGGTCTTCTCGGTGAGCCTCCTGCCCATCGAGTCGTACGTCCAGGCGATGGATGTCCCGAGGGAGTCGGTCATGCCAAGCCGCTGACCAGCGGCGTCGTAAGAGTAGGCGACGGTTCTGAAGGGGTTGGCCGCGCCTTCGGAGGAATAGTACTTGACCGATCCCACCCTGCCCCGGTTGTCGTAGGAGTAGACGACCTTCTGGCCGGTGACGGAGACTTGGCTCAACACCCTTCCCGCCGGATCATATTGCGTGGAGGAGGCGTGCCCGTATTGGTCGATCATGGAGGTCTGCCGGCCGGCCTTGTCGTACTGGTAGGAGGAGGTGATCCTCTTGGATGGATCGGCGGCGTTGTAGGAGGCGGTGGCGGTCATGTTGCCAAGAACATCGTACGTCCGCTCGACCACGTTGCCGAACTGGTCGGTCGATTTCACGGGGCGGCCGAGGGCGTCGTAGTCCATGTTGGTGACGAGACCCCTGGCGTCGGTCTGCCGCACCACCCTGCCACCAATATCGAATTTGACGGTCGTATTGGCGGAGGTCTGGGCGTCGAGGAAGTCCAATGTCTTCACGACTCTTCCCATCACGTCATATTGCATGGCTCTGATCCCTCCCGCCGTCACGATCATCACCGGCTTCCAGGAGGGGTTCTTGGAGGTTTCGAGATCGTCATAGGAATAGACCGTCTCGCTGTTGTCGGGGGCGATGGTCTTCGAGAGCCTCCCCTTGTCGTCGTAGACGGTTTTACTGATCCTGCCCGACTGATCCGTGGCAGAGACCAACCGGCTCCGCGTGTCGTACTCCATGGTGATGAACGAATCGTCGGCGTAGGTGATCTTGACGGGGTTGCCCGCCTGATCGTAGTCGGTGGTGGTTGTCCTGCCTAACTCGTCGGTGGCGCTGGTCTGGCTGCCTATGGAGTCGTATGTGAACGACCGAGTGGAGTTGTCAGGGTTGGTGATCTTGGTGACGTGGCCTTTTGAGTCATACTCGAATGCTGTCACGTTGCCCGCGGCATCCTTGACGGATAGCCTATTGCCCATCGTATCATACGCCAGCACCTCGGTGACACCGCCCTCCGGGTCGATGGTCTTGACGATCCTTCCTTTGTCGTCGTATTCGTAAGTGGTGACGACGTCGGGTGTGTTGGCGTCTCCTTTGCGTGTGACGGAGGTGGGCAGCGTCGTGAAACGCTGATCGGCGTAGACGGTGATGGCGACCTGCTCGGCTGGACTTCCGGCGGCGCGCGTCTCCTTCACCAGGTTGCCTTTGTCGTCGTACTCGTAGGCGGTCTTCGCCCCCGACGCGTCGACATGGTTGACGACACGGTCCTTCTCGTCGTAGGTGGAGGTTTCCACCGAACCGTCGGGGCGCATGACGCAGACCGGATTCTTGCGGGAGTCGTTCTTGGTGACGGTGGCGAGGCCCTTGTCGTCAAGGACGGTCACGGTGTTGGAGTTGTCGTCCTTGTAGACGCGCTCGGTGACCACGCCGTTGACCATCATCTTGACGATGTCCCTGGTCTGCGTGATCCAGTACTCGACGACGACACCGTCCGGCCTCTTCTCGATGGTGTGGAACAGTTTGGTCTTCTCGTCGAATTCGCGCTCGTAGTCGGTGGTTCCCGCAAAGGAGTCGACGACCTTGTAGACTCTGCCGTGCTGCCAGGTGTAGTCATACGTTCTTCCGTTGGGTTCGACCTTGCGGCTCATACGCGTGGTCTTGCCGTCCTCGTCGAGGATGTACTCGTACCTGGTGACGGCCTCGACGCCGGGCTTGAGGGTTTCCCTGACCTCGGTGATGTCGCCCCCCGCGCCGCGCATGTAGGTGCTGGAGCGGCCGTCGGGACAGCTCACGACATAGCCGCCGTCGCTGTGGGTGAAGGTGAAGACCACCGCGCCGTTCCTGTCCCTGACCTCGGAGATCTTGTCGTTGGCCCATATCACGTCGCAGAGCAACCCGTCTCTGTCTCCCATCCGCAGGACGCGGCCGTTGGCGTCGAAGAGCCTCGAATCCCCCGACTTGTCCTCGTACAGGTAGCGGACATCGCCCGTGGGCTGGTCTTTGAACACGGTGATGGTGGAGTAGCCGACGTCGGTGGAGAGGACAAAACGTCCGCCCTCATCAAAACGGGGATAGACCCACGTCTCGACTGGCGCGGCGCCGCCGGCGTCGTGGTACTCCACATGCGGATACTGTGGCGATGACGGAAGCACCTGGTAAAGGTGGTTGTCCAGCAGCAGTTCGAGTGGCAGGGCGTCGCCAACGGCGACAGAGCCGAGCTGGTCGGTCGAGGACGCCGTCCTTCCGGGAATGGGCCACAGCTTCCTAATGGTCACAAGCGGCGCGATGAAGCCGAAGTTGTCGTACCATGCATCATACGTGACATTGTAGTTGATGGGGCGCGCGGCGCAACTTCCGCCGGACTGATTATGGCTGGGGCCATTCCCGCCCTTCGCGGGATCCGGCATGTTGCGGTTTCCGCCACCTCCGCCGCCTCCGCCGCCTCCGCCGCCTCCGCCGCCTCCGCCGCCTCCGCCACCTCCGCCACCTCCTCCTCCTCCACCGCCATTCTGTTCACAATCCTTGCATTTGGTCTTGGACTTCTTGCATTCACATTCCGGAAGGCAGTCCGGCAATCCGGGGCCTTTGACGACGTCGGCCTTGGTTTCGCCGGACGCGGAGTCGCCGCCGCCGGTGGTGGTCTGGTGCCAGGTCCCCTCCGGAGGCACGTAGGGGGCAGTGGTCCCGCCCTGGTAGACGTAGCTGTAGAGGGTGGTGGCGATCGCTTCGACGAAGGTGACGGTCGTCTTCCCGTCGGAGGCGGATCCTCCGGAGCCGCCGACCGTTCTGCAGATGGGGGTGCGGTGCTCGTCCGCGACAAGCTTCCCGAAGAAGCACCTGTAGGTCCAGTGCACCTTCACCTGGTCGCAGACCACGTTCGTCCCGCCGGCGCCGCCGCCCGCGTCGGGTGTTCCGGCGGCGGTGGACCGCAGCGCGACGACGCGGTAGGGGATGGTGAGGCGCTGCTTGGGCTCGAGGGTCCGCGGAAAGGCGTTGAGGAACTCGAAATGGTATTCATCGCTTACGGGTACCTCGAAGGCGAAGTCCTCCGCGCGGATGAGTCCGTGGTTGGTCATCGAGATCTCGCCCTGGAGGACGGCGCCCTTCTCCATGATGGGCAGCGTGATGGAGCCGGGCTCCATGACGACGACGGCGGCGGGGGCGTTTTCGACGTAGGTGGTGTTGATCTTGACCTCGTAGGTGAAGGTAAGTCCTATGGTGTACTTGTCGATGACAGGGACCTCGACGACCTCCCAGGTGACGTTGACGAGCTGGGAGTCGAGGAAGACGGACTCGGCGGGCTGGACGCCGGGGCGCACCCAGACGGAGCCGATGGTCGAGCTGTGCCCCGGTGCGGTCGCGCGGTACTTGTACTGCCCGGCGGGGATGTTGGAGAACAGGGCCTCGCCGAACTGGTCGGTGCCGAGCGACCGGCTGAAGCTCTCGGTCTGGTGCGTGATGGTGATGGTGGCGCCCTCGAGCCCCTGGATGATGACGGGATCGCCGTTGGCGTCGACGAGGACGCTGCCGTTGGCGTCCTTCCTGGCGGTGGCGGTGTAGATGTCGGAGACCTTGAAGAGGGCCGACTCGGTGGGCTCGGTCCCCTGTCCGGGGATGGCTGAGAGATAGACGCCGACGGGCATCGCGCGGGCGGCGTGGTTGGCGGCTGAGGCCTCAAGGAGGAAGTCGTGCCAGACGCCGGGGTCGGCGTTCTCCGGAGGCGCGAGCGAAATGTCGACCTTGGTGGAGGCGCCGGGGTCGAGCTGGGCGATGGCGGGCGGCGTGACGAGGAAGGCCCACGCCGGGAGCGGGCGCTCGGCGTCGTATGGCTTGAGTGAGAGCGAGAGGTTCTGAAGCGGCGCGAGCCCGAGGTTCCTGACGGTGGCGGAGACGGTCAGGAAGTCTCCCGGATAGAGCCCGGTCTCGACGAGGGTGGGCTCGAAGGAGAGGACGGGGGTGGCGGAGGAGAAGGAGAGCTCGAGCTGGATCCTCTCAAGGATCTCGCCGGCGGCTCCGTGGAGGACAGTCAAGATGGCGGCGCACTGCTCGGGGGCGTCAGTCCCTCCGCAGATGGTGAAGGGCAGATCGACCTTGGCGCCGGATCCGACGCCCGTCGGGGCGGGAAGCGTGAGGGCGACCCCCGCGGGGAGCTCGCCGCCGGCCTGGTCGACTGGCCTCGCGGCGAGCTGGACGTTGTCGAGGACGGTGCCCTGCCCGTTCTGGACGGTCACGGCGAACGCCTTCGGGATGTCCCTTGGAAGCGAGAGCTTGAAGGCCTTCGGCGAGACGACGGTCTTGGTGATGGTGAAGGAGACGCCCTCGGGGGGCTCCGAGGCGATGTCGGGATGGCGGACCTTGGCGGAGTAGAGGCCGTACTCGCCGGCGAGCGGCTGGAAGTCGAACCGGAACGCGCCGTCGGCGGCGGACGTGACGCCGTGCCGGCGCTTGACCCCGCTCACGAGGATGAGGAGCTCGAGCGGG
>CAYTFM010000072.1:26604-31263 GCA_964436735.1 uncultured Victivallales bacterium | reverse complement strand
TCGCCGTTCTTGGCGTCGATGGTGAGTTTGCCGCCGTTGGCGAGTTTGCCGAACAGGAGGTCGTCAACGATCTTCTCGGTGATCTCCTTCTTGATGTGGCGGTCCATCGGGCGGGCTCCGAGCTTGGGATCGTGTCCTTTCTCAGCGAGCAGTTTCCGCGCGGCGGCGGTCAGGACCACATCGACCTTCTTCTTTTTGAGGTTGCGGGCGAGCTCGTCGATGAACTTCTGTGCGATCCGCTCCATCAGTTGCGGCGTGAGCTGCTTGAACTTGACGATGGCGTCGAGGCGGTTGATGAACTCGGGATTGAAGAACTTCTCGACGGCCTTGGTGGCGTCGCCGCTGGGCTTGTGCTGGTCGAAGCCGATGGCATTGGCGAACAGCTCCTTGGCGCCAAGGTTCGAGGTCATGATCACGATGACGTTGCGGAAGTCGGCCTTCTTGCCGTTGTTGTCGGTGAGTCGTCCGTAGTCCATGATCTGCAGGAGGATGTTGTAGATCTCGGGGTCGGCTTTCTCGATCTCGTCGAGCAGCAGCACGGCGCGCGGGTTCCGCGAGACCTCTTCGGTGAGAAGTCCGCCTTGGTCGAATCCGACGTAGCCGGGGGGCGAGCCGATGAGGCGCGAGATGCTGTGCTTCTCGGAGTACTCGCTCATGTCGTAGCGGGCGAAGTGGCAGGCGAGGGCGACGCTCAGTTGACGGGCAAGCTCGGTTTTCCCCACGCCGGTCGGACCGGTGAAGAGGAAGGAGCCGACGGGTCTCTCGCGCTCGGTGGAGAGCCCCGCGCGGGACATCTTGATGGCGTTGACGATCATGTCGACCGCCTCGTCCTGGCCGAAGATGACGCGCTTCAACTCGTCGCCGAGCGACTTGAGCTTGTCCATGTCGGTGGAGGAGACGCGGGCGGCGGGGATGCGGGCGAGCTCCGCCACCACCTCCTCGACGTCCTTCACCGTGATCGTCGAGCGGCGTTTGCCCTTGGAGAGGAGAGCATTGCGGGCTCCCGCCTCGTCGATCACGTCGATCGCCTTGTCCGGCAAAAACTTGTCGTTGATGAATTTCGCCGCGAGATGCGCGGCGGCCTCGAGGGACTTCAAGGTGTACTTGACGTCGTAGTGTTCCTCGTAGAACTGGCGGAGCCCGACCAGAATCGCCTCCGTCTCGCTGACCGTCGGCTCGATGATGTCGATCTTCTGGAAGCGCCGCGAGAACGCCTTGTCCTTGGTGATGTGGTTGCGGAACTCCTCGTAGGTGCTTGATCCGATGCACTTTATCTGTCCGTTGGCGAGCAGTGGTTTGAGGATGTTCGAGGCGTCCATCGAACCGCCGTGGACGGCGCCCGCTCCGACCACCGTGTGGATCTCGTCGATGAAGAGGATTGCGTTCCCCTGGGAGACGATCTCCTTGAGCACTTTCTTCAGGCGCTCCTCGAAATCGCCGCGGTAGCGCGTTCCGGCGAGAAGCGAGCCCATGTCGAGCGCGAAGACCTCCGCGCCTTTGAGAAGGTCGGGAACCTGGTCCTTGACGATCTTCAGCGCGAGCCCCTCGACGATCGCCGTCTTGCCGACGCCTGGCTCGCCGACGAGCAGCGGATTGTTCTTCTTCCGGCGGCAGAGGGTGCGCATGATGCGGCGCAGTTCGAGTTCCCTGCCGACGAGGGAGTCGATCTTGCCGTCGCGCGCCTGCTGCGTCAGGTTGATCGTATATTCAGCGAGCTTGCTGGGCTTCTCCTTGTTTGAGGAGGCTGGCTTTTCGGACTGGTCCGACTCGTCTGACGAGTCGGACTCTTCAGCTGTTTCCTCTTCCTCCTCCGCCGCTCCGTGCGATACTTCCCTGAGCAGATCCAGGCGGGTGACGCCATGCTTCTTCAGGAAGTATGCGGCGTGGGTGGGTTCCTCGTCGAAGATGGCGATCAGAAGGTCTTTGACCTCGAGGCGCTTGGCACCGCAGGAGAGCGTGTGCTGAACAGCTCTCGTGAGGACGCGCTGGCAGGAGATGGATTGCTGGGGGGCGGACTTTGCGTTGGCTTCGAGTTTCTCGGCAAGGAATTTTTCGACCTCCTCGGCGAGGGCGGCGACGTCGACGTCGAGTGAGAGCAGGATCTCGGCGCAGTCGTCGTTGCGCAGGACGAAGTGAAGCAGGTGCTCCACGCAGACAAACTCGTGCTTCCGCTCCTTGGCGAGCGTCACGGAATCGTGGATGATCTTCTGGGCGTCAGGGCTCAGCACTGGTATCGGCATACAATTTATAAACCTTAAATTATGACACCATGAAATACACCGTGATCAGCGGTTTTTCAAAGGGGGAGGACGTAACTGTCCAAGGGGCAAGATTCAGGGGTGTAGCTGTCAATGGGGACTTGGCGCACTGCTATAATTCCAACGCACGTCTCCGCCCGTCGTAATATTAACGAGTAGATGCCAGATGTTTCGGAGAAGTCTCGTTGTTATTGTTTAAGCCATCTCAAGGTGACTTTGAAGCTCTCTTCTCCCACTTCCAATTCCGGCTCCGGAAGGTTTGCTTCGGCTAACGAGGCAAACATCTTCCGGGGAATGCCCATGCCCATGTGCTCCATGTAACCATAGTCGCGCATAGTGTCCTTGATAAGCTGATTGCGGGCGGCCCTGCAGCCGACACGCATCCGCAGGGGGGTGATGCCATTTGGTGGGCGTCCCGGTGAGATGACTTCTAACCGGTCTGAGTAAATTGAGAGTTCAATATTGGTGGCTGTCAGAAGGTAATCGCGGTGAACAAGGGCGTTCACCACTGCTTCGCGAACTGCGACAAGTGGCAGTTTGTATTTACGCTCCCTCCTGACATCGTTACTCAGGATCTCACCTGCATCGAGATGTGTTTTCACAAACTCCAGCGCTTGCTCCACCAAGCCTGAGTCAACAGCACGATCAGGTTGTCCGAGGGCAGTCATGGCACCTTGAAAATAATGCCGTTCCAGTGAGCTGTAATCTTGAGCATTTCCGGGATAACAAACGGCATCGATGCCAGAATGCGGCAGGAATTTCTTGGTTCGGGAGCCGAATAGCAACATGCCTGCGATCGTCGCTACCGGGACTGAATCACTCTCCAGCATCATCTCGGTGTTGATGAGCATCCTCGTCCAGCCGTCCGTGTCTGACTCGGCGGGAACCTCTTGCCCACGAATTCTATGGAAATACTCGGTGAGCCTCCTTATGTCTAAGCTATCCAGAGTGGCACCTGAAACTGACGCCAATTCGGCCCGCAAGCTGCCCCGCCGTTGAAAAAGCATCTGCAATTCCTCCGGACTGGCCTCTCGTGTCTGATCGTTGGCGCGGACGTAGTAGGTGCGGCTGTTGTTGTGCCAACGGTGGTGGACAGCAAATCCGCTTTCGACCCGCACCACCGCGACGGATTTTCCGGGCTCCACGTCGCGGACAATCTCGATGAATGGAATAACCTCCGGACGAATCTTGTCCCGGCAGATGGTGGTGACCCATTCCCCGATATTCTGCCGCGTGACGCCGGAAATGGTTCCATCGTCCTCGACTCCAAGAAGAAGATAGCCGCCATAGGAGTTCAGAAAGCCGACAAGTTCCCGCGCAAGCCGGTGCGGCTCAACGGCATCATTCTTGAACTCAACTCCTGAGTTCTCGCCATTGGCGATCAATTCAATCAGTTCCACCTTGGTCATTATGTTGCCTCAGTACCCATATTTTTTGCGACGCGACTCAAAAGCGGAATGCCCCCCCTCCAGCTATTCTTCAACGAGAGACTTGACGGTCGGCGTGTCGAGTGCCCCCATTTGCTAGGGAGCCAGACGCCCTTGCCCTGAGCCCGCCTCGCCGCTGGCCGAAAGCGCAGCGATCAGTTCCGCATCGCCAAGCACCGGGATATTGGCGTTGTGCGTTGCAAAGAGGAACTGCCGATTTCGTTTCGATATCCGAATGCGGGGGACGACGCCTGAAGTGACGAAGCGGTTGTCGAGATCATCCTCGGGTTGATCCACTATCAGTGGCGAAGTGGATTGTAGTAGCAGCAATAGCAACAAAGCGGTGGCCTTCTGGCCTTTTGAAAGATCGTCTAGAATTTTCCACTCTTCAGATTGACCATCGGCGGCGACGTTCAGAGAAACCTCCGTTGTTGAGGCAAGCTCCACTTCCGCAATTCGCAGGAGCGTGTCCAGGGGGAGTCCGGCAAGACTGGCCGCTTGGTTCGCGCTAATTGCGAATTGCTCGATCAAGGCCGATTCCCCTGCAAGGCAGGCGTTGGCAAATTCCGAGATCGAGAAGGTGTCGCGGTCGATCGCCTGGACAATCTGATCCCTGAGGCCGGACAGGTGTTCGTTGAGGAAGCCTTTAAGAGCACTGCGATCACCGTCTTGTGTGTCTCGCAGCTTTACCTGTCCACGAAGCTGTTTGGAGACTTTCTTAGCAGCTTTTTCCAAGGCGAGATACTCTTCCGAAAGCACCTCCCGCCATTCGACCAAAAGTTTCTTGCGTTCTTCACCCCGGAGTTTGTAGGCATTCTCCAGCTTCTTGCGTTGCTCCTCCAACGGCTTGAGTTCCTCAATCGCGCGGCGCAGCCGCACAAACTCGGCTCCGTCAATCTTTTCGCGGTGGAGTTCCTGCAAGGTCTTCTCATAAGCATTTTGGCTTTCAATCCGCTTCTTTTCCCACTGGGTAT
>CAYTFM010000072.1:19235-26594 GCA_964436735.1 uncultured Victivallales bacterium | reverse complement strand
ACTGGGTCTTCATTTCATCGATCTTTACACCGGCGGTGGCGATGGCTTGGGTGAGTGATTGTTTGGCGTTCGTTGCGTTTTGGTTCAATTCCGCCAACAACGCCCTCGCCTCACCCAATATCTCCCGATTGGGAAGATCCTTCAATGCTTCCTCGGAAACTAAGGTCATGTCCAGCGGCAGGCTCTCGGCCAGCAAAGCGACGGCTTCGCGGAAGGGCTCAAGCTTTTTTTGCAAGCTCTTTAGAACACCCTCTTCTCGAATGAGCAGACTCTGGAGTCCAAGCTTTTCTTCCAGACCAGCGCTTTTAAAGCTTTTAAGGGTTTCCTCAATACCCGGTAATTGAGTGAGTCTCTCTGCGGTGCGAGCCAACTCGCACTGTGTCTCCACCATGGCACTGCGGTTCTTTTGAAGAGCGCGTAGGACGCTTTCCTTGTGCAGGGAAAAATCAATTGAGTTATCGATGAATCGGCGCACAAGGGTAGTTTGCTTCACCTTGTCTTTAGTCAATTCGGCGATCTCGTGCTGACCATAGATTTGCATCTCGCCGATTATGTCGGCGACACGAAGATTGAGAACTTCCCCTGTCTCCGACTTCACCACTGGGTCTTCGCGGACTCCGCGTTCGACGAGGTAGGTCCGCGGGGAGGGTTTTTGAGAAAAAACTCGCACCCACACCCGCGCCCCGCTGCCGAGGACAGACTTCACGATTTGATCGTGTGCCTGACGTGCTTCCTCGCCTAACGGCTCCAATCCCAATGCGAATCTAAGGCTTTCGATGACCGTGGACTTGCCGGTTCCCCGACCTCCGATGAGGACGTTCAGGCTCGGATGCAGGTGCAGAGCTTGGTCGTCGAGAAACCCGCCACCCCAGGCGATGGCCTCGATCCGCTCTGTGGGTTCAGCGGCTTGATCAGAATTGAGCAGGATGCGGCTTTCCGGGTCGAGAAAGGCCTGCCTAAGTCCTTCTAACGTGACCGAAGCCATCTTGATCCGGGTTGTTGCGGCTGCTTGCGCGAGATCGTCCGGATGCTTCACGTCCATGGCGTTGACAACTGCGACGGCCAAGTTGTCGGCAGGTGCGGAGTCGCGGCGATAGTCTGGGTTCTTGTTCTTCGCGATGGGGCGCAGATCATCGGGCAAATCCTCCACCGAGCCGGGAATCTGAATTGCCAGAAGCTGTGGATCCTTCCATGCATTGATCCTTGCGCCGCCTGAGCCTGAGAGAACCTTGAGCAGCCCTCCTGCATTGGTGGCGTGAGCGGCGATACAGAGTCCGCCTTGTCGTTTCTGAACGGTGCTCAGAAGATCGATGAAAGTTTGGCTGGAGAGTATGTTGTTGGTGTCCGTTTCGTGAATCCCCAGTTCGCCCAAGTAGCGATTGAGTTTCGCCGTGGGGGTGCCTGGTTCGTAAATGCAGATCACATGGACGCCTTCGTTTGACCCGATTTCGAACCCAGGGAAAACAATGACACCAGCGGTCGACAAGGCGAAGGCGATGGCATCGATGTCTCCGGCATGATTGTGATTTGTCACTGCTACTGCCCCGATTCCGTGCTCGCGGCAACGTTCAGCGAGTAGGGCGTTGTATTGCTCGGGACTTAGTTCGGAAGGCTGACCACGGAACTGCTCCTCATAGCCGTGCGGATTGACTTGCAGGGCGCAACGGACGAGGATAGCACCTCCAGGCAATGTCATGGCTTTTGCTATCGGTGAGTCTTTCATGGTTTCCCTTCGATGATGCGAACAATGCCCATGGTTTGGAGTTTTTCAAGGGCGATTTTGAGGGGGTGGTCACAGTTATAGAGTTCCTCGAACTTCTTGCGCTGGATTTTCAGGCGGTCGGCATCGGGGATCATGCTGATTTCTGGGAGGCGTGCCTTCATACCTTTCCCTCCGCTTTGATGATGGCGAGCAGGTCGGGGCTGTCGGCGCAGAGACGAAGGAGACGGTTGCGGGTTTTCGAGTCTGGGGCGTTGAGGGTGCGGTGGAGATGCGCCAGAAAGTCGTTCTGCATGGTTGCGCTGGCAGCGGGATCGTAGCAAGCGAGCTGCGGGGAGAGGTCGTCGAGGAAAAGCAGGTCGTGTTCCAACATGTGCTCTCTGAAGTAGCATTCCATCACACAGGCGTCGATCAGATCCTCGAGGAATTGAGCGGAGGCGTCTTCGCCGATACGCTTGGCGTGTTGGACAAGAGCGACCAAAACCTCAAAAAGTCGAGATTGCTCGGTAGAAGGCTTCTTGAGAGGTATTTTGTCCACGAATATTTTGCTCAGTTCATAAGAGTTCCCAAGTAGCTCTGGGAAGTTGTCGCGGAAGCAGCACTTAAACAAATCTGAGTTGAAAACCGCTGTGAGAAAGGCGAGTGCGCTTGTTGAAGATGTGATGAAGAAACACTTCTGATTCGTGAAAAATCCGTCGCCTCTGTCATAAAAGAACGGTAAGAACTTGGTCATGTTCGGATAAATGATCTTGGGGCCTCGAAACAGATTGAGATATTCGTCGGTCGGGTTGTTGTCCAATTCGAGCCAGTGGTGTTGGCCGGGATACGGTTTGCTGGCGTCCTTGACTTTACGTTCGCGGCCATAGGTGCACTGGCCGCGGGCTTTGAGTTCCTTTTCAAATTGTTTCAGGTGGCGATAGACGGCGGGGTAGCGGTCTTCGAGGTGTTCGTAGGCACCGAACTTGATGATGAGCTGGTAGGTGTCCTCCCAGTTGACTTTGTAACGTTCAACGTCGCGGCCGCGCAGGAGTTTGACGATGAGTTCCTCGCTGGCGGGATCTTCTTCAATAAGGGCGTCACGCTGTCCGCGGGTCAGGTAGAAGGCCTCGTTGTAGCCGGTCTTGAGGCCGTAGTTGATTCGGATGTCCCATTTCTCGAGCGGGATACCCTGTTCACCGACGTGGACGCGGATGGCCTGGCGTTCCGGGGAGAGGACGATCCACGGATCGGCTCCGAGTTTTTCGAGAACGACAGCGTGATCCGCAAAGTAGCCGGACGTATCGGCCATCGCGGCGCGGTCGTCGGAGGCGTAGCAGCAATGGGTGGCTCCGTCTGGGGTCTGCTTGGTGAAGGCGGTGATGCAGGTGTAGGTGGTGGCGGCTCCGAAATTCTGCGCCATGCCGAAGTCGAGCACGGAGCGGGTGTTTACTTTTTTTGCCAGAAATCCCCGCAACTTTTCACCGTACCCGGCGCGCATCCACTTGTTGGAGGTGATGTATGTCAGCGTGCCGCCATCCCGGAGCAGGCTGGCGCCGCGCTCGTAGAAGAAGCAGTAGACGTCTCCACGCGCCGCATAGGTGGTAAAGGAATCCTGCCACTTGCTCTGAATGGCGGTTCCCGCGAAGCGTTCGACGGAGATGTAGGGTGGATTGCCGATGATGAGGTCGAAGCCATCGGCCAAAGACTTTCCGAACATCCAATGGGGGTCGAAGAAGTCCGAGCTGGCTTGCGGGTCAAAGGGATCCCAGTCGGCGACGTGCCGGGACTTGGCGGGAGACAGTAGACTTTGGGCGAGGATGTCGGCAAGCTCTTTGCGGAGCTCTTTGATCTTGTGTTGGAGGGCGAGTTTTTGGTCGCGGCGCTGGATGCCGAAGTGACTGTGGTAGAGCGTCTCAATTTCAGTCTCGATTTTAGGCACGCGGGGATGCACAAGAAGCAGTTGATCCATTTTAGGCAGCCCAATGAGCGTGTCGGCGGCGACGAACTTGGTTTCGAGGTTGGGGAGCGGGCGGATGCCGTGGTTTTCCTTCTTGCTGCGGTTGGTGCGCTGGTCGCAGATGAGGGATATGAAGAAACGGAGCTTGGATATCTGAATGGCGACGGGTTGGATATCCACGCCGTAGAGGCAGTTTTCGATAAGGTAGAGTTTACGGCCATAATCGTCATCATTTTCGGTGAAGTCGCGTTCGATGGCGGTGATGGCGGCGTCGCGGGCGCTCGGATCGGGGATTTTTGCAGCGGCGTCGATCTGGAGTTGTTTCCACTTGGCGTTGTCGGGGTCGAGCTTGTGGATGATGTGGACAAGTTTCTGGAGCATCCCCATGGGGAAGGCACCGGAGCCGCAGGCGGGGTCGAGGATCTTACAGGTGTGGATGGCTTCGAGAAGTGTGTCGGTCTCGCATTTGTCGAAGGGGTGTTCGCGCTCCGTGTAGGCGAACAGGATACCAAGACCGTCCTTAGCCTCCGGTTCTTTCATTCCAGCCTTGGTCAAAGCGGCAGTGAGATGCGCCTTGAGCGATTCGTCGACCATGTATTCGACGATGGGGCGCGGGGTGTAGAACGAGCCGGTCTGCTTGCGGGCGGTAGTCTTGGTCTCCTCGTTGTAGGACGCGAGAAGGTTTTCAAAGACTTTGCCCAAAAGCTCTGGATCGAGGGCGATCTCCTGGTCGATGGGGGTGTTCTCCACAATGGTGAACTTGTAGCCGTGGAGTATGCGGAGGAGGCCGCGGACCTTTTCGTTCTTGCGCCTAGGCTCGCCATAGGCGTCGGAGAGGTCGACGGTCTGCTCTTGGGCGAAGAAGAGGCGGTTCGGAACCACGGGGCGTTTCTTATTGTTGCGCGAAAAGCCGTCGAGGTAGAGCTGCTTGCCACTGGCTTCGTCGACAGGGTCGAGGCGCTCGAAGAGGCCACCATTGAGGAACGGTATGTCGGCAAAGTGGTCGAGGACGGTGACGGGATCGTGGAAGTGCTCCTCGTACCTATAGAGATTGTCAACGCCATGGGTGGTTCGGTTTTTCAGGAATCCCTCATCTTTGGCGAAGGTGCGGTATGGCTGGCCGTTCTTGTCCTTGCCCATGCGTTGGTTGAGCGTGGCGAAGAAGAGGTTTTGCAGGATGCCTTGATGGTACGAGCAGGTGTCGGGATCGAGGTTGTTGAGGATGTTCACCAGCTCGGCCTCGACGAAGAGTTTTTCGGGAATGAGACCCTTTTCCTTGATGAACCAGCAGAAGATGAGGCGGGTGAGGAGGCGGATGAGGGAGGTGGCACGGCGCTTTTCGTCGTCTTTCTCGATGTCAGCGGGGAAATCGACGTGCTGGAGCACCCAGAAATACCAGTTGGCCAACTCACGGTAGAAACGCTTATTGAGCAGTTCGACGTTGAATATCTCCTCCCAGGCGGTGTGGAGCGTGTCGAAGTTGTTGATTGGAAGCCGCTGCGGGTGGACAAGGTTCGGGAGGGCGAAGGAGGCAATGATGTCGAGGTGTCCGCGATGAGGATTCGCAAGGGATATGTCGCGGATGATGGTGACCTTGTCGAGGACGTCCTTGGCTGCATCCCGCTTATTCAGACGGCGGTTGATGACGGCGATGGAAAGGACGGAGCGCTTTTCGGCGAGATGTTTGATAAGCACCATGACGGGCATCGGGAAAATGCGGTTGATCTGGCGGGCGATGTTGGTCAGTTTGCTGCGGGCGTAGTCGCTACCGGTTAATTCGATGGCAAAGAAGAGGTAGGAGCGGAGGAGACCTGAGTTGACGCCTGTTTCCTTGGAAAGGCCCAGTTGTCCGGAAAGCTCCTCATCGGTAAGTTGGAAGAGAAGGTCGGCGGATTTCCAGTCCGCAAAAAGGGCTTTCTTTTCATCGAAGGATGCTTCAGCGGTGCCGTGCGAGCGGATGAAGTCGAGAAATGCGCGCGGGCTGGAATTCCCGAGGTTGACCGTGCGGTCGGACTTGTAGCCGAGTATGGCGAAGAGGTTTCGCGCGGCGTCGGCGAGGGGGAGGTTGTCGAAGGCCTTGAGGGCGGTGGCGATGGGGTCGCGTTGGTCGATGGCTGGCATGCCTATGTGCCCTTCTTCTTTTCATCAAGAAAATTGTGCGACAACTCGCTTTCAAGCTCCTCAATGGATGGCAGGCAGGTGTCGAGTGGTTCGGGAAGGGCGCGGACAAGTTGATAGTCGGCCACACCGATGGGTTTGTCAATACCGGACAGGGCATATTCGGCCACCAGACGGTTCTTGGTTTTGCAGAGGAGCAGTCCGATGGTGGGCTTGTCGTCGGGGGCTTTGACTTGGGCGTCCATCGCACTGAGGTAGAAATTCAGTTGTCCGGCATGTTCAGGTTTGAAGGCGTGGGCTTTGAGTTCCACGACGACATAGCATTTCAACCGGGTGTGGTAGAAAAGTAGGTCGATGAAGAACTCGTCGCCAGCGACTTCCAGACGGAATTGTTTTCCGACAAAGGCGAAACCGGATCCTAATTCTAGGAGAAAGCGGGTGATGTGGCGGATGAGGGCGTTTTCGATATCCTTTTCGTGGGCTTCAGCTCCGAGCCCCAGGAAATCAAAATGGTAGGGATCCTTGAGTATCTGTTCCGCGAGTCCGGCTTCCGAAGTGGGGAGACGGCGTTTGAAGTTGGTGACGGCGGCGCCTTGTCTGAGGTGGAGTTGGTTTTTGATCTGAATGCTCAAGGTGTCACGGGGCCAGGAGTGACGCAGGGCCTCACGGGCATACCATTCGCGGAGTGTGGGGTCGGAAAGCTTCGTGAGGATGGTGACGATGTGGAACCACGGCAATTGGGCAGCAGACTGCTGCCCAATTAACCCAGCGGGGCATTCTTGGGCGAAGAACTGCATGTATTTGAGGTTCCTGGAAGAAAAGCCCTTCATGTCCGGGAAGGCGGCGGAAAGATCGGCCGAGAGGCGATTGATCACTTTGGCACCCCAGCCTTCGCGGCTCTGTCGTTCGAGGATGTCGCGGCCAAGGTCATGATAGAGTCGTATCTGCTCCTCGTTGGCTGCTAAGAGTATACGCTGGCGGGCACCGGCAATGCGCTGTTTCACGCTCACGAGCCAATTCGCGTAATCCGCAGGAAGAACTAAGCCTTTTCCGCTCATGTTTCGCCTTCCATGATGACGAGCCAGGTGACGAGGTCGAAGTCGGTGCCGATGGAGGTCGGGGTTTCAGTCATCGTTGGCAATATGGCTCCGCGGCTGGAGAGGAGAGAGGTGGCGGCCCGTTTCTGAAAGGTGTGCTCGATGGAGGTTAGGGCTTTTTTGAGCAAGCCATCATAGTGGCTCATGTCGGAACCGTCTTTCGTGCGCTGGTCGAACAGGTCGCAGAGCCGCTCGAAAGCCGCCGGTTCGCCAGCGGCAAGATCACGCAGGAGGAGCATGGATTCCTTGGGCTGGGCGAAACTGAAGCGCACGGTGCCATCTTCATGGACGTAAACCAGGTAATAGGGAGCCAGCGGATTGAGCTTGGAGGCGTCACCAGGTCTGCCGGAAGCGTCAACCAGTTTCCGCGCGGTGATGCGGTGGCGTAGGCAGAAAAGGGCGCCGGGTTGGGCGCGGATGAACAGTTCATGCTTGGACGGCACGACGGCGTATAATCCTTCGCCAGCCTCCTCAAGTTCGGTGCGATT
>CAYTFM010000072.1:0-19225 GCA_964436735.1 uncultured Victivallales bacterium | reverse complement strand
GGCCTCGAGGTAGCGCAGCAGATCGAGGCGGAACTCGTCGAGCGAGAAATCCGTGAGGGAGACAGAATCGCCGAGGTCTTCGAGATCGAGAATCTCATCCTTGAGCCGCTTGAGCTGGCGATCGCGGAACAGGAGATCCTCCTTGACGAGATCCTCGATCTGTCCGGGGTCGAGGAGGTTGTCGGTCTGGGTGGCGGCGAGGTCCACCAGCGCCATGCGGGCCTCCACGCGAAGCTTGATTCCGAGATAGTGGTCGAGGTCGGCGACGGGCCAGAAATTCACAAGCTGCACGGCGTCGTTGCGCGAGCCGATACGGTCGATACGCCCGAAGCGCTGGATGATGCGGACTGGATTCCAGTGGATATCGTAGTTGATGAGAAGGTCACAGTCCTGGAGGTTCTGCCCCTCGCTTATGCAGTCCGTCGCGATCAGCAGGTCAATCTCATCATGCTGGTTTTCAAAGCGATTGGTCTGGTCGGATCGGCGTTTGGCGATAGGCGAGAAGTTGGTGAGGATATCGTCATAGTCGATACGCCCCAGCGAGGCGGCGTTGCCACCATCGCCGCAGACGAGGCCGGTATGGACACCGAGTTCACCGCGCGCCCAGGGGGCGATGTTTTCGTATAGGTAGCGAGCGGTGTCGGCGAATGCGGTGAATACGAGGACCTTCCGGTTGGGTTTGCCGTCGCGGTTGATCGTCGGCTTCCTATTTTTTGTTTCGATGAACGTTTTCAGTTCGGCGAGTTTGCCATCGCGTCGGACAGTGACTGACTGCGTCTTTTCCAGTAGAAACTGAAGCTGCGCACGGTCGTTGCGGACAGCTTTGAGCCATTCGGGCAGTTTCAGGTGCGCAAGGTGTATGCGGCGTCGACCGCCGATGGTGAAATCCTCCTCGTCGAAATCAGGATCCTCGAACTGGTCAGGAGTCAGGGAATCATAGTCAATATCCGGATTGTCATCGAGGTGCTTCTCAAAGGCGGTGATCCGGTTCTCAAGTTTGTCGATTTTCTCGATGGTTCGCTGGAGCGTGAGGCGGAAGGAATCCACGGAGCTTTCCAGGCGCTTGAGGAAGTTGACCTTGATCATGGCAATAAGGATGCGCTCGCGTCCCTCCTGGGTGAATCCACCGAGAATTTTGTCTTCGTAGGCGGTGCGGACGGTTGTGGGAAGATCGTTGCGCAGGAAGCTGGTGGGATGATAGAGGGCGAGCTTGAGCGTTTCGGCGCTGATCTCCTTGTCGAGTTGCTCGAAGGATAGAAATTTTTCTTCCATGTCAATGGTTGCGTGAACGGACTTGGGGGCGGGACGCTTGGGAAAGCCGCCGAGAGACTTCAATTCGCCAGCGTAGTAGGTGGAGACCTGGCGGCGTGAGCGTGCGATGCTGAGACCATCGAGGAGCTTGAAGAAATCGCCGCCGATGGCTGCGATGAGGTCGCGGGTTTTACGCTGGCCGGGAGGCCTCCGTGCCCAGTTGGTGAAGTGTGTTTGTGCCGTGCGTGTGGTCTCCTTCACTGAGGGGACGGATAGCTTTTCGGCAAATGCGGCATCCGCTGCGTCATCACGCGCCACGTCGCCACCGGCGATGAAGGATATCTGATTGCGCAGATCTGTCAATTGGTTGTTAACTGGCGTTGCCGAGAGCAGCAGAACCTTGGTCCTCACGCCAGCGGAGATGATGTCTTCCATAAGTCGCTGGTAGCGGCTTCGTCGTTCTGTCGTGTCTCCCGGACGCTGAGTGGCGAGTTTGTTGTTCCGGAAGTTGTGTGATTCGTCGATCACCACAAGATCGTATGCCCCCCAGTTGAGCGAGTCCAAGTGGATACCGTTGACGGTACCTGATTCCCGGGAAAGGTCGGTGTGGTGAAGGACATCGTAACGGAATTTATCGTCAGAGAAAGGATTCAGCGAGCTTGGATTGCGATAGATGGTCCAATTGCGGGTTAGTTTCTTTGGACATAGTACAAGGACACGTTCGTTGCGAAGTTCAAAGTACTTGATGACAGCGAGCTATCCGCCAAGATGCAACCGTTGTAGTTGAGAATCTTGTTGATGGCGGCCTTGGCTCCATCTTTTTGGAACGAAAAAAGCGTCCGCCAAACATGGGTGTCAGGAAGTGCGATACGCCGAAGATTCTCGTCCATGTCACGTGTGCCATCAAGGTAATCCCGGAAGAGGTGGAAGAGCGTGAGATAGTAGATGAACTGTGGAGGTTGGTTGGCGTAGAGCTTACGAAGGTATAGCAGGACGTCCGTCTTCACGTCCTTGACCAGGTTGGCGTCGTTCCAGATTTCCGTGAACCACTGTTTCAACTCGGTGCGGTCTCGGTTGCTGTCCACGACAAGGTTCAGTTCGATGTTGTTGCCGGTGGCACCGAGGCCCAGACCGGCCACCGTGAAGTTAGAGCTTCCAAGGATGGCTTCTTCCACGCCGCCGTTGGCGATGTGATACATCTTGCCGTGAAGAAAGTTTGCCTGTCTGATGGTCTTGATGTCCACCTTGCGCTCAATCCATTCGGCGCATTCTTTAGCGACGCGCTTTTGTTGGAGTCTGTTGGCAAGTTCGAGGCCATTCGCGTCGATGATGAAAGACTTTTTCACGTTTTTATCAGGGTCGAGTCGGTTGACGAACGACGGTTCTCCGAAAAGGAAGTCCAGGTGCCCAATACGGTCAAGAACCTCTTTCATCGCGTCGTATGCGTAAATCGTGAAGTAGGCGGAGACGACTGCAAGCTTTGAGCCGTCGTGGATTTTGTCGACCAGGAAATCACACACCTTCCCTCGTGTGTGGTTGTCACGTAGGCCGGAGTTGTTGGAAGTCATTGGCATTCAGGCTTGTGATGGAAGCTAACTTGTCGAGTTCACATTAAATTGAAAAGTAGAGGGAAGCTTAGGTGAAGTCAAGAAGGGTAGCGGAAATTCATGCGGAAAGCCTTGTGTGTAGGCATTAGCATAAGTTCAATCGGCGATTGCAGGAAGGATGGCTGAGTCTACTCCGGTTCCATCGTGCACTTCAAGGGCCAGCCTTGGCGGCGGGCGAGGTGCTCGACCTGCGCCACCTTGGTTTCGGCGACCTCAAAGACGAAAACGCCACAGACGCCGATGCCCTTTTGATGGACGCTCAACATGATTTGCGTCGCCTCCTGGTCGGACTTGTTGAAGATGTCGATGAGGACGGAGACGACGAATTCCATCGGCGTGTAGTCGTCGTTGTGGAGGATCACGCGGTACATGGGCGGCTCCTCCACCTCCTCCTTCTCCAGAAGTTCGCTTTCAAGATCGGTTTTCTTCGACATTATTTTTCCCTAACGCGTGTTCTGCGCCTGTAGACTTTCCCTACGTCCATGATACCACGGATACCGCTGTTTTTCAACGAGCTTTCAGCTTATGTGCGGGGGGAGGGACGGGCCGTGCGGTTTGACAAGCGCGGGCGGCTCGTATAGTGTTGCGAAACGTAGAATTTTTGCGAATCCGCTCACGCTGTCCAGCGAATTAACCATCATTAGGAGGAGGACGCCATGTCGTCATCAGCGCCGTCCAAGAAGTTGCTCCTGTCCGTGGTCGCCACCCTCGCTATGACTTTCGCGGCGTCCGCGCAGTCCACCGCCAAACTGACGACTGGCGTCAGCCCGACCTCCTCGGGGTCCGTCTCTCCCTCTGCGTCAACCGTCACCACGGGCCAGGTGGTCACCTTGACCGCCACGGCGTCCAACGGGTATGTGTTCAAGAATTGGACGCTGACGGACGGCGCGAGTTTCCTCGTGGCAAACGGAGCGGACAAGGCGAAGACGATGATCACGTTGGCGAAGGATGCGGTGGCGACGGCGTTCTTCGACGCCTTGACGATAAAGGCGGCCATCACGACGTCTGTCACGCCCGACTCGTCGGGAGCCATTGACTTTTCCAAAAGCACGATCTGGGTGGGAGGCATCTACACGGCGACGGCGACCGCCGCCAGCGGCTACAGGTTCGCTAATTGGACGATCGCCAACGGCACCTTCTACGACTACGACAGCGAGATGCCCGCGCAGGGGGCGACCGCCTACGAGAATCCGGTGAAGTTCATGGTCGCGGGCGATGCGGCGTTCACGGCGGTTTTCACCGCGGCCACATCGGCTACTCTGACGATGGCCGTCAATCCGGCGACGCTGAAGACGAGCGCCACAACTCCAGCCGTCGGGACTCACGCCAAGAACGTGGGCGAATGGGTGAAGGTCACGGCCAACTCGGTCTCGGGCTACACGTTCTCGAATTGGAGCGTTTCAGGCGACGCCACGATCCGTGACATCTACGCGAAAAGCACGTACGTCTACCTCACGGGTACGGCGGGGGCGACTGTGACGGCGGTTTTCACGAAAGATCCGGGAATATACTCCTCGTTGAACATCTCCTCCTCCCCAGTTACTGCCGGCTATGTGACTGGCGACCTGCAGATGGGCGACAATGTGTCTGTGACGAAGAACACGTGGTATTCGGTCAGCGTTGTTCCGGCTCAGGGAACGCAGTTTCTGAATGGAGAGGCCGTCGGCTATGCCTTTTCCGGATGGACCGCCTCGGAAGGCGTGAAGGTGGTCCCCGCCAGCGCCTACCCCACGACGGAGCAGCTCGTCTGCGTGACGGGAGACAAGGAGACACTGGTCGCCAACTTCACCCAAATACCCGTCGCCAAGCTGACGCTCGACGTCCTCCCCGACGACTCCGGGGCGGTCTACAGCGCCAACATCGACGCCACCTTGATGAAGCAGTACCGCTACGACATGGTGAGCTATCAACCGAAGAACCAGTGGTTTACGATTGTCGCTCTGGGAAACCTCGGGTATCGGTTCGAGAAGTGGAGCATCTCAGGCGAAGGAAGCTTCATAGAGAACAGCGACTCCTTCGAGACGCAGGCCTATCTCGGTGGTGACGCCACCATACTGGCGACGTTCACGGCGACGAGCCAGTGCGTATTGTCGCTTGCCACGAATCCGGCGGGCGCGGGCTATCTTTCTCCTGACGTCAGCCGGCAACTGGTCAGCGCCGGAAACCTGTACGCAGTTGTGGCGTACCCAAGTTACGGCTACGTCTTCAGCGGCTGGGAGGCGAAGGACGGGGCCGTTGTGTACCGTGACGAGACGGGCGATTCCACCACCGCGTACGTCGTTCTCTCGGGGGACGGTTCGCTGACCGCCACTTTCGCTTCCGCCACCATGGTGAACATGGTGGTGGCCGCCGACCCGGCCTACGGCGGAGTCGTCACTCCCTCCACTTCACGCTCGGTTCCCGCCGGTGTCCGGCAAAGCGTCGCCGCGGCCGCCCATACGGGATTCGAGTTCGTCAGATGGTCTATCGACGACGCCAGTTCGACGATCGCGTGTGATACCGCGCCCAACACCTACGTCTTCCTTTCCGGCACGGCAGCCACCGTCAACCTCACCGCCCAATTCCAAGCGGTGCGGATGGGCGTGTTGACTCTTACGGCGGATCCCGTCGAGGGGACCGACGGCTACTACGTCTCGGACAGTTATGACATAGGCAGCGGCCTCTACAATTGGAAGTTCTGGCCGCTCGGGAGCTATGTGGTCAAACTGGACAAGAACTATCTCATTCAAGCGGGAAGTGTGACGGCTGCTTACGAGCAGACCGGCTGGCAGAACCCCACCAACG
Organism: uncultured Victivallales bacterium; assembly: GCA_964436735.1. Taxonomy (GTDB): domain Bacteria; phylum Verrucomicrobiota; class Lentisphaeria; order Victivallales; family GWF2-38-69; genus CAYTFM01. The sequence continues at coordinate 13,583 of CAYTFM010000072.1, read as the reverse complement.
GGATCGTGCAGGCGGTGCCTGGATTGGACGGAGTGTATTACCTCTCCATTTCGGCGGACTGCGCCGTGACAGGCACCTTTCTGAAGCGCACGCTTGTCGCCCTGACCATCACGGTGGATCCGCCTGCCGCCGGCACGGTGGCCTACGCAACGACCGTCATCGGTGGCTCCGGAAGTTTCACCTCGTATCAGTTGGTCGACTCGCCGATGCAGCTTTTCGAAGGAGAAATGATACGGATTAAAGCACTCGCCGCCAATGGTTTCTACTTCCAGAAATGGATTGTCACAAGTGGCGATGCCACGCTCTTCTACGACTTCAGCAATGACTGGGAGTGCTTCAATGTCGCCGACCTGAGTCTGACCACGAATGCCACAATCACGGCCTCCTTCGCCGCTGCCGTCCCCGAACCGGTCTACCTCACCATGACTGGCGACGCCACGGAATTCTCCGCCGTCGGCCCCGCTCTCGGGAAGTACCGTGTCCATGCCGGCGAGCGTTACGCGATCTGGACGATGCCCAATCCTGGCTACTTTTTCGTGCGTTGGGCGGTGGACGACGACATCAAGGTGGTGGTCGACAAGGCGTCGGAGTGGTATACGACGGTCAGGCTTAGCGGGAGCGGCATCGTCACGCCGGTCTTCTCGAGGATCGTCCCCGAGTTGCTGGTCATCAACAATTTCGACATCGCGATAGACAGCTCCACGCATGGCACCGTCAAGGCGGCGGATTCGATAAAAGCAGACGCGGCGCTGGACGGAAGCCTCACTCTTCCTGACCCTGCGGCAGTGACCACGACGATTGGAGTCGACGGATGGAAATTTCAGATCGCTGGTGGCAAGTGGACGAAGAAGACTGGCAAGTCCGGCAGCGTCTACACCTATAAAGATGACAAGGTAAGCGCGGAGCTATCCCCTGCCGACAGGACTTTTTCCTTCTCCGCGTCCAAGCAGGATCTGCTCGACGTGATCGACGTCTCGTCGTCCGTGATCGTGCATCTCTCGCTTGGCGACAGCTACAGCTTCAGCACGGCGGTCGACATGGATTCGAAGAGCTCATGGAAGTACAAGGCTTCCGCCAAGGCTGATCCGATCCAGTCGTTCCAGGCGCAGGCCACCAGAACATATGCTGCTGATGGAACCGCTGTCGTGACGGGAAATGCGGCCGTCAATGGTCAGAATCTTGGCGCGGCCCCCGCGGGGTTCACGCTCAGCACGACGCCGGTCGTCATGATCAGCACTGGTGCCGCCTGGGATATCACCACCAGTGACAAGACTCAAAAAGGAAACAAGTACACCTACAAGTCAGGTAAGACTGATGCGGAGAAGTACACTCTTTCCCTCGACTTCGCGGACAATGCGAAATGGAACTTCAAGTCAAACGGCGGCACTCAGGCGGCGAATATCGGGTGGACCGACGATGTGGTGGTGACGTTGCGCTATGTCAACACCTCGGCCACCGGCGAGGAAAGTGTCATCGGCGAAACCAGCCACACGATCGGCGCGGTGACGCAAGCCCCTATCGTGCGGCAATGCAAAATGAGCTATAAAAAGAAATAAAGGCTGTATAGTACGGCATGAGGACTTTACCTTCAGCCAGACCGGTTCAGAGAATACGACCACGATGAGTGACCCCATCCCCCCCATGGCGTCTGCCGAGCGCATCCTCTCAGCCTGTTCCGCCCTGCGAGTGGCCGCCGGGATCGACTTGGGGAAAAGTTTCGCCCGGGCGGCGGTGCTCGCCAAGGGGGACGACGGGCGCCTCGAGGTGGTGTCGACCCTGTACGAGGATCACGGCGGCGACCCGATCGGATGGTTCGCCGAATGGTACCGTCAACGGAGGCCCGGCGGCCTGACGACGCTGGCGGTCACCGGGCTTCACGCCGACCGTCTGGTCGCCACCGTGCCGCGCTTCCCTGAGGATCTATGCCAACAGGCGGCCCTCGATTATTTCCATCCGGAGCCCGTCACGGTCAATCTCGTCCGAGTCGGTGCCCGCGGCTATGGGGCGCTGACCCGGCTGGCGTCGTCCGGACAGCCCGGGGGCGGAACGATTCACGACTACTACGAGAATGACAAATGCTCCTCCGGATCGGGGGAGAATATGGCCCGGATCGCCGGACGCTTCGGTTTGTCGATCAGCGAGGCCGATGACCTGGCCTGGGGGGCGTCCGATCCAATGCCGATCGCCGCCCGTTGCTCGGTGTTCGCCAAAAGCGAGCTGACCCACTATGCCAACCAGGGATTTCCCCGCGACCGTCTGTTGGCCGGTCATTTCCGCTCGGTGGCGCGGAACGCCTCCGCCCTCGCCCTGCGCAACCGGGTGGAGGGGCCGGTGCTGCTGATCGGAGGCGGTTCCAGGATCCGTTCGTTGAAACGGGAACTGGAGCAGTTTTTCGGTGGACCGATCGCCATTCCTGAGCACGCCCTGGTGTTCGAGGCGCTTGGGGCCGCTTTGCTGGCCTTGGAGAGGGCGGACATGGTCTTGCCTGCCGAACCGGAGTCGCTGTTGCGTCCCGCGACCCGCCGGTTCACCGTCCTGCCTGCCGCCGCCGACTCCCGGGAACAGGTGACCAGGCTTCCCCAGCCCAACGTGCCGGAGCGGGGACCGGTGGTGCTTGGCATCGATATAGGTTCCACGGGCAGCAAAGCGGTTCTGTGCGATCTGGCGACCGGTGAAATGGTCGCCGACGCCTACGACCGCACCCGCGGTGATCCGGTCTCGGCGGCGCTGGGGCTGATCGCCGGTCTGCTGCGGGACTTCGCGCCGGACATACGGGCGTTCAGCCTGACCGGTTCCGGCCGAGAGGCGGCGGCCTTGGTGTTCGAGGCGGGGTGTTCCCAGGAGACTGGGCGGTTGATCGTTCGCAACGAGATCGTGGCACACGCCACCGCAGCCTGCCATTGCGACCCTCGGGGAGGGGAGGATCTGTCGATCGTCGAGATCGGAGGACAGGACGCCAAATACATCCGTCTGCAGGGTGGACGGATCGTTGAAAGTGATCTCAACCACGCCTGCAGCGCCGGTACCGGTTCGTTCCTCGAGGAGCAGGCGGGACTGCACGGGGTGGCCGACATCGCCGAGATGACACGCCTCGCCACCGCTGCCGTCCGGGCTCCGGATCTGGGGCAGATGTGCACCGTGTACGTGGCCGACGCCGCCGCCGAGGCGTTGCGGGAGGGGTTCACGGTGGGCGAGCTTTTCGCCGGGTTCCAGTACTCCGTGATCCACAACTACATCAACCGGGTGATGGGGCAGCGACAGTTCGGGGAGACGGTCTTCTTTCAAGGTAAACCGGCCAGCAATCCGTCGCTGGCCTGGACGTTGGCGGCGGTCGCCGGTCGACCGGTGACCGTGCCGTGCAACCCCGGGGCCATGGGAGCCTGGGGTATTGCCCTGCTCACGCGCCGCCTGCTCGGAGCCGATTCCCTGTCCCATGCCACGACCCTCGACCTGCGATCTTTGCTCGACGCCAGGATCGGGGCCCGTTCCGAATTCGTCTGCGCCGATCCCGGATGCGACCATCACTGCCGGATCGCCCGCGTCAGCGTCCAGTGCGGCGGCGACTCTCGGACTGTGGTCAGCGGCGGAGCCTGCCCCAAGTACGAGCGGACCGCCCCCGCGCTCCCCAAACTGCCACGGGAAGCACCTGATCCCTTTCGGCAACGCCAGGCGGAACTGGACCGACTTCTCGAGTTGACGCCCGATCCTGCCGACGGCCCGTTGGTCGGGGTTCCGTTGGCGCTCTCGTCCGCCTTGGTCGCACCGTGGTTGGTCACCTTCCTGCGTGCCCTCGGGGCCAGGGTGAACGTTCTACGTCCGGCGACCGACGCGCTCGCCATTGTCGAGACGCTCTGCTATTCCTTCGACGCCTGCTGCTCAATCAAAATCACCCACCATGTCTGCCTGAGCGCCGACACCCCCTGGCTGCTGCTGCCGAAAGTGATCCAAGTCCGCGACGAGGACAACGGCGAGGATGCCAGAACGTGCCCGCTGGAGCAGGCCATCCCGGAGATGCTGGAGCCCGCGTTGGCCAAAACCGCATTCAAGCCACTCTTGCTGCGGCCGCAACTGTGGTTCCCTCCGTCTTGGAAGGGGCCGCGCCTGATCGCGGCATTGCGCGCGGTGGCCGAGCGGCGGGGACTGGATCCCGCACGCGTTTCGTCGGCGGTGGGCGCCGCCGCCCGGGCGCAGCGGGAGTTCGAACTGGCCTGCCACTCGATCGGAGAACGCGCCCTCGAGTACGGCCGCTCGCGGAAGACGCCGATGGTGCTGGTCTGCGGACCGCAGCATGTGATCCACGAGCCTTTGATCAACTCCGGCATTCCGAATCTGTTCCGTGAGAACGGCGTGCTCGCCCTGCCCATGGATTGCCTGCCGATCGGCGACGGCGTCCCCAGGATGGGGAGGATCTACTGGAATTACGCCAATCGCACGCTGCGTACCGCCGCCCGGGCCCGTCTCGACGGCGACATCTTCCCGGTGATGATCAGCTCCTTCGGATGCGGCCCGGGCTCCTTCACCGAGCCGGTGTTCACCGCCATGCTCCAAGGATATCCGCACACCGTGCTGGAAAGCGACGGTCATGGCGGCACCGCCGGTTTCCGCACCCGCATCCAGGCATTCATCCACACCATCAACGAGTTTCGTCAACGCCAAAAGGCTCCCGCCCCGCTGCCCGCCGCCGTCGACTGGTTCCAGGGCAAGGTCAAACAGCGGACCCGGAAAATGGATCGGGACACCCGCTACGTCATGTTCGCTTTCACCGACCGCATGACCCGTTTCGCCGCCGCCTCCTTCCGGTCGTTCGGTCTGGATGTCCACACCAGCCGCTCCACCAGCGACGCCCTCGCCGTGGGCAAACGCGACTGCTCCGGCAAGGAGTGCCTGCCCTACCAGATATTCTGGGGGGCGTTCCGCCATTTCCTCGAAACCAACCCCAGCGACAAGCCCACCGTCCTTCTGCAGATCACCGGTGGCGTCACCTGCCGCGACGGCATGTTCTCCATCAAGGACAAACTCTCCGCCAGCCGTCTCTGCCACCTCGGTCAGCTTGACATAGATCTTTTCAAGCCTTTCAAAAGCCCGGTCGTCGCTCTCAAAATCTGGGCCGGCATCGTCGCCTGGGACCTGGCCCGGACCCTTTCGGTCTACCACCACGCCTTCGCTCCCGGAACCGGAGAGGCGCGGCGTCTCTACGAACGGTACTGCGACCGGATCGAGGCGCTGATGGAGGAGCCCCCGGATCTGTTGCCCCCCTGGGGGCTCAAAAACGGTTTGCGCAAGCTCAGCGCCCTGATCGCCGAGATGTCGCGGGACTACCGGAGCCTCGCCCTTCAGGCCGGAGACGGAAATGACGCCCCGCTCGTCTTGATGTCCGGGGATGCCCTTTGCCGGCATGACGACCTGGTGGTACAGGAGACTATTGACACCCTGAGCGCCAACGGTGTGCGGGTGCTCGCCGAGCCGGTCAGCCTGCTGCTGGAGTATCAGGCCTGCATCAAATCCACCGATCTGCACGGCAACAGCGCCAAGCCGATCCTCAACTGGCTCACCCGGGAAACAATGGCGCGGTTGCGGCGGCCGCCGTCTTCGTTGGTTCGCCCCGACCACCCCTGGTTGCCCATGCCCGACCCGCCGGCGGTTCTGGCGACTTCCCGCCGCTTCCTTGACAACGAGCCCCGCGGCGAAGGCCCGCTGACCATCGGCAGCATCGTGCATCACTGCGAGAAGGGTGATTGCGCCGGTGCGGTGGTGGTCAGTCCTTGGGGATGCGCTCCGGCCTTGATCGCCGAAAGCGTCCTGCGCCACCGCCGCGACATTCCGGTTCTCTTCCTCTACGCCGACGGCATGCCGGTCGATCAGAACAAAGCGGTAAGTTTCGCCCTGCGCCTGCGACGGCGCGGATCAGTCGTGGCGGGTGAATGATCCGGGAGGCGGGAGCGTCTGGTGGCTTGAAAGCTCAAGTTCGCCGAGCGCGAAACTCAGGGAATGACCGTGCGCGGCGAGTGCTCAGTGATGCGCGCCTTTTTCATTCGATGTTCCGCTGAAGAGAGATTTTCTTCCCTAACACCATGCAGTTATAGAGCGCGCGCCCTATTTGGTTGCGGGTCATGTACTCGTTGTTGCCGGCCGCTTCGCCCAGTGACAAGACCATTTGGTTGTAGGTGTCATAGAGGTGGAAAAAGATCCGCTCGTTTTTCCATACTGCGGGATTTGTGATGTCGATGTCCGAGGAGCATCTGATGAGGACATGTCCGCGGTCCCTGTATGCCCAGATCTCGTTGCTGACCGGAGAGAGAGGGGCCAGGTAGAGCGAGAACTCATCCGCCCCGCCGGCGGATAAATCGATTTTGTCGCCATACTTCTTGCTCAGTTCATCAATCTCGTTCCTGAACTCTTTCCTTAATCTCGCAATGAGCTCTTCGTTGGGATATTCCGGCTGGTTGCGGGTTTTGAAAAGATATGCCTTCATCTCCTTGAGGTCGATTTTAATACTTGTCAGATCTTGGGGCTCCTCGCTTTCCGGGCTGACGCGCGAGACGTTCACCACCTTGAAGCCGTTGCTTTTTACCTCCTTGTCAAGTTCCTCGATCTTGTAGTCGGCCTTTTTCATCCTGACGGCAATCTTCCACAGGGGGATTCTAACTTCGCCAAACAGGCTTTTGTCACCCTGGTCAAGTTGCGGGGTCAGTCTTCGGATCTTGAACTCCAGAGTCGCCACGTCTGAAGTCGCCTCTATGTCGGCCTCGTCCAGATACCAGCGATAGAGGTATCTCACCGTGTTGTTCAGAAATGTTTTGTCGGAAAGCTCGCGCACGGCGGCATCCGTGTCTTCCGCAAAGCAGCCCAGGGCTGTCGAAATGATAAAAAGAAAGGCGAGGACTGTTTTCATGTTGCCTGTGGCTATTCCTTTTTCTTGAGGGTGTAGAACCTGTTTCCGCCAAGCGAGCCGTCGAGCGTGTCGGGAATGAAAATAAAGTTTCCGCCCGGATTGTAGTAATCCTTGTTGGTCATCCATGAATAAGCCCGGCCCGTTACCTTTGTCTTGTTTATGGACTGGATTTTCGCAAACCGGTCCGCGGATCCGATCTGGTCCTTCACGTATTCCCTTGAAAGCTCTTTGGCGAAGTTCAGGAGTGCGGCGAATTTTCCCGGTTTGCCGCCCTTGTTGGCAAGCATGAGCAGATACGAGGTCCGTTCCTTTACCCTTGGCGCGAAAGAAGGGGTGCCGTCCTCGTCGCGGAAAAATCCCTCGCACTGCCCTTTTGCGGTCATGACGTCCACTATGTCGCTGGCGTTCGTGTTGGTGAGGTCGGACTGGACGTATCCGGGAGGAATGACTCGGAGCCTGGAATGCAGAACCAGGAGGATCTGAGTCATCGCCGCCTTACTGTCCCCGACGCTGATATAGGAAAACTCCCCAGGGAACGGAACTTCGTTCACAAGGAGATGCGAGAGATAGCCAGCCGTGCTGGAGGGGGAATCCAACTCGGCGAACTTTTTCTGCGCGAGGCAGTCAGTCGCATGAAGAAGCAGCAGCGAGACGACAATCCCCGCAAACGGGCGAATCCCCAAGAATTTTATTGGTTCAACTCTCACTGCGCATCCTTGAGTTTTAGTGTTTGATACCCCACCACGGAACGCCGCCCAAAGCCCTTGCGGCTCACAGCGTCAATCTCAGCTTGTTTTTTCCATCGGCGAAAGAGTGGCTGCTGCTTTTCGCCAGTTTCCGGACGATCGTCATCGGGAGATCCTCATCGCCGCCGTCTTCGAGCGGATTATAGGCTTTCCCGGGATATGCCAACGACAACTCCACCGCCGAACTCTCCTCGAAATAGCCGACCGCGATTGAGATGTCAACCGCCTCGCCCGACACGGGAATGAGCTTGTGGACGACCAACTCCTCGAGCGCCAGTTCGATGTTGTACATCTGATGCGGGGGGATGAACTGCCTGCGCCCGAACTCCTCGATGTCGGCGTTGAGGCCGTAGAGGTCGAACCCCGCCGAATTGATGTCGGCCGCGAAGGTTCTGATTTTATGGTTGAACGTACGGGTTTTCTCCTCTTGGGGATTCTCGAAGACCCGCGTCGGCGTCCCCGACTCCAGAATGACGCCGTCATCCATGTAAAAGACGCAGGTGGACACATCCCGCGCGAAGCGCATCTCGTGGGTGACGATCATCATCGTCATCCCCTCGGCGGCCAGCTTCCGCAGCACGGCGAGGACTTCGCTGACCATCGTCGGGTCAAGGGCCGAGGTCGGCTCGTCGAACAGCATGATCTCCGGACGCATCGCCAGCGCCCGCGCGATGGCGACCCGCTGCTTCTGTCCGCCCGAAAGCTCGTCGGGATAGGCGTAGGCCTTTTGCGCCAAGCCGACCATGTCCAGGAGGCGCATCCCTTCGTCGAATGCCTGTTGGCGGCCTATCTGCAGGAGATGGGCGGGGCCGAGCATCACGTTCTCGATGGCCATCAGATGCGAGAAGAGGTTGAAGGATTGGAAGACCATGCCCATCTTCCGGCGCAGTTTGTGGATATTGGTCTTCTTGCCGAACAGGCTTTCCCCGTCAATGATGATCTCGCCGCCCGTCGGGGTCTCCAGCAGGTTGAGGCAGCGCAGGAATGTGCTTTTTCCAGAACCGGAGGGGCCGATGATGGAGATAACCTCACCTTTTCTGATCTCGGCGTTCACACTCTTCAACACTTCGATGTCGCCGAACCGTTTGGACAAGTTTCTCACGCTGATCATGGGCGCGCCACCCCTCTGACAACCCGTTTTCTCTGCTTCGGGTCGATGTTTCTCTCTATGTGCGACAGCAGGTACGCCGCAGCGTAGGCGATGGCGAAATAAATCAGGGCCGTGGCGATCAAGGGGAAGAACGCCTCGTAGGTGCGACTGCGGATGATGTCGCTCATCTTGGTCAGGTCCTGGATGGCGATATAGCCGACCACCGACGTCATCTTGAGCATGGAGATGAACTCTCCTTTGAACACGGGCAGCACATGTCTGGCCGCCTGCGGGAAGATGATCAAGGCGAACACCTGCGGCTTGGTGAGGCCGAGGGCCAGCGCCGCCTCGCGCTGCCCTTTGTCGACGGCGTCCACGCCGCTGCGCATCATCTCCGCGGCGTAGGCGGCGAAATTGAGGGAGAACCCGACGATGGCCACGACGATCCCGTTGATGTCCACCGAGCCGAACACGATGTAATACAAAATCATCAGCAGCACCACGGTCGGGGTGCCCTGGAGCGAGAGGATGAAGATCCGGGCCGGCACGCTCACCCACGCGGTCTTGGCGCGGCGCATCGCGCAGACGACGAAGCCCAAAGCGGTGCCAAAGATCGCGGAAAGGATGGTGATGAGCAGTGTCACCCCAAGACCGCGCAGCACCAACTCGTAGCGGCTCTCTACCAGGAAGGTGCGTTTGAAACTTTCGATCAAGCCGGGCCAGAAGGCCTCCTCGGAGGCGCCTTCCGACACGCCGCACGCCTCCGCCGCTTCGGCGGCGACCACCACGACCACGCCGCCGTAATAATCCGGGTCGGTGAAGAGGACGGACTTGGCGCGTTCCTCCGTCATTGTGATGCCACATCCGGCCATGTCGCATTTGCCGGAGACCAGCGCCGGAATGACCGCGGCGAACTCCATGTCCACGACCTCAAGCCTGAAGCCCAGTTTCCGCGCGATCAGCGTGGCGACCTCAATATCGTATCCCAGGATCTTCCCGTTCTTGACATACGAGAGGGGGGGGATGCCGCTGTTCGTGGCGAATCGTAGTACTCCTGCGCCTTCGTTAAGCTCCATGTCCGGCAAGATCTTGGCCGATTCGTTGGCACCAAACCATTTGGCGTCGAGCTTTTTAAGCGTCCCGTCCGCCTCCATCTCACGCAAGGCGTCGTTGATCTGATCCCGCAGCTCCGGGCGATTTTTCGAGATGGCGAAAGCGTAGCCCTCGGGGGTGAGCACGTTCTTGAGCATGGCAAGGCCGGAGATGGACCCCATGAGGTTCCGCGCGATCGGTTCGTCGGCGATGAACCCTGCGATCTTGCCGGCCTTGAGCGCCGCCGCCTGATCGGCGAAATTGCTGAAATACTCGGGGATGGCCTCGGGGATTTTCCGTTTCAGCAGGGCGTCATATACGGAACCGGTGATGACGCCAACCTTCTTGCCGGAGAGCATTGCTACATCGGCCTCCTGCCGCGTCGGTGCCTTCTTGACCAGCAAGGCCTGTCCGCCCGAATAATAGGGGATCGTGAAGTCCACGCTCTTCCGGCGCTCCTCGGTAATAGTCATGCAGCCGCCGACCATGTCCACCTTGCCCGCCTTGAGAGCCTCGATGAGCGCGCCGAAATTCATCGGCACAAGCTCGATCCGCATGTTGAGGGCGTGCGCCACGCGCGACGCCAGCTCCACGTCGAGCCCCAATGACGCGCCCTGGTCGCCGACATAGCTCATCGGCTCCGTCACGTTGTCGTGCCCGAAGCGGAGCACCCCGGCGGAGCCGTCGAACCCATCCAGGCCGTCGAGCTGCGGCAGCCGTTTGGCGGCCTCATCTGCGCCGAGCCATTTGTCCTCGACCGCCTTGCTTGTCCCATCTTTCTGAAAGCGGGCGATGATCTCGCTCACCCGCCGCGCGAGAGGGTCGCCCTTGCGCAGGGCGAAGCCATAGTGGTCGACGCTCAATAGCTCGGGCATGACCGCCACGTCCGGGAACCGCGCGGCCACGAGCTTGGCGACCGGCAGGTCGGCGGCCCACGCGGCGATCTTGTCGCCTCTGAGCGCCGCCACGATGGATGCGGAATCGTTGAACCTCACATGCGTGACGTTTTTGATCTTCTTGTCGATGCTGACGTCGAATACCGTACCGGTCAGTGAGGCTATCTTCTTGCCGTCAAGCTCGGTGAAAGAACTGATGGATTTTCCCGACACCGCCGGAAGCCGGTCTTTCCGGACAAGCAAAGCGATCTCCGAGTCTATATAGGTGTCGGAGAAAAGCATCAGTTTCCGTCGCTCGGGGACGGCGTTCAGGTTGGCGATCAGAAGATCGATCTTGCCCGAGGACGCCGCCGCGATGATGGCGGGGAACTCAATCGCCTGGAGGCTGAGGCGCGCATTGAGGAAGAGAGCCAGACGCCGCGCGAACTCGACGTCGAAGCCGGTCAGCGCGCCGTTCGCGTAGAAGCTCATGGGCTCGTTCAGGCCGTCGGTTCCGACCTTGATCGTCATCGTGGGGTTCTTCGCCTCCGGAATCTCAGGCATGACGGGGTGCTTGCTCTCCAGCCAGCGCGCGCACATGTTTTGGCACGTCCCATCGGACCGGTACCTTCGGATGAAGTCGTTGACTTTGCCGATCAGTTCCTTGTTGCCTAGGGCGGAGCCGACGGAGATGAACTCATCGTCGATCTTGTCGTCCATCAACGCCAGGTCGGGATTTTGGACGACCACATAACGGAGCGCGTGCCGGTCGAAGGCGAAGGCGTCCAGTTTCCCGTGCTTGACCGCCAGGTAGCCGTCGTGCAGGGAGTTGTAATATTCGATCCTGCATTTCGGGAAGTTTCGTTCCACCGCCGTCATCGCCGCCGCCCCTTGCGGCACGCCGATGGCATACCCCGGCGCATTGAGTTGGGCCGCGCTGAGCAGGAGCCGTCCACCCTCCTCCCCGTTGGGGTATCCCGTGAAGCCGCAGCACGTCAAAACGGCGCATAGGGCCATAGGAAGCCAGCTACTCGGCGGAAGTGGAGGCGGGGCGGATGGGCAATCGCTTCGTGGACTCATATGGTAAGGTAGAAGAATTGGGGTGGATGACGGGGCTCGAACCCGCAACTTCTTGGACCACAACCAAGCGCTCTGCCAATTGAGCTACAACCACCATTGGAATCTGTGGGCGCATAACCTAACGCGAACGTGATGAAATAGCAAACATGGGAGAAAAAAAAGGCCGCTGGAAACAGCGGCCTGTAGTGAATCGAAAAGGGGTCAACTCATTACGGGAGGACGTCGCCTGCCACCTCCGATGTGGTGGGGGTGAGGATGAGGGAGAAGGGGAACATGACGAGCCACCATCTCGTGCGGTTTGACTGGACGACTTGCACCTTGTTGCCGCGGAGACGTTTCGCTTCGATGTTGAACTCTGCGAACGTTTTCGACAGGCTGGCGTCGCCGAAGGCGGGGTAGGAGCCGAACCAGTGGAAGCCAAGTCTGGAGGTGCTGACGTAGGCGATTGGCTGCCCGTGGGTCGTGCTCATGCCGTCAATGTATTTGCAGTCGATGTTCGTGGTTGAGCAGCCGGTGAGGGCCAGTGCGGCAGTGCAGCCTATCAGGGCCAACGCGATCAAGGATTTTCTCATTTTTCACTATGCCTTTCATGTTATGGTGTAGTGGTTTACCTGCGGAATATAGCGGGACGGGGTGCGGTTTTCAACTTTCCCCGCGGCTATTTCGCGTCCGTGCCGCGGTTCTGGACAAGCTATTTTTTCGCAGGGTAGAATTTTTCCTTGCCAGGGACGCCGTGGCTCCATCGGGTGATTTTCTCGCCTTCGGCCGCGTACTCGATATCGTCGCCGTGCTTCTTGCCATTCACATCATAGTTTTCAATACGGACACAGACGTTTTCCGCCCAGGTGATCGCCTGTTTCACGAGATGCGATTTTGGGTAGAAGATGATTTCTCTTCCATTCTTTTTGCCGTTTGAGTCGTAGCAGGTGTTTTTGATGGGAAGACCGTCTTCCCAGACAATCTCTTTGAGCCCCATGCTGAGGAATTGTTGTTCCTTCCCATGCTTCCTGCCCGCCTCGTTGTAGTTGACGTGGTCGAGGATGAAGTTGTTGAGCCATGTGATTTTTCGGGTGATTCTGCCGTCGTTTGGAGAGAATACGAGTTCGGGCCCCTCTTTTTTGCCCGTGGCATCGCATGAGACTTTGCAGAGTAGACGGTCATTGCCCCAGACCCGTTCCTCCCGTTTGTTGCTGTCTCCGATGAAATAGAGGATCTCCTTGCCGTCTCTTTGTCCGAGGGCGTTGAAGGTGACCATGCTGTTCAGGATGGATTTAACCCAGGTCTTTGTGAGGCGAGGCTTATTGGTGCCGGGGTGGTAGTTGACTTCTTTGCCATCCTTTTCTCCGTCCTCGTTGAAGTTGGTTTCGGAGACCAACGCTCCGTTGTCCCACACGACTTCTTTGCTGACCTTATTAGTGCCAGGATGGTAGAAAAGTTCCGTGCCATGCTTTTTTCCGATGAGGTTGAAAGGCGTTTCGGAAAAGACTGAGCCGTTTTTGAGCAGGACTTCCTTCTGCGGAATTGTGCCCCCCGGGAAGAAGACCGTTTCTCTGGCCTCCTGCGCTGGTGCGGGCGGCTGAGGTTGTTGGGCGGAAGGTGGGCGGAGTGGTTTCAGCGGCGGGGGCGGCCTTAATGCTGGCTTCGGGGGGGGAGGGGCGGCGGACGGTGCCGCCGCCGTTTTGGCTTGTGGCGCGATTGGCGGAGGTGGCTTTCCCTCGGGAGAGGGTGTCAGTTTGTCCGCGGAGGGGGTGGTGGCCTGGTGCCTGTTCTCCCCGAGTGTTTGTTTGGCGATCTTGCGTTCGGCGCCA
>CAYTFM010000071.1:23117-31334 GCA_964436735.1 uncultured Victivallales bacterium | reverse complement strand
GCTGGACATGGTGCTCGACGGGAAGGGCGAGATGGACCGCGTCATACGCGTCTCCGTCAAGCGCCTTGCGGTAGTCCTCAAGGATGTGCGTGAAACCCGCCGCCTTCGCCGCGGCGATCTTGTCGGGACTGGTCTCGCATATCCCGACGTACTCCACATCGGGATGAGCCTTGAAGAGCTTGGCGAACAAACTCCCGAAGCCGAAACCGGCCACCGCGACGCGAACCTTTTTCGTGTTTGTCATTGTCATGTCTCCTGGGTGAATGTTGGTAACTGCACTATTTGGCCCCCGTCCATGGCCGATTGATGCGCGCACAGGCCGACGCATGTCCAGTTCGCCGATTGGCGCGCGTTCGGAAACGGTTGGCGCTTCTCCACCAAGGCGGAGATGAACTCATGCGCCAGATGCGGGTGCGACCCGCCGTGTCCGCCGCCCTGCGTGAAACTCAAGTGCGTGTGCGCGCCGGCGAGGTCATACACGCCCTTTGTCGTGAACGGGCGGATAGACTTTGGCAGACGTTTCGCGTAGTCGGGGGTGTGAAGCCTTTTTGGGATTTTGGCTTCGGGAAGTTTGGCGCGGTGCATGATCAGCGGCTCATGCTCGATGAGCGGCCACTCGATTGAGGCCTTCGAGCCGTAGACGTCAAAGCTTTCGCGGTATTGCCGCGCCACGTCGAACAGCGAGCGGTAGACGCGGGCGGAAAGATCCGAGTCCTTGAACTTGATGTGGGTCGTTTCGACGGCGAACGGTGACGTGTAGTTCGCGGCAAGCTCCTCCCGGATCGTGCCGGAGCCGAAGCAGGAGACGTATGCGGCGTCGGCGCTGGCGAGGGCGCACACCGGGCCGACGCAGTGCGTCGCGTACCACATGGGGGGAAGACCGGGCCAGTAGGTGGGCCAGCCGTCCATGTCTTGCTGATGACTGGCCTGGAGGAACTGGAGTTTCCCCAGGATGCGTTTCTCATACAGCTCTTTGATATAAAGGAACTCGCGGGAATAGACCACGGTCTCCATCATCATATAGGTGAGCCCCGTCGCCTTCTGGAGCTCGACGATCTTTCCGCAGTCCTCGATGGAGGTCGCCATCGGCACCGTGCAGGCGACGTGCTTGCCGGCCTTGAGCGCCTCGATCGACATCCACGCATGGTCGGGTATCGGCGAATTGATGTGGACGGCGTCGACCTGCGGATCCGCCAGCAGTTCATGGTAGTCGCGGTAGCGCCTCTCGACGCCAAACGCGTCGCCGACAGCGTCAAGCTTTTTCCCCGAGCGCTGGCAGATCGCGTGCAGCGTGGCGTTGGGATGTCGTTGGTAGATCGGAATAAACTCGGCACCGAAACCGAGTCCCACGAGAGCGACATTGATCTTTCCGGCGGATCTCATCATGCGGACTCCTTGCTGTTGCGTATACCATCTGCTCGGCAGGCGTGTCTCGTCTTCGCCGCCCTTGATTTCAGTATACCGGATAATTTTATCATCCGCATTGAGATAATGCGCAATCCGGTTATGAAATTTCACCAGTCGGAGGAGAGGGTGGGCAGGGCGAAACCTGTCACGGCCGGTTCACGAGGCGATAGCGCCCTGGCGTCACGCCCGTCTCGCGCCGGAACGCGACGCTGAGATATTCGACGTGCGCGAATCCGGTGCGCTCCGCGATCTTCTCCAATGGCAGGCTTGTCTCCGTGAGCAAGGTTTTCACATGGTTGATCCGCACCCGGATGATCTCATCGTGGGGGGTGCGGCCGAGCAGTCTTTTAAAACGATACTCCAACAGACGTCTCGACTGCGGGGCCGCCTCCAAGACATCCTTGACGCAGATGCCGTCGCAGGCGTGCCCGCGGATGAATCGGACGGCCGCCACGGTGTCGCGGTCCTCGATCGCCAGCACGTCGGTGGATTGCCGGGTGGCCACGCCCAACGGTTCGATCAAGTGAGCCTCCGCGCCGACGCGCTCGCCGGCCATCATGCGGTCGAGCAGCTGAGCCGCCTCGTAGCCTGCGCGGCGCGTGTTGGGAATGACGCTCGAAAGCGGCGGATCGGCCAGGTCGCACAGGACCTCGTCGTTGTCCACGCCGATGACCGCCACATCGTCCGGGACTGCGATGTCTTTCCGGCGGCAGGCGTCGAGAACTTGGCGCCCGCGAAAATCGTAGCATGCGAACACGCCCACAGGTTTCGGAAGCTCGGTGACCCAGGTGGAGATGCTGTCAATCTCGGCTTTGCCGCATGCGTTCCGCCCGGACGGCGGACGGTAGAGATGGCACGGGTGACCGGCGTCCTGAATGATCTTGATGAACTGCTCCTCGCGCCAGACGGACCAGTTGAACTGCGTGTCGCCGCAAAAGGCGAAATGCCTGAATCCACGCTCGAGCAGATGGTCGGCGGCGCAACGGGCGATGGCGTCGTCGTCCGTCTCCACCCAGGGCAGTGAGGGAATCATGCGCGCGGCGCTGACGTCAACCACGGGGATGCGCAGCCGTTTCACCGCTTTGCCGATGAGGTCATTCTCAATGCGAGCGATGACCCCGTGTCCCTTCCAGTCGCGGAGCCATGAGAGGGAATGGTCGCCGCGGCTGCTTTCCGACAGGTAAATAGACCAGCGGCGGTGCTCTCGCATGTAGGCGGCGACCCCTCGCATAAGCCCACGAGCGTAGGCGTTCGACGTTTCGATCAACAGCGCGATTTTCAGGGATGCGTTTCCCATTTTGACACGCGAGTTTCGGTTTATACGCTATAAGGGTGACAATTTACATCCGGCTCCGGCAGGTATCACTTTACCGCTGAAATAGGCACATACCTACCCATAGGCCGCCTTATTGAACGCATTCGCATGGACTTCACTCCTGACGTGTTGGACGCGGCTTGACCGAGTCACGGCAATATGTCAACATTGTGCCCGTATATCCTTGCGGCGCATGGCGGGCCGCGCTATACTGAGTCATTCGTCACAGCGAGGAGCGACACCAGATGACGCACGCACCCCGAACCACTCACGGCTCACGCCGTTCTCCCATTCCGCCGCCCGCGGCCGCCGAAAGGCTGGCGCTTCCTTTGAACCGCACCACGCTGACCCTGCTTGGCCACATCCGCGGCCATGGTCAGATTGCCCGCTCGGAGGTGGCCGTGCTGATGGGGCTGACGCGGGCAGGATTGGCCAAGGTCGCCAATCCGCTTTTGGATGCCGGAATCATCCGCGCCGTCGAAGAGCGTGACGAGAACGTTGCCTTGGGGCGGGGGCGTCCCTCGCAGGTGCTGGCCTTTGGCGACAACGCGCCGAAAGGGCTGGGGATCTCCGTCGGACTGCACATTGATCTCGCGGTGGTCGACTACGGGAACAGGATTCTTGCCGAAAAACGTCTCGCGAACAGATTCCAATCTGCCGGGGCGCGTGAAGACGTCCTTGTCGAGGAACTTGTCAGAGAATGCCGGAAACTGCTTGCGCACGTCTCGGTGGGGACGCTGGCCGGGGTTGGACTGGTGGTGTCTGGCGACATGACCGAGGATGGGCAATGGATCGCGCGGGCGAACGACTTCGCCTCCGCCAAGCAGGCGAACCGTCTGGTCTCCCGACTGCGGGAACTGTTCCCGTGCCCAACGCATCTCGCCAACGACGCATGGGTGAGCGTCCTCGCCGAGCGCTGGCTTGCGAAAGAACTGCCCACGCGGCCGACGTTGGCGTTTGTCACGAACCGTCTTGGCATCGGACTGGTCATCGAGGGGCGTCTCTACCACGGTCCCGCGCAGTGGTCGCGGTGGCTGGGACACGTGCAGGCCGATCCGAACGGAGCGCCATGCAGCTGCGGACGGCGTGGCTGTCTCGCCGCCAGTTCATGGATCGGCGGGGTGTTGGACCACTTGACTGGTTTTGTCTATGGGACGCGGCCGCCGATACCGATCAACGAGGTGGAGAAGGAGTGGGAGGACGTGATGGCGCGCTACCGCAGTGGCGACTCCGTCGTGGTGGAGTTGATGAGAAGCGCGTACGACAATTTGGGCCGAGTCCTTCGCAACCTCGCCGAGATATTCGCCTTCGACGCGATCATTTTGGACTCCTGGGCGGGAGAGCGCGGAGGTGAGGGGGTCTCTCGGGTGCGGGCCGTCATACAAGAGGGCGCGGGATCGATTCTGCAGCATCATCCTCTTCCCGTCATCCGCCTTCCCGTGCTCGGCGACCGTCAGATGGCGGTCGGCGCCGTCCTTTACGCCTTCGACCGATGCGCGGAGGCGCACGGCCACGCTCGCCCGCACGCCCGGAGGAGGCCCGCCCTGCGGGAGGGGCACGCGTAGATTATCCACATTTAGTAAACTTTGTTTGCTTAATAGCCTTGCGCCGCGGGGAGATCTGGCGTAGAGTTGTGGCGAGGGGGGCAAGATGGCCGCAGGGACGCGGCCGCTCCAGAAACGCCACCCAGCCATTGGAGGGGCCCGGTCTCCGTGACACCGTGACGCGGAGCTGTTTAATTTGATGCTTAGGGGGTTCAATGTGGTAACCCCTCCCCAACAGTCGGGGCTCAGTTCACGGCGTCTGAACTGAGCCACAAGCGTGAGCGAGTGGTTATAGCCGCGGACGCACGGCCGTTTGATTCATTTTACCATAGCCATCCACCAGCAACATGTGAGGGAACCACCATGCGATGCGTTATCACTGCTGTCTTCGTATTCGCCGCCGCGGGGCTCGCGGCTCAACAGCCAAACGACGAGAAGGGGGCGGCCGCTCCGGCGTGCCGCGTTGACTTCTCGAAGTCCGCGAACATGGGATTCGCCGATGAGAAGGCGGGCGATGGCAAGGGCGGATGGTCGGATCAGGGCCCGGGCAATGACTTCGGAGAGTTCGACGTCAAGGCCTCGGAGTTCGGCGGCGTCCCTTTCAAGATCATCGATCCCGCCACGAATGACGGCAAGGCGGTGCTCTCGTTCCGCCACGATTCGTTTCCTGCCGGACTGACGTCCGTCAGCGTCGATCTTCCCGCTGGCTCCTCTGGACGTTATCTCTACCTGCTGCACACCGCCTGCTGGAACGGGGCGAAGGATGACGAGGTGGTGGGTGTCGCCATCGCGATTGCCCGCGACGGGAGCGCCCATCCCGTGGCCATCCAGTCCAAACGGGATATCGCCGATTGGTGGAATCCCGCCCGCTTGCCCAATGGCGTGGTGGTGACGGCGAAGCCGAACCAAAGCTCCCAGGTTGGCGTGTACCTGTCGCGCTTCGACCTTGGCGCGCAGGTCGACGCCAAAACGCTGACGCTGAGCACGACGGGAAAGGCGCTGTGGATCGTGGCCGCCGCCACCCTCACGAACCGCGACATCCCGCTGCCCGAGATGAAGCGGCTGACGATCACCGCCGGGGATGAATGGAAGGCGCTTCCCGACGCCGATCTCGCCGTGAAGGCGGGAACGGCTCTCGACTGCTCGTCGTGGCTCGATCACGCCCCGGCGGGAAGCAAAGGGCGGGTCATCGCCCGCTCCGACGGCACGCTCGCCTTCGCCAACGAGCCCGATCGTCCGGTGCGTTTCTTTGTCGTCTCCGGTTTCCCCACCAAAAATCCGGACGAGGTTGACGCGTTGGCCGACACGATCCAGCGGCAAGGCTACAACATGGTCCGCCTTCATTTCCTCGACCAGTTTATAGCGGATCAGCATAAGGCCTGGGGGAAGACGCTTTCGGTGGAGGCGCAGATGGAGTTCGACCGCCGTCTCGAGGCGGGGGAGCCGTTCCTCAAGCCGGAGAATCTGGATCTCATCGACCGCTTTGTCGCCGCGTTGAAGAAGCGCGGCATCTACCTGTACCTCGACGCCCTCAGCTCATGGACCGGCTGTTATCCCGCGAACTGCTGGTATTCCGACAACGGGGTCGGGAGCCTGAAGCCGCGCCTCTACTATGACCCCGTGGCGCGGCGTCACTGGCACAATGCGGTCAAGGCCTGGTTCACCCGCGTCAATCCCTACACCGGGACGAGTTTCGCCACCGATCCCCAGGTGGTGGCGGTGCTTGGCATGAACGAGCCCACTATCGGAGTCAACGACAATGGCAAGGAGGGGCGCCTGCTGCCGTTATGGCGGGCCTTCCTCGCCCGTCGCTTCGCCGATGTCGCCGCCTATCGGAAGGCGTGGAGCCATCCAGAGCCTCAGGTCGCCAGCATCGAGGAGGCTCCCTTCTTCGCGCAAAGCGACCTATGGCACAGCGCGCGGGGGAGGATTGTGGCCGAGTTTTTCAACCAACTGGAGGAGGAGACCGCTGAGTGGATGGAAAAGGAACTGCGGTCATTCGGTTACGAAGGGCTGTTCACCCAGTACGACTGGCTCTACAGTCTGCGCCTTTATCTGCCGCGCTCGAAGGTCGGTATGGTGTCGATGCATGGGTATTTCGCCCATCCCACGGAGATGGTCAGTCCCAAGTCGAAGACATCGCCGAACAGCGCCCTCGCCGACGCGCTCAACTGGTGGCGGGGGATCGCCTCGGCGCGCATCTCCGGAAAGCCTTTGGCGGTGACGGAGTACGGGCAGGTGTATTGGAACCGTTACCGCTACGAGGAAGGGCTGTCGGTGGGAGCCGATGGCAGTTTCCAGAATATGTCCATTCTGTGCGCCCATTCCTGGCCCGTCGCCCTGAAGCCCGTGGTGGCCGGCCCATTCAATGTCGGCGCCGATCCCGTCGCCCGCGCCAGCCAAGTGGTCACCGGTCTGGCCTTCATGGGAGGGGCGGTGGCGGCGGCGCCGCACCGGGTCGACATCCCGTTGAGTCGCGATCTGGCGCTTGACCATGCGGAGAAGGCGATCAGCGGTGATCAAACGCGCATCGGCCTGGTGACGGGACTTGCCACCGCGGTGGAAGGGCGTGAATCATCCGTCCCACCTGCGTTGCGTCTGCCCCTGGGTGACGGCGCCAAGACCATGGACGCCGCCTTTTACTCGACGGTGGTTGACAGCGAGGGCGGCACGTTCGCCGGCGCTATCGCCCAACTGCGTGCGAAGGGGATTCTGCCGCAAGGCAACCGCACCGATCCGGAAAAGAAGATATACGAGAGTGAGACGGGCGAGATCCTGCTCGATGCGCCTCGCAAGCGGCTGACGGTGACCACGCCGCGGCTTGTCGGAATATGCGCGGACAAGGTCGAGGGAGCGGCGCAGGTGGGGAAGATGACCGTCGTATCTGCCTCGGTGTCCGCGTCTATCACGCTCTCCGCCCGTGACGGACAGATGGTGGAGTCGTCCCGGCGATTGCTGCTCGTGGTGTCCACCGACGCCCGCAACAGCGGCGAGAGCTACGAGGACGAGGACGGCGTGGTGATGAGGAAAGTGGGTGTCCTGCCGGTGCTGCTGCGCACGGGGCGCTTCATGGTCGACATCGCCCGCGCGGCGGACGCGCCGGCTCTGCGTGCCTGGGCGCTGGCCATGGATGGCACGCGGCGCGACGAACTGCCGGTGACGGTCAAGACCGACGGCGTCCGCCTGGAGATCGACACCGGCGCCTGGTCCTGCGGCCCGTCGCCGTTCATCGAACTGGCGGAGAAATGATGGCGCGCAAGGGAAAGCTCATGAGCCATAGCGAACATCGAATCGGCGGCGAGATCATGGTGGACAGTGATTTTCCCGGTGGAAATATCATTGTCGACCGGATTGCTGGGGACACGATCTGGCTGCATCAAGACTTGAGGGACACTGAGGGCGACTGGTTCTATTTCCATTTCCGCGTGCGCAACGCGGCTGGTCGCACGATCAACGTCGAGTTCACGAAGTCGGCGGTGCTCGGACCTCTTGGTCCCGCCGTGAGCTATGACGATGGCGCGACATGGAACTGGCTCGGGGCGCAATCGATGCGGGAGTATTCCGCATTCACCTGCCATCTGCCGGCGGATGCGGTTCGTTTCGCATTCGCCGTGCCGTATACGGGAGCTGATCTTGCGGCGTTCCTGGCGAGGCATCAAGGGAACTCGAACATGCGTGTCGTAGAGCTCTGCAAAAGCCGCAAAGGACGCATGGTGCCAAAACTGCGCCTCGGGAATAAAGGTGCCGGTGTTGGCGTGGCGTTGACGTGCCGGCATCATGCCTGCGAGATGGTGGGGAACTACGCGCTCGAAGGATTCATCGACGCGGTGCTCGCGGACGACAAGGTGGGAGCACGGCTGCGGGATGTGGATATCCTGATCGTTCCTTTTGTTGACATGGTTGGCGTCGAAGATGAATAGCAGGGTAAGAGTGGTCGACCGTATGATCACA
>CAYTFM010000071.1:0-23107 GCA_964436735.1 uncultured Victivallales bacterium | reverse complement strand
CGGATGCTCGACGAGGCGGGCGACGTCGGCCAGGAGATTCCGGAGCGGTTCTACCAGGCGGTGGCGGAGATTCTGGCCTATGTCTACGAATTGACCGGGCGGCGGGCCGGACCCCAGCCGGTGCCCGTGGGCTGATGCGGGAAGGCGGGGCGATCCGGGAATTGCGGGGCAGTGCGGCGACAGTGTTACCGGGGCGGCAGGGCAGGGGCCGTCGGCCGTATGACCACAATCATGACTACGGAGACCCGCAGATCTATCCCGAGACATGCGCCATTCGTGAACTGCTTTCCGCATGGTCGGGACGGCTGCGTGTGGTGCTCGATCTGCATTGCCCGTGGATACGTGGCGATCAGAACTGCCATATCTTCTTCTCGGGTGCGAGAAAGACCTGGGACCAGGTGATGACGTTCGGCGAACTTTTCAACCAGCATGCGTCGGGGTTGCTCAGAATAGATCCTCGATTCCATGTGGCGTATGGGGAACAATGGAATGTCGAGCATCCCCATCTACTGCTCAAGCACTGGGCGAGCGAACTTCCCGGCGTGACTTTGGCAACGGCCCTTGAGATACCCTATGCGCGTGCCGGCGGTGAGGCTGTGCTTCCCCATTCGGCGCGCGCTTTCG
This sequence comes from uncultured Victivallales bacterium, assembly GCA_964436735.1. Lineage (GTDB taxonomy): Bacteria > Verrucomicrobiota > Lentisphaeria > Victivallales > GWF2-38-69 > CAYTFM01. The sequence continues at coordinate 22,483 of CAYTFM010000071.1, read as the reverse complement.
GGCGCGATCTCGCCGTCGGCCTTGCGGAATATCTGTCCGCCAGCATCCCCAAATCAGGAGGTATACCATGAGATTTCGTCAATGCGGGGAATGCGGCAGGTTGTTCACGCTCATAGAGTTACTGGTGGTGATCGCCATCATCGCCATTCTCGCGGCGCTCCTGCTTCCGGCGCTCTCGAACGCGAAGGCCACCAGCAAGCGGATCGCCTGTGGCAGCAACCTTCAGCAAATCGGATTAGCCGTCGTCCAGTACACCGACGACTATCAGGGCTGGATGCCCATCAGCAATGCGCAGAAAGTCTTGACGGGGGGCAACACGGGGTGTCCCTGGGGCTGGAAGGTGGAGACGGCTCCGTATCTGAACATCACAATCGACAACTTCGATCCCAACTCCTGCTGGAACAAAAACCTTGGCAGGAACCCCAACGCCTACCGTTGTCCCGTCTGGGTGTATGACAGTGCCGCCAGCGCCTATTGCTACGAAGGAGGATACGGATGGAATTCCGAATTTTTCGGCTATCATGATCAGAGTGGCACACCACGGGTAAAGCTGTCGTCCGTGACCATGCCAAGCCAGTCTCTCGTCTGCGGTGACACCACCGATTGGTACTCTGGCGCCAACACGTGGGAGATCCTCTATCTCGCCAAGTCCTCCAACGTCACGCCGGTCCCCCCCGTCGGCAACCGGCACAAGGGCGGCGTCAACCTGTGGTGGGCCGACGGCCATGTCGAGTGCAAGCGGCAGATGGAGGTGATGGGCGGTCAGAATGGCGACGTCAACTGGTTCTTCAAGCGGGTGAAATAGTGCTCCGTCCCGTTCCCGCGTGATTCGACTACGCGTTGTTCAGTGGCGTGTTGTCCGCGTTAATTTGTTGATAAAGTTTCCAAATAGCCTTGCGCTCCGCGTGGACAGAAGCTACACTTACCCGGAAGAGCTGGTCTTCCAGTTTCTGTTTTACATCCTTCCCGCACTTGAGGGGCCCTTATGAGCGGAAGCCGTCACCTGCCAATGCCTGACACGAACGCATGGCCTGAATGCACTCTGGCGTGGGACGATAATCTGCCCGGTCCGACGGAGGTGTCGCACTTGTTGCACCGCCCTGCGGGGCAGTACGGATTCGTGAAGGTTGTGGACGGTCACCTCGCTTTCGGCGATGGCCGCCGCTTCCGGATATGGGGACAGCACCTGTGCCGCTCCCAGCCGTTGCCGCCGAGGCATCTTGCGCCGGTGACCGCCCGGCGGTTGGCCAAGTTCGGCGTCAACTGCGCGCGGTTGCACGCCATCGACCACCATTGGCCGGACGGCATCCTCATGCGGGACACCGACTGCAGCCGTTCGCTTGACGGGGAGGGGCTTGAGCGGCTTGACTGGATGGTCGCCTGCTTGAAGGAGCAGGGGATCTATGTCGATTTGAATCTGCATGTGGCGCGCATGTTCTCCGAGGCCGACGGCGTGAAGCACGCCGAGTCGGTTGGCTGGGGAAAGCCGGAGATCTATTTCGATCTGCGGCTGAAAACACTTCTGAAGGAGACCTCGCGCGAACTTCTGCTTCATCGCAATCCTTTCACGGGCCTTCGCTACATCGACGAGCCGGCGGTCGCGCTGATTGAGATCACCAACGAGAACAATTTGACCGAGCGCTGGCGCTGCGGCGAGCTCAAAGGCGAGCTGACGGGAAAGAAAACGAACTGGGGAGACATACATGCGGCGTACGCGGCAGATCTTGATAAGCTGTGGAACGACTGGCTTGTCAAAAAGTATACCTGGCGGGAGGCGTTGTCGGAGGCATGGCCGAGCGATTTGAAGCCCGACGAGGATCCGTCAACCGGCACGGTGCGCCGTCTGCGGCCGCAAGACTTCGCCACGGCCAGCGCGGGGCGCTTCCAGGATGAGGCCGCGTTTTACTCCCACATCGAGCAATCGTTTTTCCGCGAGATGCGCTCCTTTCTGCGCGACGATCTGGGCGTGCGGCAGTTGATCCTCGGAAACTCGGACCACAACTACGGCTGGAGCTCTCTTCCGGTGGTGGCGGCCAATACCGTTCTTGACATGACTGACAGTCATTTCTACTGGCAGCATCCGGACAACGGAGCCGTGAAGAACACCCCTATGGTCGATGAACCTGACCGCAGTGCCATCGCCCATCTTTCACGCGGAGCCGTCGAGGGGTATCCCCATCTCTGCACGGAGGTGAACGAGCCATTCCCCAACGACTACGCCGCGGAGTTCATTCCCGTCGTCGCGGCGTACGCGCGGCTTCAGGACTGGGACGGCGTGTTCTTCTACGACTATCTCAGCTGGCGCGAGCCGTACCATACAGAGGCGACGTGGGCTGATCAGCGGCAGTATTATTGGTTCGACATGGCCAACAATCCCGTCAAGATGGCGCAGACCGCCCTCGGGGCCTTGATGTTTCTCCGCGGCGATGCGCAAGGCGCTCATCGCACGGTGCGGCGGGAGTTGACGACGTCCTGGATGTGGGAAAGCATACGGCGGGAGGGGGATCGGGAGCATCCCTATTGGCTGCCGCACGTGCCGGGACGCGCCGCGTTGACGCACCGCGTTCGCATTGCCGACCTCAACGGTCCGCGGATCACGCCGGCCGAAGGCGAAGTGGACGTGCCAGATGGGACTATCGTAAGCGACACGGGCGAGTTGACATGGGAGGCGGTGCGTGAAGATGGACGGGTGCTGATTGACACGCCCCGTCAGCAGGCGATCATCGGCAGGGCAGGAAAACGTTCGACGAGTAACCTTACGGTTTGTCTTGAGAGTTCCTTCGCCGCCATGCAAGTTGCCAGTCTGGATGATCGTCCTATCGCAAGCTCAGAACGCCTCCTCCTTGTCGTTGGCGCACGCGTCGCGAACACCGATCAAAGCTGGACGGACGACTCGCGGACCAAACTCGCCGAGTGGGGGCATGCGCCCACTCGGATCGAACCGGTGACGGGAACGCTGACGTTGCGCGGACTCGTCGGACTCCCGCAGGTGACCGCCTACGCTCTCGATGGTCACGGCCAGCCGATCGGCGACGGGGTATCCATGGCGCAGACCGCTGAGGGATTTCAGTTCAGTTTTGCCGACGTACCCGCCGCCCCATGGTATCTACTACAAATTGACAGATAATAAAAAGGCAGGATGAAAGGGGTTGAATCCTATGAGGAAAATAATGGTGGCCTTTGTCGCTCTTGTCGGACTGTGCGCGCAATTGTGTGCTGAGGAGCTCTCCATGGAACCACGTGAAAATTACGTCTATGCCAAGGACCGCATTCCCGGATTCGAGAAGAACCGGAACCTCGCCGAGGGATATGTGCTGGACCCAATTCCGGACGGATGGAAGGCGATCTCCCTCGACGGTGACTGGAAACTGCTGCAGGACCGCTCGGGGGACTGCGTCGACTATTACGCAATCGACGAGAAGTTCGGGCCTCGGAATGTCAGCGAGTTCCTCGCTCCCGGTTACGATTTCGGCGCATGGAAGACTATCAATGTCCCGCTGCCGCTGTGCCGTCAGAAGATCGACGGCAAGGTCGAGGACGCTTGGATGAAGCCCGGGTATATCGCCTTCTATCAGCGCGTGGTGGACGTTCCCGACTTCAAGACGGACGCGCAGTCCGTCTTCCTGAAGTTCTTCGGAGCGGGCTTCAGGACCGATGTGTGGATCGACGGAAAGTACGTGGGCGGGCATGCGGGGTACTTCAATCCGTTCGACTTCGACATCACCTCGTTCGTCAAGTCGGGGCAGAAGGCGGATCTGCTGGTCAAGACCATCCATACCCGTCATAAAATGCTATGGCATGATCCGCTGGTCACCGGGATTTTCGCTCCGGTGCGGCTTGAGGTCAGAGGCAATCTCTATGCCAAAAACATCAGGCTGAGCGTGAACCGCGACCAGAAGAGTGTCGAAGTCCAGTATGATGTTTTCGACACGAACAAGGTGGGCAAGGCGAGTCTCGAGGCGCTTATCGAGGAGGCCAAAGGCGGCAAGGTTGTGGGCAAACTGTCCCAGCAGGTGTCATTCGGCGGGAAGAACTCATTCACTGTCTCCTTGGACAATCCGCATGAATGGTCGCCGGACGATCCCTTTCTTTACAATCTCAAGATAAAGTTTGACGGCAAAGAAGCGGGAATCGTCCGTTTCGGCTATCGGACGATCGAAGTCAAGGATGGCGCCGATGGACGCAAACACTTCTATCTGAATGGCAAACGTTTCTATATGCTGGCGTTCGAGTACGATTATTTCTGGGCGTTCATGAAACAGCAGAAACTGGCCCCGGTGCCGGACGACGCCTACTGCATGAACTATCAGGGGCAGATGCGGGAGTCGCTGCTGGCGATGAAGTTCGCCAACGTGAACACGTTCCGCCCGCACTCGATGGAGTTGTCCATCGACCAGACCTTCCTCAATCTCTGCGACGAGCTGGGGTTCCTCGTCTACCTCGACTGGCACGGCTCTGAGACAACCCCCATGGTGCCAGTGCAGGAGAGGCCCGGCATGCACATGGATTCTCGGATCACCACGCTGGAGAAGACGCTTCCCTCTTTCTCCGAAATGCTCGTCAGCTTCCATAATCATCCGTCGCTGAGCTTCATCAGCTATGGCAACGAGTTGTACGACCATCTGCTGGACAATGGAAGCTTTGACCAGATCATCGAAAAATACTACGCCGCGCACAAGGCGGTCGACCTGCAGAACCGCCCGGCCAGCGGTTCCACCGGCCGTCCCACCTACAAGCACAAGGCGAAGGTCGATTTCGTGGACGACCATCAGTATATCGGCGTGTACTACGGCTCCTACAAATCGGTTCTTCCCTATCTCAAAGAAACTCCGGGGATGATCAAGCTGCGGTTTGGATCCTCGCTGCCGTTCGTCAACATGGAGACCGGCTATGTGAGCGACGACCGCATTCATCAGAAGACCTTCGACACCCTTGGGGCCGAGTTGCGCAAGGAGAACTTCGACAAGAACCTCTACATCAAGATCATCACGGGGAAGAGTGCCGAAGAGGCGTGGGCGCGGCTTGCGTTGAACGCGGGTGGCGTGCGTCCCTACTACACCGATCTGCCGGCGTTCAAGAACCGCAAGGCGTATCTGCATGTGAAGCATTGGATTGAGATGTTCCGGATGAATCATGACATCACCGACGGTGTTTCACTCAACACGGGGTTCGCCAGCGTGGGCTGCAAAAACGATCCGGACTTTCACGACAACCTCGCCCAGCCGTGGCCAAAATCGGGCGAGTTGGCGATCATGGAGCCGATTTACGCATACCGCAATGCGTTCAACCCGATGCAGGCTTTCCTCGACATAGACAACCTGCATCCCCTCTGCGGCGACTCGACGCCCGCCCCCATAACGCTGGTGAACGATTCGGAGAAGGACGCGGTCGTCGATCTGTCCATCATGCTCAGAACCGCCAAGGGACAGACGTCGGAACTCCTCGTCAAAAAGGGGCTGGCCATCCCACAGGGAGGGAACCTCTCCATCCCGTTCACTATCGTCATCCCCGAGGGGGCCGAGTCCGGCAAGCATGTCATTGAAATATATCTTTGCTCGAATGGCGCAAAGATAGCGGAGAACTTTTACGACATATACACGCTGGCGAAGAAGGACCGCAAGGCGTCGTTCCCTGCCAAGAAGCTTGCGCTGTATGACACCGCCGCTTCGACCTTCGCGGGGTTGGGCGTGAAGACGACTAAAGAGATAGTGGACACGCTCAAGATCAAATACGAGCTGATCAAGGACTTCAACAGTCTTGACAACTACCAGGCCCTCGTCATCGGCGCGAACTCGATGGACGGCACGCTGCTGGACTCCGGCGAGAAGATCTTCAACTGGCTTTCGGCTGGCGGTCGTCTCGTCATGTTCGAGCAGTGCGTCTCGGCGGCGATCCCATGGTCCTCAGACGAGCGGATCTACAATATGGGAAAAAGCTCGATCGTGGAGCACTATTTCAAAAAGCATGACATCTTCAACGGCGTCGAGGACGAGATGGCGTGGGAGTCGCCTTGGGGTCACAACGCCGCGGTCTACGAGACCTGCCTCGATTTGAACGACTCGTTCCTGACGGTCACGGCGCCCCCGCACTTCCAGGAACCCGGCTGCCCCAACGCTGTGATCACCGACCGCAGAGTCGGCAAGGGCGAGTACCTCCTTTCCATGGTCACGACTACCGACCGCTTCAACAAGGACGCCACGATCACCGCATACGTCGAGAATCTCATGGCCTATCTGCTCAACGACTCGATATCCCCGTACGCCGTCGCCGCCAAGGATGCGACCTTCAGCAAAAAGCGTTCGATCATCCTGGCGAAGGAGGACGCCGTGTTCGTCGACCTGCGCAAGGCGGTCAACCAGGGCTTCGCCGATGAGGTGGCGGGTGATGGCAAGGGGGGCTGGACGGACTTCGGACGCGACGCCGACATGCGGAACATGCCGGTTGGCTCCGGAAATCTTTCCGGCATGGTTCCCTTCGAGGTCATCGACCCCGCCAAGAACGATGGCAAATCCTGCGTCGTGCTCGCCGGTCCGAAGCGAGAGACCTTCCCGAAGGAGTCGCCGTCGATTCCGGTGGGAGGGAAGTTCGAGAAGCTCTTCTTCCTGCAGACCTCCATGTATGTGAAGGCCGAGAAGGGTGAGTCGATCCTTGACTATGAAATCACCTACGACGACGGCCAGAAGATCGTTGTGCCAATGAGAAACAAGGTCGAGATCAGCGACTGGTGGATGGCGCAGGACTACGAGAACTCGGCGGTTGTTCACCGCGACGGCGACAAGTGCGTCTTCGCCGCCGAATGGGTGAATCCGCAGCCCACGAAGAAGATCGCCTCGCTCAAGGCGGTCTCCAAGGGCAACGCCATACCCGTCATCCTCGGCATCACCGGCAAGAAGAAGTTCGACCAGGCGCGGGACAGGGACGAGGGGGGCGGCGACAACAGGAAGTGAAAGGATGGCCCGACACCGTTTTTTGAGTGTATGATTCCATGACAGGCTTTTTTTTGTCGGGGAAATGTTATAAGAATATATCCGGAGGTCTTTTATGAAGAGTCGCCTTCCCGCATTCAGCCGCTTCACCTTGATCGAGCTGCTTGTGGTGATCGCGATTATCGCCATCCTTGCCGCCATGCTGCTGCCGGCGCTGAAGAATGCGAGGGAGCTGGCTCGGCGCACGGTGTGCCAGGGCAACCTCAAGCAGATCGGGCTGGGGATTTTCGGGTATACGGACGACTGGTTGGGCTGGATGCCCATCAGCAACGCCGCGGTGGAACTCACTGGCGGGGGAGGAACAGGCTGTCCCTGGGGGTGGAAGCTGGAGATCGCCCCGTACATCAATGCGAACATCCCTACGCCCTACGAGCCAAACACCTGCTGGAACAAGAACCTCGGCTGGAATCCTGGTCCGCTGCGCTGCCCCGTCTGGATTAAAGATTCCGCATACCCCGCCTACTACTGTTACGATGGTGGGTATGACTGGAACACCGGCTCCGGCGACGGCTTGATCAGCAACGCCTTCGGCTACCATCAGGCTGATGTGTGGGGCGGTACCCGTGTGAAACTCTCCACCACCACCATACCCTCGCAGTCGGCCGTCTGCGGCGAGACGACCGACTGGTATATCAACACGTGGGATCTTTTGTATCTGCAGCATCCGACCAGCACGGCGCCGACGCCCCCGATTGGCAACCGGCATCAAGGCGGCATCAACCTCTGGTTCGCCGACGGCCATGTGGAATGGATGACGCAGCGGGCGATCATGGCCGGTGCGAATGGCGATGTGAACTGGTTTTTCAAACGGGTGAAATAGAAAGTTTTTTTCCAAAAAAATGCTATAAGGCACGGTAGGGAGGCTTTTATGAAGAGATGCCATCCTTTCGCCTGGCGCTTCACCTTGATCGAGCTGCTGGTGGTCATCGCCATCATCGCCATTCTCGCGTCCATGCTGCTGCCGGCTTTGAAAAATGCGAAGGAAGTGGCCAAACGCTCCGTCTGCGCCGGCAACCTCAAGCAAATAGGCCTTGGCGTTTTCGGCTATTCCGACGACTGGCTGGGATGGATGCCGATCAGCAACGCTCCAGTCGAGTACACCGGCGGGGGGGGTAAAGGTTGTCCCTGGGGGTGGAAAGTGGAGACGTCGCCCTACTTGAACCTCAGCATCCCATATGCGACCGCCTACGCGAATCCGAGCATAGGCCGGAATCCTGGCGCGTATCGTTGCCCCAGTTGGGTCAATCCGAACGATGCGATCACGCAATACTGCTACGAGGGCGGCTATGGGTGGAACACAGGTTCGGGAACTGGCGGAATGGTGGGCAGGTGCTGTGGCTATCATGACCGTGACACATGGGGGAACAACCGCGTGAAGCTGGCGTCCACCACAATCCCCTCCCAATCGATTGTCTTCGGCGAGGCGACCGACTGGTACAACGCTGGCACATGGGATCTTATGTACTTATATTATGCCTCGCTCACGTGCGGCTCGCTCCCGCCTGTCGGCAATCGGCATCTGGGAGGGATCAACATGTGGTTCGCCGACGGGCACACGGAGTGGATGACGCAGAAGGCGTTGCTGGCGGGACTGAATGGCGACCAGAACTGGTACTACCGGAGGGAGAAATAAGGTGGAGAAGAAAAAGAAAACCAGATACGAGAATTTGATGAATGTGGTGGTCGTCGTCCTGATCCTCGTCATCGTCTTTGTGCTCTTCATCGCATTCCGCAGTAAGCAGCGTGGCGACGACGAGAAGGCCGGCAAGTTCTCTGCCTTCTCTCACTTCGTCGCCGACAAGCAGTCGACGGCCGAGGCGCAGAAGGAGGATGATGTCGAGTTTTGGACGAGGAACCAAGCAGGGAAAAACAGGAAGTTCACATCCGACAAATGAGTCTGTCCGCCCTTCCGTCCGGTCATGCCTACCGTAGAGCCGCGGCGATGGCGCGCATCTCCGGCTCGCACCGCTCGATCTCCTCGACAAGTCGCAGTTGCGCGCGGCAACGGTCGAGATTGTGTCCTTCCCGGTGGATTTTGAAATAGACGTCTCCCGCCAAGTGGTCAGCGAGGAAGCGCATGGCGAGTTCGTAGGTGATGAGCTTGCCGCCGAAGGCGAGATGCGCCCGCTCGGCCTCGGTGAGGAACCCTCCGGCTGTTGACAGGTAGCCTTTCGCCAGAGCCTCGAACATCTCAAGATTCAGGACGATCTTCGACAAATCCCGCTCATCCTCCCAGGCCGAGCAGCAGCAGGTTCTGACCAAGTCGCCGAAGTCGTAGTTGACGAAGCCGGACATGACGGTGTCGAGGTCGATGATGCAGATGCCCTCGCCCGATTCCTCGTCGATCATCACGTTGTTCAACTTGGTGTCGTTGTGGGTGATGCGCTCGGGGATGCGTCCCTCGGCGTTCATGGCGAGAAGGTGCCCCGCCATTTCCCCGCGTCCGAGGAGGGCGTCGATCTCCCGTCTGGTGGCGGCGGCGCGTCCGACGGGATCATTTTTCACCACCTCCTCGAGCGCGTTGAGGCGCTTGGGGGTGTTGTGGAAGTCGGGAATGGTGTCGCGGAGTCTCCCGCCAGGCAGGTCGACGAGCCGCATCTGAAACTCGCCGAAGGCCTTCGCGGCCTGGAACGCCTGGTCGGGCGAGCCGATCACATCGTAGGTCTCCGCCTTCTCGATATGCACGAACATTCGCCAGTAGTTGCCTTTCGCGTCGTGGTGAAGCCAGGCGCCGTCAAGCGTTGGAATGATGATCAGCGCCCGCCGAGAGGCGTCCGCCGTGCCATTCAGCTTTTGACGGATATGCGTCGAGACCCTCTCAATGTTCTCCATGACGGCGTTGGGATCTTTGAAGATGTGATGGTTCAAGCGTTGGAGCACGAATTTGACAGGATTCCCTCCTTGGTTGAAGGTGAGCAGATAGGTGTCGTTGATGTGCCCCGATCCGTGCGGTTTGCCATGGACATAGTCGCCATAGACATGGAATCGTTCGGCAATGTCTTTGAGCCCGGCGGTTGACTGCTCTGGTGTGATCATAGGTCCTGAGGTTTTAGGTGATGAAAACGACTGCGTACAATACTTTGAAGTTGCGGAAAATCGAGTGCCAAGGCGATTCCGAGACGATTTTTCCCAGATGATCGGCCGGGTTTTGCAAAACCTCCAAGGTGGGAATATCGTTGAATTCGTGTCGGCCGATGCTGAATGCGGCAGTTTGAGGAAACGTTGATGGCGATGAAGCTCGAGTTTTGTTTTGTCTCCCGGCACCGTCCCGGCGCGTGGGTGCGGTCGCATTCGCACAACGTCTTGGAGATCGTCTACTACGTCGAAGGCGAAGGCGAGATCGCGTTCAACGATCAGCGGTGGCGTTTCGCGGAAAACGATTTCCACATCGCTCCAGCTGGTGTCGCTCACGAGCAGAGAAACACCGTCGAACTGGCTGCCATCTGCGTCGGCGTTTCGGGGAGCGGTTTGGAGGATCTCGCAGGCACGTGGCGCGACAACGCGGGGGGGCTCAGATACCCCTTGAAGCTTCTTGCCTCCGAGCTCGACGCGAAGGAGTCGTCCTACGAATTGGTCGCACAGGGACTTCTCTCGCAGATCGTCGGTCTGGCGCGGCGAATCGTCCAGACAGGCGCGCCGACAGCTGGAACGACCAATGCCGGACGCATCGAGAAGGCGCTGCACATCATCCGAGAGAACGAGGGGGACGTCTCGCTCGACGACCTCTCCGACACCCTCTACCTCAGCAAAGATCATCTGCGCCACCTCGTGAAACGGACGACCGGACAGTCGCCTTTGCGCCACATCATCGCCTCGCGGATGGAGAAGGCGCGGCGCTTGCTGGAGACCACGGAGCTCACCGTCGCGGAGGTCGCGGAGCGGTGCGGCTTCAACGACGTCTTCTACTTCTCCAAGTTCTTCAAGCGCAACGCCAAACTGCCGCCCGCCGCCTACCGCCGGCAATTCCGCAAAGCTCTTTCATGATTTTCGCGGGTAATCCCGCGAAAACGCCGGAAAGTGCAAAGAACCCGCCCGTTTCCTCCATGGTGCGCCACCGTCCCGCCCCCTATACTTGATCACATCACAACAAGGAGGCGAGTGGTATGGCAAAGACGATTCCCATCATTCTTGACACCGACATCGGCGATGACATTGACGACGCGGGTGTTATCATGAAGGATAAGATGAGCGGACGCGGGAGATTCGACGCGGTGATGAGCTATAAGAAGCCCGATCGCCTACCGGTGTGGTACTTTGGCTACTGGCGCGAGACGATCGAGCGGTGGCGGGGCGAGGGGCTTGCGGACGACTCGGCCATCGCCGCAGTGACCGGCATGGACGACGACTGGGAGGCCGGCATGTGGGGAGGGCATGGCTTGGTGAACTACTACCCCATCGCCCCCGAGGGTGAGCGGATGTCCGAGGTGGTCGAGGAGACCGATGAGACGGTCACGTCACGGGACATCTTTGGGGCGGTCACCCAGCACAGCAAAAAATTCTCCTCCTTGCCGCATGTCATCACGCCGGGAGAGATGACCCGGGAGGCGTGGAGCACATACAAGAGGTTCATTGATCCTGACACTCCCGCCCGCCGAGCGGCCGGATGGCGTGAAAAAGCCCGCGCGCTGGAGGCCCGGACGCATGCGCTCTCGCTCTACGCCGGAAGCCTTTTCGGTATGACGCGGAACACCTTGGGGCTCGAAGGCATCTCGTATCTGTGCTACGACGACCCTGCGCTCTACGAAGAAATCATCGAGCACCAGGCCGACTTCTTCATGCGTCTGAACGGCCCGCTCCTCGAGGAGTGCCACTTCGAGATCGCCTATATCTTCGAGGACTGCTGCGGCAAGAGCGGACCACTCATCTCCCCTGACACGTACAAGCGGTACTATGACACGCACTACCGGCGGCTCGTCGAGTTCTACCATGCGAAAGGCGTGCGGCAGGTCATGCTTGACAGCGACGGCAAGATCGACGATCTTCTTCCTCTGTGGCTCGACTCGGGCATCGACGTCATTTTTCCGATCGAGGTGGGGTCGTGGCGGGCCGATCCCGTGGCGTTGCGGAAGCGTTTCGGCCGCCGTCTCAAGATGATGGGAGGCGTCGACAAGAACCTCATTCCGCAAGGTGAGGCGGTGGTGCGGGCGCATCTTGAACGGCTTCGGCCAGTGGTTGAGGAGGGGGGCTATGTCCCGCTGCCCGACCATCGCATCCCCCCCGACTGCTCGTTGAGCGACTTCGCCGCGTATGTGAAAGTGTTCAAGGAGGTGTTCGGGGTGGAAGAGGTGGCGTGATCAGAGGAAGTGCTATCGGCTTTTAGTTAAAGAATCAAAGGAAAGGGGAAATAGCATGTCAGGTAAGTTGAGCTATCCGGAGCCATTCGTGGTGATCTACGACAACGACATGGGCAATGACATCGACGACGCCTTCGCCCAGATCATGGTGGCCCAGGCGCATGCGTCGGGAAAGACCAAACTCGTCCTTGGGCTTTCGAGCAACCCAAACCCGTGGTCGGTCGCCGCCGTCGACGCGCTCAATCGCTACTACGGGGCCCACGATTGCCCGCTTGGCATTTATTTCGGCAGGGTGAAAATCGCACTGGAGCAGTATGCTCCCGCCATCGCCGGCGGGAAGTGGCTGGCGCCCGAGAAGGTGATGGACGGCGTGGCCGCCTTGCGGAAGGCTCTCCATGAGGCTGCCGACAACTCGGTGCGGGTTGTCGCCACCGGTTTCGCGTCAAATCTCTCCGGCCTTCTCCGCTCGAAGGCGAATCACAGGGGCGACGGCATACCGTTTGACGGCATGGAGTTGGCGCGGCGCAAGACGCAGTTCCTCTCGATCATGGCGGGCGATTTCGTGGCGTGCAACGATCCCGCTAAGAAGGAAGGAGAGTTCAACGTCATTTGCGACATCCCCGCGATGCGCGACGTCATGGCCGACTGGCCGACCGATGTGATTATTTCCGATTATACGATTGGGGAACTGGTCCGCGTCGACTGGTCCCGCGTGGACGTGAAATTGAAGGACGCCAACCCGCTGAAGATCGGCTATCTGGACTTCTACGAGGGGCCGGCGCAGTTGTCGCGGACAGCCCCCGGCCCCATTGGCAATCGCCAGTCATGGGATCAAACCTCGATGCTGTTCGCCTTGGAGCCCGATGGCGGCCATTTCGGCATCTCGGAGGAGGGGGGGGTGACCATCGACGACAAGGGGCATTCCTTCTTCCAGCCAAAGGCGGGAGGAAAACGCTATTACCTCACCTTTGATGGGCGTCACACGCCCGAGGCGGTCAACGAGCATCTGCTAACCCGCTACTACCACGAGCCGGTGTGATTTGTGCCACTTCACCTAATCAACACATACCCTACATACATCTCCCCTTTACTAAGGACAAAACGCGTCGTGTGCTTGTGCCCATCAAGAGATTTCACCTCAGGATAGCGGGGGAAACGCCCGCCGTCCATCTTCATTTTGAACGTGTCTTTCAAGACGCCGTCCACCAGGACGTCGACCTCGGTCTCGCCTTGGCGGTAGTCGATGGACAGGCCGACGGCGCGCATGCCGCAGGTGATTTCAAGATAGCTTCCCAGGGTGGAGGAGCGCAACAATCCATGCCGGTACGGGAAGGGCCAGGTGGTTCTGTCGGGGTACTGGGAGATCACCGGATAGGTGCCGTCGAACTCGGTGTAGTGAGTGTCGACCATTTTCCAGATCCCGCCGCAGTCCACCTCGTTGGGCGGAATCATCCTGGCGGCGATGTACTCGGCGGTCCTCCACTGCAGATACTCTTTCCCCAAGACCACGCCCCTTGGCGCGGCCCGGGCGGTCCACAACGTGTCGAGCAGCCGTATCACGCAGGCCGCATACACCTCGTGGCCGTGATCGCTGGGATGGACTGTATCGGTGAAGAGCGACTCGTCGGACTCCTTCTCCGATAGCAGCAGCCTGCGCTTCTCCGCTCCGACATCGACGCAATACAGTCCGAACCGCTGGGCGAGCGCGGCGTAGATGAGCGACGCCTGGTGGTCCTGGCGGCTTCCGCTCACGAGCACGATGACGCCCATCAGCGGGTTCCGCGTCCACGAGCGGCACAGGATGGACTCGACGCAGGCCTCGATCTGCGACTGGGGAGCCGTCGCGTCGTTGATGGCGAATTCGAGGAACATGAGGTCCGGCGCGTGAGAGAGGACATGCTCGTCCAGCCGGTAGCACCCCGTGTCCGACCCCGTGCCCCCTAGGGCGGCATTCACAAGCGTCGGCGCGCGCCGCCCGATCGTGCGGCGGAACCACTATATCAACGATCACGGGGATTTCAGCAACGATTCCGGATAGGCGTCGACGGCGGCCTGCGCCTCCCGAATGAGGGCTGCGATCTTCTCTCGCTTTCCGCGCAGTTTCTCGACGTCCTTCGTCCACTCGTCCTGCGCGTCGCAAATCCCGGGGGGGACGACCAATTCGGCGTCGATCCGCTCACGCAGTTTTTTATGCGGCTCGAACTGGTCGTCGAGATAGGCACCGAGATCGTGCAACGCCTTGAAGTACTCGTAGTCCTCCATGCCGTCGCGCAGCGAGGCGAGGCGGACGCTGGGGATCAGGTCGTAGTCCGGGGCGGGGCCGGGGTAGGCGAGGGGGCTGTAGCCGACGTTGTCCGAGACCGCCACGGTCGGCTTGACGGGCCAGCCTTTCTCGGGAAAGCCGGTGAAGAGCATGAAGATGAGGTAGTTGTCGACTTGGTGCTTCCAGGCGAACCAGTTAAGTACCCGCATGGCGATCGTCGGTTGGCTGAGTTTGAGGTAGGGCGTCGTCTTGCCGTCGGGGCGTTCCATGGCGCCGCAGACGTAGAAGCCGTACTTCTCGCCGTATTTCGCGCGCCGCTCCTTCAACGTTTTGACGACCTCGGGGTTGTCGAACTTGTCGAGGCCGGGCGTCCAGCAGTCGGCGTAGCCGACGCTGCGCGCCTTGCGCTCCTTGGCGAGCGGATGGGGGCCGTAGTTCATCAGCGGCAGGCCGGGCGCGAGCTTGCGCAGGATCCGATGTCCCTCGATGATCGCCAAGGATCCAGACTCGTCGTACAGCTCGAAATAGGAGTCCTCGAGCACTCCGGCGTTCTTGAGGAACGGCACGTACTGCTGGAGGAATTGCGTGTAGAAGGGACTGTGGAACATGACCTGATAGGGTTTCAGCTCTTTGTGCTTCTCGTAGAGCGGCTTCATGTTCGGGCATTCTTTTAATGGCATTTTCTTGCCGGTCTCTCTGTCGATGACCACCTTGGAGCCGTTGTAGACCGGGATGACGGCGCCGGGATTGCAGCCGAAGGATGAGCCGAAATAGTTGGCTCCATATTTCCGGCTCAGCCGCAGAACGGCTTCCAGATTGCTGAAGTCGAACGTGTAGGAGCCATCCTTCTCGTAGTAGGTGGTGATCCAGTCCCAGGCGGCGTTGTCGAGGGGATAGGTGGCGGCGCGGTACTTCTCGAGAAGCTGCAGGTGGCGTTCAAGGAGCTTCAGGTACTCCGGGAACTCTTTGTACTTCGTGTTGAACTCTGCGCCGTGAAAACGCGAGAGCCACAGATAGCTGAGCCAGTGGTTGTGCTTCAGCGTCGGATGCCTCGGGATGTCGAACCCCTGCGCCTCGAGCGTGACGGGGATCTTGACCGTCTGCCCATCGGCGGTGACGACGATCTCGCCGTGATACGCCCCCTCTTTGGTTCCCGGCGGGCAGCGCGCGTCGAACCAGAGCGGGGTGATCCGGTCAGCGGGGAGGTCCAGCGTGCCCGTGTTCGGCCACAGGAGGTCCGGCCAGTCGCGGAGCGATTCGGTATCGTCCGGATCGAAGCCGGGCAGGGTTTTGCGGTAGTCGGGGTGCTGCTGGGCGTAGTCGACGCGGAACCATTCGACCTCCGTGGCCGGGATGATGCCTTCCTTGCCGATCAGCGGCGTCACCGTCACGGTGACGTTTTTGAGCTCCTTCCAGAAGGGGACGAACGCCACCTGGAACGACTCGCGTTCGTTGCCGGCGGCGCGGATGCGGACCTCAGGAATGACGCCCTCGGTCGGCACCTGCCGTGGGAAGACTTTGACGTAGGGATCGACGGGGAGGGCGGCGAAGGCGCGCTCCTCGCCGGCGGGATAGATCTTGAGGCGCTGGGCGTCGAATGAGAACTTCCGCCAGTCGGCGTTAAGTTTCTGGAAGGCGTCGAGGGCGTCCTTCGGGATGGCGCCGGACTCGAACACTGCTTTCAAGCGGGCCGCCTCGAGGCCGAGGGCGCGGCAGGTGGCGAGCATCTCTTTCGCCTGCGGGATGCGCATCATCTCGAGCGTCCAGGCGACCGTTCCTGTCTCGCGCAGGATCGTCGCCAAGGTGGCGGCGACAACCGGCAGCTTCCGCTTGAGGTCGTACTGGTACACCGGGGCGCCGTTGGCGGTGAGCGCGAGGCGGGCGTGGAGGTCGCCCCCCTCGAACAGATCGAACGAGACGCGGGTGGCGGGCGAGGGGGCGACTTTCGTCTCGACGACGGACGACGCGCCGCGGGTCAGCGTGAACGCGCCGTCATCGGCGCCGCCGTCGACGGCGAAGGAAAGCTCGTTGCGCCCGAAGCTCAGCGTGGCCTTGGGATCGGTGGCGACCTGCGGCAGTGGCGCGCCGCTCTTTCTGCCCATGAAGACAAGACGGCCGAAGTTCATGACCTCGTGGAAGCCGCCATTGGTTTGGATGCCCGATGAGGTCCAGCGGCTCCACTCGCTGAACGCCCCCTGGTCACGGGCCAGCATCAATCCCCACGTCTCCCCTTTCCGCGGCGTGGCCGTCGGTTCGGCGGGAAAACACAGCTCATGGAACGGAATGCGCGCCTCGACCGTCCAGAACTCGTTGGTGATGGAGGTCTTGGTCTCCCAGTCGGGATTCCATTCGAGACCGAAGTAGCCGCGCGAGTCGTAGGTGGTCCCCTGCGGGTTGACGCACATCTGGAAATAGCGGTTGGCGTAGCGGTCGGTCTTGGTGCGGTCCTCCCCTGGCGTGGTATCGAGGAACAGTTCAACTTGATCGGCATGGACGTCGATGATGTCGCGGGTGTCCTGAGGGCGCCCCTTCTGCAGCTTGTCCATGTCCTTGTCGAGCAACTTGTAGGCGATGTAGAGGTTGGCGGCGTTATAGCAGATCCTGACCTCACTCTGGTTGACGGGGAGCTTGAGGACGTCTTTGAAAATCGAGCCCTCGACAAAGAAGTCGCCGGCCACCTCTGCCTCTTTCCAGCAGGCGTCGTCCAGCGAGCCGTCCATCAGCGGCGGCGCGTCCGTCCAGTATGCGTGGAGCGTCCGGTACAAATAGGGCTCGACCTTCTCGATGTCGGTCTTCACTTTGTCGCTGAGGCGGTCCCAGGTGGCCTTCACCTCCGGTTTGCGCTCCTCGGCCACAGAGAACTGAAGTGTGACCCACAACACCAGCACACATCCCCTCAATTTTGTCATAGCAAGTCCCCTCTATCGTTCTTTAGCCTATGGGCTGCCTTGCCCAATATAGGTTCTGATTATGTCTATGTTTTCTTTGGGCGTTTCATAGGGAAGCGCGCCAGATCCGAGCAGGCAGTTCGGCCGGTTGTCGGTGAACGCCAAGATGCGGTCGATCTCCTTGCGGATGCGCGCCGGATCGTCACAGGCGACCACGCCGGCGTCCATGTTCACGCCGATTCTCACATGAGGGTGGGTCCGGCACACCGCCACGACGAACGACATTTGATCCGTCTCGACATTGCAGACGAGGAACGTGGCTCCCGTCGAGTGAATGCACGGAAGAATTGGATAGGTGTCGCCGCCCATGATGCAGGGGACTGGATGGCCGACGCTATCCGCCGCCAATTCCAGAATGCGTTTCAGGGCGGGAAGCTCAAGCTCTCGGAATTGCCGTGGCGAGAGCATCGGAGGCGCTGCCGCGGATTCGAAGAACGCCACATCAAGTTCCGCTGAGGCGATCGCCCTGCAGAACGCAGCTTGGTGCTCTGCGAGCAGCCAGAGCAATTGGGCGGTTTTCTCCGGTTCCAAGGCGGCATTCTCGCATAACGTGTTGACGCCTAAAAGATTGAATGCGATGGAAAACGGTCCTGCGACAGGAATCCTCACTGGCGCGTCTGGCAGTTCCCGTTTCAGCCTCCGCCCAACGTTAATGACCATTGCGAGACGGCCATCGCGCGCCGGCTCGAGCGGCTTCAATGCCAAGCCCTCGTCGAGCGAGCGTAGAAGCGGACGGTGGATGGATGGGACGGCATTCCCGTCCGGTTTCTCCACGACGGCTCCATAGGCCTCCGCCTCGAGGTTGTAAATGTCTATTCCCACTGTGAGTGATTGATGCCGATAGGTGAGCCAGGCGGCTCGGTGCGCCGCGAACAACAGCTCGGCGTCGCGCGACACCTCCCAGGGTGATCGGGAGACAAACCTGGCGGCGTGCTCGTAGACAGCGGGACTGAATGGGATCTTCACACTTTCCTCCTTGTGGTGTCGTTCCATCATGCCAAGCTTCTCATGGCACACGTCTGTGTTCTACTATATCGCCGCCGATTCTGGAAGTGCGACCGTCCGTCCCGCCCGGCAGCTCTCGCGGACGGCCATGGCCATGTCGTAGGCCGCGATGCCGTCCTGCAGCGAGATCGGCATTTCCGCCCCTGCGAGCCAGGCGTCCATGAACTCCCTCATCTGGCGCGTGTTCCGCGAGGCGGCGGTGTTGTCCGCGTCGCCATCCGTGCCGGCCCATTCGACAATCTCGTCGGCGGCGTGCGGACGTGTTTTGAAGACTTTCACAAAGCTGTGGGACGACCACTGCCAGCGGATGCCCATGTTCTCGGTGAGGACGGTTCCCGACAACAATCCCTGGTGCGAATGCTGTGACAGGTGGAAAGTGGCGATGCCGCTTTTCCGGTAGGTGAAACAGCTCTGCAGTTCCATCTCCTCGTGCGGTTCGGGCGGGTTGCCAGGCGTGAAGTCGACTGCGGAGACCGCGCTGAACTCGCCGCCGATCCAGCGGCACCAGTCGAGGAAATGACAGCAGTGGTTGACCAACTGGCCGCCGCCCTGCTCCATCCGATGCCGCCAGTTGCGCTGGCTCGGATCGGGGGGGGGAACCGCTCCGCCGGGTGACATCCAATGCCCGTTGACGCTGAGGATGCGCCCGGCGTCGGGGCGTCGCAGCAACTCGGCGATTTTAAGGAAGGGCTGTATATGGCGGTATGATAAGCCGACGTAGCACTTCACCTTGTGCTTTCGCTGCGCCTCCAGGAGTATGGCCCGACCCTTGGCGTCCACGCAGACGGGTTTCTCCAGGTACACGTCCTTGCCCGCCGCCACCGTGTGGGCGAATGCCTCGGGATGCAGATAGGGCGGCAGAGAGATCAGCACAACGTCCATCTCATGCCGCAGAAAGCTCGCCTCGTCATAATACGGCACACCTCCGTATTGCGCGGCGGCGAAATCGGCTTTCTCGCGGGTGATGTCGAAGCATGCTACAATCTTCAGCCGGTCAGGATGCGCCGCCTGCGCGCCCTCCACCAGTTCTTTTGTCCGATACATGTTGCAGCCATAAAGCCCGAAGCGAATCTGCGTTCCCATTGCCATCTACCTTTCTTTGCGCAAGTTAGCCGGCAGCGCCGGAACTATTTTGACATGATAACAGGATATGCTGATTACTCGTCCTGCTCATTCCTTCTCGCAGGTGAATCTCACGGTTGTTCCCGCCGCCACGTTCATCCGGAGTCCATCCTCGTCGATGACGCGGGCGGAGCCTTTCGTCAAGGACTTAATCCGTTTCCCGGGCCATGGGGTTGCCCGGGTGAACTCGCCGTCGGCCTCTGCCGTGATCTCCACGCATAGAACGCCTTCTTTGACCTTCTCCGCCGAGACGAGGAGCGCACCCTCGACCCTCAGCTTTCTGAACGAGGCCGCGCGTCTTTCCGGCAAGCCGGGAAAGACCCTGATGAATCCGTGTGAGCTTTGCAGGAGCATCTCGTTGACGGCGGCCGCGGCTCCGAGCGAGCCTTCGAGTTGGAAGAGCGCGCCGCCAGGATGTCCATAACTCTCGTCCACGCTGTTGTGGCTGTTGAGCAGTCCCGCCAAGGTGAAATATCGTCCAAGGACGCTCAGCCGCTCCTCAGCTTCATCGGCAAGTCCAAGGCGGGCGGCGATCGCCGCCTGCCACGCCATCGACCACCCCGTGAAGCCCTCGTCGCCGTAGCTGAGGAACTCCCTGAACGATCGTCTCCCGAGCTCGAGCGTGTCGGGGGGGCTGTGCAGTCCAATCTCGTCGCCGGGGAAAATCCCGACAAGTCGGCTGGGGTGGCGATGCGAGACGGGAAAGCGGCCAGGGGCGTCGCCCTCCCTGAAGAAACCGACGGCGCAGTCGATCAAAACTCCGTTCATTGTGGCAGGCTCGGGAAGACGCTCCGCCATGGCCTTGGCCTCTGCGACCAACGGCTCGTCGATCCCCAGAATGGCCGAGGCGTCGACATACGCCTCCAGCAGGGCCTTGATGAACACCAGGTCGATGGTCGGATCGGAGCCGAATCCGAAGTAGTGTCTGCCATCCTTGTCCACAGCCACCTGTTCCGGGGAGTGTGACAGTTCGACATGCCAAAGGCCGTCCTCACGCTGGTGAAGAACGCTCCGGTAAAACTCGACGCATTCGGCGAGGTAAGGGTGGACATCATTTTTAAGGAGCGATATGTCGCGCGTGAACAACCATTGCTTCCATAGGTGCTGGGCCATCCAGGCGGTCATGCCAAGCTCGACGCTGAGTCCGCCCCAGCCGATCGCCCGGCCGCGCCAGTCGCCGCACAACGGGACGGCGAGTCCGGGGGCGGCGTAGACGGCGGCCGCGATCGCGCGGTGGCTTTCCCGCCAGTCTTTTGTCAGTACCCTGACGAGAGATTCCTGTAGTTCCGGATGGTTGGACGGGCAGGCGATCCAGTGGCACTCCTGCAGATTCGTGTTGAAGTGGAAGTCGGCGTGCCAGGGCGGCACGTCGTACTGGTTCCAGATCCCCTGCAGATGGGGCGGCGATTTTCCGGGACGTGTCGACGAGGCGAGGGCGTAGACGCCGAAACACCAGAATCTCGCGACGTCCTCGATCTCATAGTCGATCTCCGATTTGCTCCAGAACGTCTCCCACCAGTGGCGATGCGGGTGGCGCAGTTCGTCCAATGAAAGCGCGGTTGCCGTCTCAATCTGTCGGATGGCGACGTCCGACGCCGTCGCTCCGCGGTCGGCGTCCCTGCCGCTGGCGACGCCGAGCAGTATCCTCGCAGGGCCCGCCGTTCCGCCAAGCCCCACGTGACCGGTGAAGCCTAAAGACGTGGCGGTGGTCTTGGAGCCCGCCCCGTCGACGCTGATTGCCACCGCATAGCTCTCGGATTCCGGTAGGTTGTGCTGGGCGATGCCGATGCCGCGTCCATCGAGAATCGAGTAGGTGGGCAGTTCCGGCAGTTCGGTTCCGGGGCTGTAGTCGAACCGCCATGCGGCGCGCTGTTCCATCTCGCAGCGGAGTTCGACCGCGACGAGGTTGCGTTTGGCATGCGTGTACACGGTCACTTCGATTGGAGCGTAGGCCATTCCCCAGTTCTTCGCGGAAGGGGTTGGGCGGCAGACGCAACGGCATTCAGCCGTCCGCATGTCCAGCGTCTGTTCGTAGCCGACCATCTGGACGCCTCTGAATAATTCGAGTGAAAGGCGGCCACAAGAGACGGGGAATGGCCCCTTGAACGCAGCGCCGCGGGGCGGCGAGAGCAACTCGTCGAAGTTCCGGTGTCCGGCGATCGCCATCTGGCGCAGATCCTTGTACGTGGCGTTCCAGCCGTCTTTGGCGCATGCGCCGCGCAAATCGTTCACGTCGTGTTTTGAAAGCCCGACGCTGATCTGTCCGGGATGCCCCCAGACGACCGCGCCGACGTCGCCGTTGCCAAGCACGTGGCCGTCGACCCACTCCCACGCCGGCCGTGACAGCGTATGCGTCATAAGCTGATCGTTTCTCTGACTCATGTGATCGTATCCTTCCGTTCAATTTCCCTGCGCCGACAGCGCGCGGGCGGCGATTTCATCGGCGAGCTTCCGCACTTCCTCTTTGATGGTGGTGGTGGCGGACGGGTCGTCGGGGTTCAGTGCCTTCGCCTTCTCCGAGAGGCCGTCCAGCTTTTTCCGCAGTTCGGCGTCGGGGTATTCCGTGAGCAGTTCCGACGCCTCGGCGAGCAATTTATCCACTGACGCCACGTCGGCCTTGGGCGGCTCCCAGTTGATGTCCGCCATGGCCTCGGCGACCGCGCGCCGTCCGTCCCGCATGAATTTCGGGATGGCCACCTTTTCGCTTTCCGATGTGGCGTCGCAGCCGAGCGCGAAGACGCACTCCTGGGGGGCTCCGACTTGGAAGCCGAGGATGGCGACACCGTCCCACCGTCTGATCTGAAGCGTGTTGACCATCTTCGGGTCGAACACGATGTAGTTGGTGAGCATGCCCTCGTTCTGTCC
>CAYTFM010000070.1:1218-31350 GCA_964436735.1 uncultured Victivallales bacterium | reverse complement strand
GAACGCGCTACCCTGGGTCAAGGGGGTATGCGAAGCAACCCTGAAGGGGTTGTGTAACGGTATCTGAAGCGCGCCATTTCCGACACAACCCCGGTGGGGTTGAAATAATGCCAACTCCCACCCAGGGTAGGCGCGGGGCGCCAACCCTGGGCTTTGTTACACAGCCCCTTCGGGGCAGAAAACACAAACAGGTGAGAGGTTCCGCCGCAGCCGGTCACGTTCACCGTGGAAAGTCCTCTTCACTTTGTGTTCTTATTGTGGTATAGTAGTCCGTCGTCCGACATCCATGAGGGGACTTAGGCGTGAAAGCGATTTTATTACTTATGGCGATAGCGGTGGCGGCAGTGCTCTACGCGCTGCTCGGCACCGATTCACCGCGGAAAGTCGAACCCGAAAAGACGCCGGAGCCACCTGCCGTCGCCGAGAAGGGGCCGCTCCCCGCCTCAACGGAGAAAGCGGCATCGAAAACCGCCGCGGGAAAAGGAATTTCAAACGCCAGTCCCCCGCCGTCCGCCGCCGCCCAAACCTCCGCCCCCCGCGCCAAGACCGTCAAACCCGTCGAGGCCAAACCCGAGCAGGCAGCCCCCCCCGCGCCCTATATGCCGGCGGAACTGGCCAACCTCAAACCCACCCGCGAGGACAGCTACCGGAAAGCCACCTACCGTTTATTGGCCAGTCCGATGGAAGTCGCGCTCACCGCCAGCGACAAGGGGAGATACGGAACGAGGAAGGTCGGACTCTACAAGGTATGCGCGGATCTTCGGGAGACCAAGAACGGAGCGGACAACCGCATCTCCACCGGCATGGCGCACATCGTCGTGTTCGATCCCGAGGCGCGCAGGACCATACTGAACACCACGGAGTCGATCTCGCGCCTCTGTCCTAGTTGAGGAGGCAAAGGAGGGTACCTCGGTGAGGCGCCGCCAGGAAGATACAAAGTCGGTATTTGGATGGAATACAGACCCGGGGCACGCGTAGGTCAGTGTTTCGACATCGAGGCCAAAGCCGTCAACGAACTTCCCACCATCGTTTACACGAAATAGAAAAGCCGCGGCGTCCGGCAACCTCACCCTTCTTGATGCCGAGCATAGCGAGTGTGGCTACTCCGCGCCCCGGCACCACCATGGGTTCACGGGTTGATGAAGAGGGCGCCGATGGTCTGTGCGGGAACGGCGTTCATGCCGGTGTCGCGGATCTGCCCCGCCTGGATGACGAAGCTGTAGGGCCCGGCGTTGGCGGCGGTCCAGGCACCACCAGGGGCCGCGACCTTGTAGACGACCGTGATCGAGGGCGCGTTGCCGTCGGTCGAGATCGAGACGACAGCCGCGGCGCCCGCGAAACTGTTCGGTCCCTTGACCACGATGTCCTGTCCGTCGATGGTCGCGCGGTTGATCGACAGATTGTCCGTATACACCACGGGAAAAGAAAGATCCTGCGCCGTCAATACCGGGGCGTCGGGGCCAAGCTCCGCGGCTGGTGCCTGCGCGTCGTCTGAAAGGGAGTAGCCAGAGTCAGAGGAGCTGAAGGCGCTTGCGGAGCCGCCGCTGAGATCCTTCGCCGCTTTCACCCAATACCACTGAAGCGTGGCGGGAGCGACGGTGGTGTCCTCGAAGGTGGTGCCAGCGATCCAGGCGGACGCCTCGCTTTTCGCGCCGTCCACGGAGGCGGCTCTGAAAACCTTGTAGCCGCCAGCGCCCTGAGCCGCATTCCACGTCACCACGATTTTGCCTTTGACCGCGCCATCGCTGGCGGCGAGGCCCGTCGGCGTCGGCAGCGGGGTTCCGCCCCGCGTGAAGTCGACCGGGAAATATTTCAGGGCCACGTCGAAGGTGTACGGCAGATTCCCGGCGGCCGCCTCGGTGCCGCCGAGCATGTCGACGACCTTGTAGCTCTTGATGGTGACGGAAGGGGCGCCCTGCATCTTGAGGTACCAGCGCGTGGCCTGGCCGGGAGCGGGAGCGATGTCGCTGAAGTCGAGCGCGAAGGTGCCGTCGCAGGCAGTGGTGGTTCCGTTGAAGGCGTAGGTGCCGCCGCTGCCATACAGGGCGTTCGTCGACCAGTACTGCGAGGGATAGCTGCTGGTGGTGTTCGACACGCCCAACTCCGCGCGGATCGAATTTCTCGAGGCGGTGTTCGCCGTGAACTCCGCGATGACCGACGGTGCGTAGGACGCGCGGGCGGTGATCCAGTACACCTCGGAGTACCAGAACAGTTTGACCCGCCCTGCTCCGCCGTTCCAGCCCGCGACGGCACTGGTGGTCTTCAGGGCGTCGTAGGAGACCCAGCAGAAACCGGCGTCCTGCCACCCCGTCCCCCAGGAATTGACGATCTTGATCGCACCGCGCTCGCCGGCGTCGACCGCACCGTTGCTGTTGACGTCGACCCACAGGTTGTCGTCGTAGCCGACGATGGTCATGGCGTGCCCGCTCGAGCCATAGGCGCCGTTGCCGTACTTGCAGACCTTCTTGCCCGTCTCGGGGTCCGGCCCCGGGGTGGCGGGGTTGTCCAGGATCGTGCCGAACTGCCAGCCGTAGATGTCGGTGGCATAGGTGACGAGGTAGCCGTTGGCAAGCAGAGCCTTGAGGCTGTCGAGTCCGGTGGCGGTGTCAACGCCCGTGATCTTGCCTTGCTGATCCATGCGGTAGTTGATGGCGTTCCGCCAGGTCGCGCCGCTCGTCGGCCACTCGCGGTAGTTGCTGTCGTAGGGCCACTCGGCCCAGGTGGGGGCACCGTTCGTCTGCATGACGGAATAGGCGGTCCACATCCATGAGCCACTGTCCGAGCCGCCATTGATCATGTTGTAGACGAACTTCGGGGAGAATTTCGTGGCGTTGTCGCTCCCGCTGGCGTCAATACCCCGGGCCATCGCCGTCATATGCGTCATGATGTAGTATGTTGTGGAGAAGCAGGCGCAGGAGCCGATGGACCCCTGGGAGCGCACCGGCGGGAACGCCTTCAGCTTGCTGTTGTCCACGGCCACAGGCGCGCCAACCGGCGTGTCGGACTCGGGAGCGGCGGCGGCGGGCCTGCCCGCCTCCATCTCAAGTTCGGTGCGTCCGACGATCTCGCCGCCGAACGGAACCGCCTCAGAGACGACCGCCCTCTCGATTCCGTTCACGCGTCCTCCCTCTGCCTTCATCCGCTCGCACGCCAAGGCGTTTGGTCGGATGCGTTCGGCGATGATCACGTTCTTCTTCTGCCATTCGACCTCTTTGGCGTTGGGCGGACGGCAGCCAAGCTTGCCCCGCGAGACGCGCTTCTGCGCCTGGGCGTCAAGACAGAGTAGCGCGACAGCGACGATAAGCGTCACCGCGGATATAAGACTGCGATTCATCGTGCCGCTCATAGTATCCTCCTCGAAGGTGGTCGTTCTTTTATAGGTAATACGAGCCCGCTGCGCATTTTCGGCAAAGGAATCACGGGAATATCAGCACAAAGCGGCTTCTTGACTTCGCCGACCCTCACTGCTAACTTATAATCAACGACTTGGGAAGTAATCCCCCTTATCACCGCGGTGCCCCCCAGGCTCGGAGCGTTTTCGCAAGGAGCTTTCCCGTATGACCATCGACGCGCGCTCGGCGGACAAGGTGACCGTGCTGGCTGTCAGCGGCGAGGTCGACCTTCACCATTCGCCCAAGCTTCTCGCGAAGCTCACGGAGCTGATCAAGCAGAAACATCTGAGCATTCTGCTGAATTTCCAAGGCGTCACGTATATCGACAGCTCCGGACTGGCGTCGCTGATCGGGGCGTTCCAGCTCCTGCGGCCGCAAGGTGGACAGCTGCGGCTCTCCAACGTCAGCAAGCCGATACAGAACGTCTTCGCCGTCGCACGCCTCGACAAGGTGTTCGCCATCCACGCCACCGAGGAAGAAGCCCTGCTCGCCCTGCGGCACACTGGATAACCCTTGCCACGGAACACCTGCATCCCCATGCGACTCACCATCATCCGATTCTTCCAGCACATCACCAGTTGGCGCCTGCTCTTCGCCGACACGCTCTACTGGGCCTTCGTGTCGCCCTTCCGCGGCAAGAGGATGCGGGTCAACGACATTTTCTGCCAGATGACGCGCATCGGCGTGCGTTCGCTACCGATCGTATTCCTTGTGATGTTCTTCATGGGGTTGGTGCTGGCGATGCAGAGCGCGGAGACGCTGAAAAAAGTCGGCGGACTCTCCATGGTCGGCGGACTGGTGGCAGTCGCCGTGGTCCGCGAGATCGGCCCGATGCTGACGGCCATCGTGCTGGCCGGACGGTCGGGGGCGGCGATCACGGCGGAGCTGGGGACAATGCGCGTCTCGGAGGAGCTCGACGCCCTTGAGACGATGGGGTTGAACCCGGTGCATTTCCTCATCGTCCCACGCGTGCTCGGCATGGTGATCATGGCGCCGTGCCTGACGATCCTCGGCATGTTCATGGCGATGTGCGGCGGATGCCTCATCGCCGTCATCAGCCTTGACCTCGACGCCTACCAGTACTGGAGCAAGTCCTTTGAGCTGCTGGTCCTCAAGGACGTCTACTCCGGCATGCTCAAAAGCGTCGTCTTCGCCACCCTCGTCAGCAGCATCGCCTGCTACTTCGGCTTCACCGTCGACGGCGGCGCCGAGGGTGTCGGCACACACACCACCACCTCGGTCGTCACCTCCATCGTCATGATCATCGTCAGCGACTGCGTCCTGACGGCGTTCTTCTACTTCGACTTCACCTGACGGGACACGACATGGCCACCTCACGCGAAACCAGCACTGCGGCACCACAGCCGAAAAGCGGACCGATCGGAACCGACGATGTGATCGTCGTCGAAGATGTCGTCAAGATCTACGACAACCGCCGCGTCATAGACGGCGTCAGCTTCCGCGTCAGACGCGGCGAGATCCTCGTCATCATGGGCGGCTCGGGCTGCGGCAAAAGCACGCTGCTGCGGCAGCTCATCGGCCTGCAGCAGCCGCAGGAGGGGCGCATCTGGCTCAAGGGGCGAGAGATCACGCGGCTGAGCGAGGAGGAGTTCGTCGAGGTGCGTCGCCATTTCGGCGTGCTGTTCCAAAGCGGGGCGCTGTTCAACTCCATGACCGTCGCCCAGAACGTCGCGCTGCCCATCCGCGAGCACTATCCCAACCAGCCGGCGATGACCGTGGACATCATGGTCAAGATGAAGCTCGCGCTGGTAGGCATGACCCAGTTCGCGCACCTGAAGCCGGCGGAGATCTCCGGCGGCATGAAAAAACGGGTGGCCCTGGCCCGCGCCCTCGCGCTCGATCCCACCCTGCTCTTCTGCGACGAGCCGACAGCCGGGCTCGACCCCACGCGCGTCAGCGAGTTCGACGAGCTCACGCTCAAACTCTGCCGGGATCTCGGCGTCACCGCCGTCGTCGTCACCCACGACATGACCAGCGCCTTCCGCATCGGCACCCGCATGATTCTCCTCAACAAGGGCAGGATATGGGCCGAGGGCACCCCCGACCAGATCCGCGGGCATCACGACCCCGGCGTGAGACGCTTCATCACTGGCGACCTCGAAAGCGAGGTGCGGCAGGACGCCGACGGCTATTTACGGGATATATTAGGGGAGTCATAAAGCGGGCTGAGCCCGCAACCCAAGTGTCGATAGAATAGTACCGAAGAAAATTTTGTCACCAAAATTTTATTCTAATACATTTCCGTCGTGGCACTTGCGGCAACTATTTTCACAAACGCTTTAGACATAGAATACGCAAAGGAAATGTCTAATCATAATCGCATTGGGGAGGAACGGGGGTCGAGGCGGCGGGAATTAAGATTACGGGTGTAAAGGGATAGGGCGCCAGCATGCCAGAGTACAACAGCCAGAAAATCGGACCGGGCGTCGTCGTCGTAGGCGCCGTCATCGCCTTGATCTTCATGATCCTGATGGTCGGGAAAATCCCCCTCGTCAGGGCGAAACCAAAAATCGTGACCATCTATTTCGACAGTGTCAGCGGCGTGAAAGAACGCACCGACGTCACCTATGCGGGAGGCAGGTGCGGGGAGGTCAGGAAAATCGTCTTCCTCGACAAGCCCAAAGAGCACGACGGCACACGCTACCATGTCGAAGTCGTGGCGGAGATCGATCCCGCGACCCCTGTCAACAGCAAGACCAAAGCCTTGATCACGCTGGTGGGCATGCTCGGCGACAAGGAGCTTGATCTGCGGCCGGGTCCCGAGGCCCCGCCGCTCGACGGGCCGATCTACGGAGAAAGCGGCGGCCTGGACGTCCTCATCACCACCGCCCGCCAGATGGCGATCAAGCTCGAACCGCTGCTGGATGACCTCCAGAAATTGACCGTCAACCTCAACGGCATGCTGGCCACTCCCGGCTTCAAGGACGACCTCACCGCCACCGTCGCGCGGGCCAAGAGCGCGCTGGAGAAGGCCGAGACCACGCTCGCGCAGGTCGACGACATCCTGCGCGAGAACCGCGGCGACCTCAGGGCTTTCTTCGGCGACGCGCGAGGCCTGACCGAGAAAGGAGCCGCCGCGTTCGGCACGGTGGACCGCGCCGTCACGGAGACGAAGCCGAAACTGCAAGCCATGATCGGCGACATCCAGCGACTCGTCAACGAACTGCAGCCCAAACTCGACGAACTGCTGAAAAAGACCGACATCTCGCTCGACAAAGCCAACGCGTCGCTCGACAGAGCCGACATCACACTCGGCAAGACCGACGCCACCCTTGACAAAACAAACACCATGCTGGACACCTCGCAGGCCATCCTCGGCGACAACCAGGAGAACATCGTGCTGCTGCTTGACAGCCTGCGGCAGACGAGCTACAACACCAAGCACGTCACCCACACCCTGCGCGGGATACTCTCCCCCTGGTCCGTCTTCTCCAGCCAGGAAAGGCCTGCGCCTCCGCGGCAGTCCGAACCGCGCCTCGGCCCCGTCGCTGACGAAGACACCCCCCTCCCACCCGACACCACAAAGGCGCGCGAATGAACGACACCCTCGAGAAAAAACTCGCCGCCTTCTCGAAACTCGTCGAGATGGCCGCCGCCATCAACGCCAGCCTCGATCCCGACGACGTCCTCCCCAGCATCCTCGACGTCGCCCAGCACACGATGGACGCGGCGGCCGCCAGCGTCGCCCTGGTCGACGACGCCACGCAGGAGCTGGTCTACATCCTGGCCACCGGCAGCCATGGAGAGCGCGTGCGGCAAAGCGTCCGCCTGAAAATGGGCGAGGGCATCGCCGGATGGGTCGCCTGCCACGGGGAATCCCTTGTTCTCGCCGACGTGGTCAACGATCCGCGGTTCAACCGCGCCGCCGCCGAGAGGGCCGGGATCATCCCCCGGTCGATGATCTGCGTGCCGATGCGCATGCAGGGCAAGATCATCGGCGTCCTCCAAGCCCTCGACCCGTTGCACAAACCATGCTTCGACCAGGATGACGGGACGTTCTTCGACGCCTTCGCCAGCTTCGCCGCCACGGCCATCACCAACGCGCAGCTGCACAAGGCCCTGCTGCGGCAGCAAAGCGAGCAGCAGGAACGCGAGTTCGCGCGGCAGATCCAGCGCAGCTTCCTGCCGCGCGAGATGCCGCCGCTCCCCGGCGTATCCCTCCACGCCCGCAGCGATCCGGCGATGTCGGTCGGCGGCGACTTCTACGACGTGATCCAGCTCACCCCCTCCAAGATCACCCTGATCATCGGCGACATCACGGGCAAAGGCTTCGCCGCCTCGCTCTACATGGTGCGCTGTCTCTTCGAAACCAGGCGCGCCTGCGGCACCCTTGACGCCTCCTCCCTGTCGCCCGGCGAGCTGCTCACGATGAAGAACCGCGTCCTCGCCTGCGAGGTGGCCACACGCCTCGCCGCCGAAATGCGGGAATCACAGCCGCCCCACACCCCCATCTTCCTCGGCATGTTCTGCGCCACCTTCGACTCCGCCACCGGCGAATTGCGCTACGCCAACGCCGGCATGCCCGATCCGCTCATCAGCGCGGGCGGCTCCGTGGAAACGCTCGCCTCAAGCGGCGGCCCCCCGCTCGGCATGCTCCCGGAGATGACGTACCAGGACAGCGTCCGGGTTCTGCGCGGCGGCGAGACGCTCCTGCTGTTCACCGACGGACTGACCGAGGCGCGCAACCTCGGCGGAATCGAGTTCGGCTCCGACCGCCTCGCCGAAGCGCTGGCCCCCCCTCATGCCGACGCCATGGACGCGGTCGAGGCGGTGTCCCGGGGCGTGCGGCACTTCGTCGGCAGCGCGGAGCTTCACGACGACTTGACCATGCTCGCGCTCCACTTCGGGGGGATATGAGCACCCACGCACTCACCATCAAAAGTGATCCGCGGCATCTCGCCGAAGCGAGGGAGTTCGTCCGCCAAGCCGCCGCCGGATTTGACGAGCAGACCACCTACGACCTCACGCTCGGCGTGGACGAGGCCTGCTCGAACATCATCCGCCACGCCTACCATGGCGATCCCTCGCAGGACATCATCATCACCGCCACCGTCTCCCCCGACGCCATCGAGTTCCGCATCCGCGACTTCGGATGCAAGGTCGAGCCCGCCTGCATCAAGCCGCGCCCCCTCGACGACATCCGTCCCGGCGGACTTGGCTGCGTCTTCATCCGCCGCGCCTTCGACGAGATCGACCGCAACACCGACCTCCCCTCCGGCACCGAACTGCGGCTCCTGAAACACCACCCCAAAACGGCAGCGGAATAAAGCACCCGACCGTGAGCCAAACGGCCGCCTCACCTACAGAGAAAGGCCGCCCTCGCCGGAAAGCGGGGGCGGCCTGAGACACTTGCGCACTCCTCTTATTTCTTGCCCTTGATGCTGTAGTTGTGAAGGGGTTCGTTGTCGTCGCCCTTCACCATCACCTTCCCCACGTAATCAATCGAGGTGGCGAACTGCTTCTGCCCAAACCTGACCATGCAGGCGACGCTGTCGGACACCACGCCCTCGTCAGCGGTGTCAATCTCGACGGGAATGACAAGTCCGTCGCCAATCGTCTTCACCTCGTCGCGGTTGAGCTGCACAGCGATCATCATCTTCTTGCTGTCGAAAGCCAGCGAGATCTTTCCGGCCTTGCCGAACAGGTAGGCGAGGCGGACTTTGCCGGGGGTGGCCTTGTCGCACCTGAGCTGGCCGAGCTTCGTGAAGAACGCCTGCGAGTCGAAGTCGCCGATCTGGAGGGCGAACGGGGTGCTTTCGTCAAGTTTCGAGAAGTCGCCATCGATCTTCGCCGTATAGGTCGTCTTCCACGTCTCACCAACACCACTGGCGGCGCTCGTCACCTCGGCATAGCTCTGCTTGAAGGTGATCTTGCCGATGTTGGACGCCCTGACGAACAGGGCGGTCACGGTCGCGTCGGCCGTCAACGTCACGGTCGTGCTCGCCGCCACCTCATCCGCGAACACCGCGCTTGCGGCAGGCTCGGCGGTCCACTGGACGAACCCGTAGCCGTCGATCGCCACAGCCGTGATCTTCTGCATCGCCCCCCCGGAGGCCTCGGGGCCGCCGGCAGGTGTGGCGGTCCCACCGTCGGCGGCAGCGACACACATGGTCAATATGGCCTTCTTGTTGTCATCCTTCGCGAAGGTAGCGACGATGATGGCGTCGTCCTTGAGCGTCACGGCGGTCATCGCCGCGCCGGCGTCGTCGATCACCGCCGCGCTCTTGTCGGCGATCTTCCAGCCGGTGAAGAGGTAACCAGGCTTCACGCTGACGACTCTGAGCCAGTGCGGGAGAGAGGTGATGACATCGGTGGTGGTGTCCGCCGCGGGTGCGAGGGTCGCTGCACCGGCGGGAGTGACCTGCAGCGTGAGCGTGGAGGTGGTGGCGGCCTTGTTCGAAAAGGTGGCGGTAAGCAAGGCATCGCCCTTCAGGATGACCTCCGTCGCCACGCTCGAGGCGTTCACGACGGCCGCGTTTCCGCTCACGATCCATCCGGTGAAATGCGAGTTGTTCTTGGCGGGAGTCGCCGTGATCGCGAGAGCCACGCCCTGTTCGGCGTCGATCACACCGGACGGCGTCACGCTTCCCATCTTGTCGTCATCGACCGCGATCGTCAGTTTCGCCATGGCGCGCTGGAAGTTCGCCGTGACCATCATGTCTTCGGAGACGGAGGCGATCGTCAACGGATTGTCGGAGCCGGTGTAGTCGCCCGTCCAACCGGTGAACAGATAGCCTTCGCTGGGGACGGCGGTGACGGGCGTGGTCGCGGCGCCGTAAACGACCGTCTGCGGAATAGGGCCTCTGACGGATCCGTTCGCCCCGGCGACGAAGCTGACCATGCAGTTCCCCATCTCGAACGTGGCGGTGACGCTCATCGGCTGAGTGATATTTTTCAGCGTCAAGGGGTTTTCCGATCCGACATAGTCGCCGGTCCAGCCGGTGAACTTGCAGCCGACGCTCGGGACGGCAGTGACGGCCGCGCTGCTCTTGCCGCTTTCGAGCCGCTGCTCGATCGAGACCTTGCCGACGTCGGAGCCGCACGAAAGCGTCCCGTTCAGGCCGTCGGCAACCTTCATCTTCAGGGAGACGAACGACGCGACGCCGCCCTCGACCTTGAAGATGCAGTCGTTGTAGTCTTTGTCGCCGCCATTGAACATATCCTCGAAACCGAACCGCCAGGATTGGGCGCTGCTCTTGGAGATGAGGGTGTGGATCAGCTTGTCGGGATTGCGCTCGCTGGCTCCGGTGAAGTAGCTGTACCCGGTTGTGACCACGTCGAGGCGGAAGATCAACTCGGTGCCGATGGCGAACTTGCCGAGGTTGACCACCTTCCCCACTTCCGCGCTGGTGAACATGAGCGCATTCGTGTTGTCCAAGAACAACTTATACCCGTACGCCGCGTTATACTCCAGGAAGGTGACGATGATGTCCGTCGTGTCGTCCGTGACGATGAATCCCTCACCCGGCGTGGCGAGGGAGAAATTCGCCGTGATCGCCATGTCGGCGGTCACCGCCTTGACGATCAGCGGATTGTCGAGGCTGACGATGCCGCCCGTCCAGCCGGTGAAATTGTAGCCGAACGTCGGCACGGCCGTGACGGCGGCGCAGTCCTTGCCGTTCTCGACCGTCAGGACGAGGGAGGCCTTGCCGCTGTCGGTGCCGCTTGCCAGCGCTCCGTGCTCGCCGGCCTTGAAGGTGACTTGGCAGTTCCTGCCCTTGACGAAGACCGCGGCGAACGCCATATCTTTCGTCACCGCCTTGACGCTCAACGCGGAAGAGGTCGAATAGTCCTTGCCGTCCAGCGTCCACTTCACAAACGCGTACCCCGTGGCGGCGACCGCGGTGATCGTCGGACAGGCCTGGTTGTAGGCGATGGTCCTGACAACCAGCGTGGTGTTGCTTTCCGTATCGCACGAGAGCGCGCCACCCTCGCCGGCGGACGCTGAAACGGTGTAGACGACCTCGTTGTAGATGGCGGTGACCGTCATATCGCCCGTAACAGTAATGGTCGTGACGGCGGCGGCGGGATCGGCCACCGACGCGCCGGTCCAGCGCGCGAAGCTCCTGCCGTCGATCTGGTTCGCCTTGATCGTGATCACCGAGGCGGGATCGTACTTCCCGGAGCCGCTGCCGTTGATGACGGTGAGCGTGTAGGTGGCCATCGCCCCATTCCTGAAACCGGCGTCGCCGTTGCTGAAGGCCGTCGAGCCGACGAGGTTCTTCGCCTTGACCCAGTAGAAATAGGTGAGGACGTGGCCGAAGTTGTCCTCGAGATAGGCGCTGTAGTCGTCATAGGACGTGGCGCCCGCGGCGGCCTCGCCGACGAGCGTGGCGCGCGAGGAGTCGCTGGCCGTGTGGCGGTAGATCTCGTAGCCCAGGGAGCCGGCCGAGGCGGTCCACGTGACGCGGATCTTCGCGTAGAACGTGCCGTCGCTGGCAGCCACGCTGGTGGGGGCGGCCGAGGCGCGCCAGCCGGGGTCGGTCATGCTGAACAGGCTGTTGCCCGCCGCGCCCTTGGCCTTGATCCAGTAGTTGTAGCCGACGTTGATGGCGGCGGTCTTGTCCTCGAAGCTTTGGGCGGCGGGGTCGACGAGGTTCCCGATCAACTCGGCGGCGGCGGGAGCGTTCCCCACGCTCCTCCAGATCTCCCACCCCGCGCAGTCCCACTCGAAGACGTAGCCCGGCTGAGTTCCCGAGGAGACCTCGTTCGGCTTGTCGGTCCACTTCATGCCCGCCGTGGCGGCGTCGATGATCGCCAGGAAGTCGTCGCTGTTGCCGGCGGCGGAGTTCGGACGAAGGGCGTCCCAGCTCGTGAAGCTCAACGGCTCGCCGGTGACCCAGTTCCAGGCGCCTTCGACTTTCTCGTCGCTCCCGCCCAACCACGCGGTCGTCATCCCTTTCCCCTTCATGAGCGAGCCGACGAGGTCGTTCTCGCTCTTCGAGCCGATGGTGGCCAGGTGGCCGCCGCGCTGCTCGCACTCGCGCTGGGCGTCCTTCCACGGCTTGTAGGTGGCGACGGCCTCGTAGACATGGTTCTTCCAGGTGACGACAACACGGTCGGTGTAGATCTCGGTGTAGACGCCGTCGGTGACGCTGACGGCGGGGGGCGGCAGAGGCCGGCGCCAGCCGGTCTCGGGGGAGAGGCTGAAGCCGCCCGCGCCGACTTGGTTCCTGGCCCGGATCCAGTAGTAGCTGGTCCTGCCGGTGGGGGCGGTCGTGTCGTCGTAGGTGGAGACGAGCTCGCTGGTCTCGGCGATCTTGACCGCCGCGACGAGCGCATTGGTCGTGGCGCGCCAGACCTCGTAGATCCTGCCGCCGGGAACCCTGCTCCAGCTCACGGTGATCTTGTCGGTGAAGTCGCCGTCGGTGGCGGCGATCCCCGTCGGGGTGCCGGCCTCGGTCTCGCGCCATCCCTCGTCCACGATGCTGAACTCGCTGTCCGGGGAACCGGTCCTCAACGCCTCGAGCCAATAATAGTAATGGATCTCCGGCACCGCCGAGAGGTCGTCATAGCTGGGCGTTCCGATCGGGATCTGATTGAGCTTCGCCGCTACGGCGGAGTTGTTGACGGTGCCGCGGTACAGGTCGTAGCCGGTCGCACCGGTCGAGAGGCTCCACGACACTCTGACGAACGAGGTCGAGCTGCCGTCGGTCGCCGCCACGTTCGCCGGCGGGGCCACGTGCCGCCAGCCATAGGCGGCGGGCATGCTCTGCGCGCTGACGCTGACATCGCTGCCATTGAAGGTGTTCCGCGCGATGACCCAATAAAAATAGGTGGTGCCGGGCTCTGGCGGGGCATCGTCGCACGAACCAACGAGCGTCGAGCTTGCGACCTTCGCGGCGGTCACGAAGTTGTCCGTCGTGTTGCGGTAGATCTCGAAGATGGTGGCATGCGCATCGCCGTCATACGTGACCGTCACCTTGTCGGCGTGAACGCCCTGCGTGGCCTTGACGTTGGCCGGGACGGTCATGTTGTAGTTCCGCCATCCCTGCGCGGCGTTCCAGCTGTAGTTGCTGGATCCGTCGGCGTCGACCGCCTTGATCCAGTACCAATAGACGTTGTGCGGCCCCTCGAGAGCGGTGGCGTCGTCATACGTGGTCGAGGACTGCGGAACCGAAGCCACCCGGGTGCTGGTGAACGCAGAGCTGGTGGTGTTGCGCCAGACCTCGTAGCCGGCCGTCGCCCCGGCGTTCGCGCTCCATGAGACGCGGATGCACTCGGCCTTGGTCCCCTGCGTGGCGGTGACGGTCAAGACGGGATCCGGCACACTGAGCGGGAAGTCCATTCCCGCGTAGGCTGAGCCGATGAACACCATGTGCGCCGCGAGGCACCAGATCGTCGCCGTCTTCAGTGTCGGTTGCAGAGTCTTCATCGCCCACCTCTCTTTTGTTGTATTTTTTTGGAATGGTATCCGCGCTGTTTACGAGCAATACGAGAGGGAGGCGGTGTTTTCGGCAGACGTTTGAAAAAATTCCAGCACAACTCATACGAAAGACGACATTGATTTACCGGCTCTTCAGGACTACAATTATGCCCCGACTGGATTCCCTCCTCGGAAACTGGCGCAGGCATATGATGATACTGTTCAGCGCGCCCACTTCCGCCGAGGCAATGTTCGACCGTGAAAGAAACATGCGCCGTCCCGGAATGGCGCGGGGAGCGCGCTCCCGTGGGCGCACTTTGGTTTTGTGGTGGTTAGTTTCATATGGAGTCCATATTGGGGAGACCATCGCCTCGCGGGAGGACAAGGGCGCGCATTTATAATTGCGTATAACGCAATGCCCCTCAGGCGAATTCCGGCGCATGTCAATCAAGCAGGGAGGGAGGAATGATGAAAGTACTGGTATGCCAGACTTTCGAGACATTGGGAGGCCCCTTCGAGGAGATCTTCTCCACGATGGAGGAGGCCGAGGAGTATGCCGACACCTTAGCCTTTGAGATGGCCGCCGCGCTCTACAGGGTGCTCCCCAATGGCGAGGTCGAAATACCATTCTACAGCCCCTACGGCAAAACGGGGCACTCAAACGAGATTGAATGGCATTCCAGATTGAGCGATGACGCGGGAGCCGAACCATGCGAGGATTACGACGGAGGCGTGCCGGGTTCATTGTCGCTGGAGGCACTTGCCAAGCGAATCCGCAATGACGCCATAGAGATAATGGAGTTTGACGACACCGACAATCCACAGCACAAATGCCACACACATGGCACTACGCGCCGATTCTCTGACCAGAATTTCGGCAACGAGCCCATCCCGGCCAAATCCGACGGCGATGACGACGACGATTAATCACTAAGGGACACGGGATTTATCCTCTATAAGGGTGGAAATTTAAATTTTGGTTGCGAAGATTTTGAGGAATGGTTTGCATTCGGAGAGGCTTTCGATACCAAGGTATCGGAAGCCCTCGAGGAATGCGAATCCAAACTCAAAAGATCGCAACCGCGAAGCGGCGAGCGTCTTGCAGCCCTACGGGGAGGGGCGGCATGGCGCTCCCTCCCAAACTGGTGGATTAGAAAGTTCCGTGTCCCTAACCAGGCGAGGCGGGCAGACAGTGGGCTGCGACCTCGCTCGAGTTAACAAAAGGAGAAACGAAATGGGCAAGCGAATTTTGAGCGTGACGGCACCCATGGGGGGGGGGCCATCCTATCCTGCGGATTCGCCTGCGCCGCCGAGGCGACCGCTGGCGACGGACGCAAGACCTGCCCTAACCAGGAACTCAACAACAAACAGTGCATCTGCGCCAATACCGCCTGCGAAAACCATGGCATCTGTTGCAAGTGCGTCTTCAACCACCGGGCGAAGAATAACAAACCCGCCTGCCTCCGTTAGACCCATCTTTGACTTGAACTCGTTCTCGTTCGGCATCAACGGACCACTCAGAAAGGAATCACCCCATGGGCGACAAGAAAAGCAAGAAGGACAAAGCCAAAGGGCAGAGACAGAAGGATGCCAAACAAGTGAAAACCACCCAACAGAAAATAGACAGAACACCGCACCGGCTCCCCTAAGGCTTATTCATGAGCCGCATCCGCGCACTTCGGCGTGGCGCCAGGAAACTACCTCGGCGAGGCGACAGGGAGCTTGGCGTCACTCAACTGGAGAATCTGGTCGCGCTGGCTGGCGAGGGCCGGGTTTGCCGCCACAGCGAGATCAAACTGCTGAAGAGCTTCCGGACGAAGACCTTGCGCGAGAAGAACCTGGGCGAGCCCGAAGCGCATATCCGCATCAGCCGGATCCAGCTCCAGCCCCTTTTCAAATAACCGACGGGCGTGCTCGAAATCGCCGCCCCACAGAAAGAGGAGAGCGGCCGCCAAACGATTAGGCCCCTGCGAGGACGCGCCGCTCACCTGCTCAGCAATACGCCCAGCCTCCAGATACAGACCACGGGCGGCATCTCCCGTCTCCTGCCGAGCCAGACCGAGCAGGGCGTTCGCTTTGACCGCCTTGGCGTTGCCGTCATCAGGCCTCTCCCGCAACGTGCGATCACATTGCTCAATCGCTTCGACGAAGCGTCCTTGGAAGACGTATATCCTCCCAAGCTGCCAGTGGAGCTCCCGCGCAAAAGAAGAACTGCCCAATTCGAGAATAGTGACGCGCATAACGGTCTCGGCGTCTCTCCAGATCATCGACTGCGCAGAGGCCCATGTGCCCAAGACAAGCACCAGGAACGCGCAGACGGTGGCGACGGCGCCTTGAACAAAGGGGGCGACACGCGGTTGCAACCACGCTAGCGCCGCCCCCACCGCCACGGCAAAGACCACGGACTGCGCATAGCTGTACCTATCGCCAAGGAGGTGCGGACGCTCGAAATAACCGCCAAAGGGAAGCATCGTCAGCACATGGGCGAACCACAGAAGCGCAAGCGCGGGAAACCGGCGCCACACCGCAAGAGCCACCGCGGACAAAAGCATGGTCATCAGGAGGTTGGCGATGCAAACAAATGACAGAGGATCATAGTCGACAAGATGGGGGTAGATGGGACTCAGGTGCCCTAGGTCGAACGGTTTCCAAAGATAGAAACTCGTAACGGCGGCGGCCTGGACGACTCGTTCGACCACGCCGAATTCGCTCAACACTACAGGCTTCACCCATATCCCATGCGCATTGTGGCGGCCATAAATCGTCACGAGACCGACCACCAGTGCGAGAAGAAGAAATGGGGCGATGGCGATGAGGAGGCCGCGAAGGCGACGCCATCTGCTTCCTCCTTCCAAGCAAGGGGAGGCGACAACCAGACTAATCACCGGCAGCAGCAATGGCACGCAGATCGCGCTGGGATAGAAAAGCACCGATGCCCCATAGCAGACAACCGCCCCCCAGTAGGCGGGGCACCTCCACATCCCCTGCGGATTCCGCTCAAGAGCGGACAGGTACAGCAGCACGCTGCCAATGAGGCACGCCAACGCTTCGCTGTAGCGGGCCTGCGTGGCCCATGCGACAACCTCGACCCGCATCGGATGAACCGCCCACAGGGCGGATGCGAGCAAGGCGCAGACGCAGGCGTGCGTTGGCTGGACTGATCGCAGCGCTGGCAACCGCCTGATAAACGCGAACACAAGGAAATACACGAGGACAACGTTTAGCATATGCAACAGAAAACCGTAGACATGAAAAGCCATCGGACTGTTTCCGGCGGCCTTGATCAGGCAGGCCCAGGCGAGCCAGCTTAACGGAATGTAGCGCTGCGTGCGGGCGGTGTCGGTGAGCATCCAGACGAGGTTCTCGCATGAGAAGCTTTGGATGTGCTCGTTATACATCAGCTCCACGTCGTCGTCGAAAGGAGCGAAGCCGAACGTGTTGACCTGGGAAAAAGTGAGGGCGGTAATCGCGCAGAGAATCACGGCGGAGAGCGCATGCCCCCCCCAGCGGCCTCTTCCCGGAGACGCGCCGGTGACGGGGGCAGTTGTCGACGCACTGCCTGTCATCGCCTCACCGTCGGGAACATCCAGTGCGAGACCAGTCCCCACCTGGCAAGCCGAAAAGACACGCCGACCCGCAGGCATCCCACGCCATATTTCACCGAGCGGATGAGGTTGATGGATGAAGCCTCGTCAAAATACTTGGTCGGGCAGGAGACCTCCCCGATCGAGTAACCGGCCCAGAGGCTTTCGGCGATGATCTCGTTGTCGAAGACAAAGTCATTGGAGTTGTGCTGCCAGGGCGTTTTGTCGAGCACTTCCCGGGCGAAGGCGCGGTAGCCCGTATGGAATTCGGAGAGCTTGGAGCCCAGCAGCAGATTCTCGACGGCAGTTAGAAAACGGTTGCCGACATATTTCCAGATGGGCATCCCACCCGCCAAGGCATAGCCTCCCAGGATGCGCGAGCCGAGAACGATCTTGTGGACGTCATTGGCGATGATGGCGACCATGGCGGGAAGGAGTTTCGGGGTGTACTGATAGTCGGCGTGGATCATGACGATGATGTCCGCCCCGGCGCTCAGCGCCGAACCATAGCAGGTCTTCTGGTTGGCGCCGTAACCCATGTTTTGGGGATGCGTGTGCACCTGCGTCTTACTGAGGCTCAATGCGATCTTCGTCGTCTCGTCGCAACTGCCATCATCCACCACGATGACAAGATCGACGAAGTCCTCCTCGAGGATCTCCGCATGGGTCTGCCGCAGCGTGCGCGCGGCATTGTACGCAGGCATCACGACGACGATTTTCTTCCCTTTGTACACAACTCGCCCGCTGTTGGCGTTGATGGCGTCAGAAGAGATTATGGATAGCGATACGAAACAACGGCGGAAGACTATGTCTGCTGCTGGGGTTTCACGGTTCGATTGAATTGACAAGAAAAATGTACACCATGCGCTTCGCAAAGCAAAACAGGAGACACCGCCTAAGGGTTCATTACATAATAACTTAAGCATTTGCTGGCAGCTATTCTGGCTTTTGGCAAGGAGCGATTGACGAACGTATCGCGATTCGTGACCGAGACAGACAAGGTGCATTTGCATTCCTGTCGCGCGTGATTTAGACTTTCCTCCCGTTTATACTCAATTAGGCTTTAAAATTAAATATTGGCGGAGCGGATTGTGGATTGGATTTTTTCGATCCGACTGACGGGCGATATGAATATCGTCCGAGGGAGGATCGGAAAAATACGGCCGCAAGACGCCCACCGCTTCGCGGTTGCGCTCTTTTGAGTTTGGATTCGCGTTCGTCGAGAGCCCCCGACACCTCGGTATCGAAAGCCTCGACGAACGCGAACCATTCCTCAAAATTATCGCAACCAATTTTTAATTTTCAGCCTAATTGAGTATAACTAACAAAAGGAGTTCTCAATGATCGGGAATATGCTCAAGGGATGTGTTGCCGCAATCACGGTTCTCTCTGTGTGCGAAACGGTTTTCGCTGCGGAACTGGTCGACAATCCACGCTACCAGGACTGGGCCAAGTACAAGCCCGGAACACTCATAAAGATGGATATCGCCACTGTGGCTGGCGAACAGAACATAAAGTCGTCGATGACAACGGGCTGCACTGCGATGATACTGGCGGAGTTCAAGACCGTCAAGTAATTCATCCATAGGATTCACGTCATCAAAAGCGTCACCGCCGCCCGGAGGCGCCGAATTATCGGTTGAACCCCGTATTACGCAGGGAAGGCTGAATCAGCCCCAGATTCTGGAATTGGCCCACCGGTCCAAACAAGGGGAAGTTGCCAGTTGACGCATATATCGGGAAACAGCATTCGCACGCCAGCTCCACACCACGCGGTGAGCCCGTTCACGCTCATCGAACTTCTGGTGGTGATATCCGTCATAGCCATATTAGCCGGGATGCTTCTGCCGGCATTGGTGAAAGCAAGAGACAGGGCGAGAGAAGCCAGCTGCCTCAACAATCTAAAGCAGATCGGCACGGCGACGCAAACCTACGCCACCGACAACCGTGAATATTACCCACTCGAAGACAATCAGGCGTCAACAACCCTCATCTGGACTACCGACGGAGTTTATCGACACTTTGGGAAGCTGGCTCAAGGCAACCAATACATACAGGCGAAAATGTTTTACTGCCCGCTTGCGAAAATATGCATGATTGACGACGCCATTTCCGGGATTCAGAATTTTGGCGTCTTAGGCGTCAACTGTTCCACCACGTATAAACAAAGAGGGACAAATGCCTTCGCCGGAGCCCCAACCACGACGAAAGACTCACAAAGG
Organism: uncultured Victivallales bacterium; assembly: GCA_964436735.1. Classification (GTDB taxonomy): domain Bacteria; phylum Verrucomicrobiota; class Lentisphaeria; order Victivallales; family GWF2-38-69; genus CAYTFM01. Next base: position 11,765 of record CAYTFM010000070.1, on the reverse strand, counting down.
AAAGCGCAAATAGCCGATGTATATGTCTCTGAATTAGGTCCGGATTGGATGAATCACAATACGGCCACTCAAGTACTCTACACAGATGGGAGCGCCTTGAAGATCAAACTTCCCAAAGACTGGAAAATCACGAATATAGTGGATCCGGCAGCTGTCCCCAATATGAATTCATGGAGTCAGTTGGATTCCGGTAATTTGATTTCCATGCCATAGATCAAGAGAACCATATGCGGGAATGAGTTGGCTGATGCGTGGCGATGCGAAGCTACGCCGCGAAGCGGTTCGAGGCCTTGCCCGGATGAGAGACGCACGCAACGTATTCCGCAAAATCGAGCGCGGCGTAGTTCCGCTTTGAGAGGATGATATGTGCTGCAGAATGACTCTTTTCAAAACCTTGGAGGAGATCCTAAAGGAGGTCGGGCCGGTTCAGTCCGACATCGACACGGACGAGGATACCCCCAGCTACAACATTCCCCCATCGAGCGGAGTTCCCGTCCTGTGGCGGAGCGGCGGCGAACGCGTCAGGCTCTCCCGCTTCCACTGGGGCCTCTCATTTCATTTCGGAGGGCAGGAGAAGCCCCTGGCGAATCTGCGGGTCGAGACGCTGCTGGGCAAGCCATCGTTCGTGGCTCGCCACTCTACGGGCAACTGCCTGGTGCTCTGCGACGGCTACTACGAGTGGAGGCGGGAGGGCGGCAAGAAAATCCCCTACCACATCCATGCGCCATCGTTCAAACTGCTGACGCTCGCCGGAGTCTGGAGAGAAGGCCACGCCGAAGAGGCGGGCTCTTTCCTGGTCGTGACGAAACCGGCGAGAGACGATATCTCCTTCATCCATGACAGAATGCCAGTGCTGATCGCCCCCGACCGCAGGGACGAGTGGCTCTCCTGCGACGGCAGAAAGCTTACGCCCGAGAAGGTGGCCGATTATGCCGCGCCGCTTGAGTTCCACGAGGTCTCATCGTTCGTGAACAAGGTCTCGAACGACTCCCCAACGTGCGTGGCTCCGGTGGAGCGGGCGGTGGAGCAGGATGTATTGCCTTGGCAGGCGCCACCGTCTGCGCGATAACCGAAAGAAGACATGAAAAACGACGAGACCGAAGAGACAAGATCGTTCTGGGATCGGATAGCCGATGACTGGGACACGCAAGTCGGGGAAAACGGTGACAGCAACCGCATTTTGAACTCCGATCCCGTGCTCTGGCAGTTCGCCGGCGACGTCAAAGGACTGACGGTCTTGGATGCGGGGTGCGGCACAGGCTATCTTTCACGCAAACTGCATGACCGTGGCGCACATGTCATTGGCGTCGACTACCACTGGAGTTCCCCGTATTTCCAGCGACGGAAGCGCGTCGACCCGCCGTGGGGGCACTTCACCTCCGAGTTCATATGGTTCCACCGACCACTTTCCGACTACTGGGAGGCGTTTGCGGGAGCGGGATTTGAGGTGGCGGATTTTGAGGAGCCGAGGATAGCGGAGAGCAGATATCATCTTGCCGGAAACCAGAGGAGACTCAACAACAGTAAGACTCGACCGTACTCGGTTGCGTTCAAGTTGAAAAAGAAGAGGAACGACCAAATCGCTCAGGCGGCACATTGATCCGCACGCTCGACTCTCGACCGACACCCCTGTCAACTGCCACAGAAGTTCCTGCCGTGACGCATGTAAGTCCGATGTGGCGCATAGGCTTTCGTCACACTAAGACAAGGAGAGTCGGCATTCGTTGCCGCTCTAAGGAAGTTAACTGGAGCCAATGGTCGGAATCGAACCGACGACCTATTCATTACGAGTGAATTGCTCTACCGACTGAGCTACATTGGCGCATGGAGCATTCGAGGGCTGTTAGTATACGGCAAGACGTCATGAAAATCAAGATGAAGAGGCAACACTTTGAAGGCTGCGATGCGATTATACTCTAAACGGTTGAAAATTCAACTTTTGGTTGCGAAGATTTTGAGGAATGGTTTGCGTTCGGAGAACCTTCGATACCAAGGTATCGGAGGCTTCGAGAACGCAAATCCAAACTCAAAAGATCGCAACCAAAAGTTGAATTTTCAACCGTTTAGAGTATATGTAGCGCGGAATGACTTCCGTCAGAAAAAATCTACTTGCCCGTAGCGTCTCCACCACTCCGCGCATCCTCCTCCGCGATGGCCTTGAAATAGTCGCTGACCATCTTCTCTTAGCCTTTCGGGACGCCGTCGCGCAATCCCTCCATTACCTCGTCACGCAACTTCTCTGGAAGCTTGACACCCTCGCGGCGATTGATGGCGGCGCCACGGGTGACGGACCGCGCGTCGGAAAGTCTGTCAAGGACTTTGCTGTAGGCTCTGCGGATGCCGAGTCCGTCGTTCGCGGCGGCGGCCTTCTCAAACGACTTCATCTCCGCGATCGAGGATTCGAGATCTCCGCTGTGGGTGCCACGGGCTTTCATTTTGAGGGCGAGGGCCTCAGCCTTCTGGCGAATCACGGACTGCCGGTCTGCGAGCCGCGGCCCCTTTCCCGCCGAGGGTGGCGGCGCAGGCCCCACAAGCCCCTCCTGGGAGAAGCCCGCCAGCTTGCCGCCGCCCGTCGCGCCGCCGGGGGCTTCCGTCGATTTGTCCTTCACGTTCCCCTGCTCGAACGGCTCCGGACTGAGCCGCGTGGGAGTCTGCCGCCCGCCTTTGCCCTCCGCCGACTCCTCGCCGCTCTCCCCATGCCTTTTGCCGCCTCGAGCCCCCCCCTGCCCGCCGCCGATCTCGTTCTGGTTCGGTAGGAGATTGCCGGTGACCCCCCTTGCGCTCATGTTCGAGATCGGTCCGTCCCCGGCGTCCCACCCGGCGCCTTTGTCCAGCGAGTCCATCCACGAGCTTGAGACGTCCTCGACATCATCGTTCATCGCCTCCTCGCTGTCGAGGAGGTCGCCGACGATGTCCTCGAGCTCGGTGGGGAGTTCGGCCAGCGGGGCGTCGGTCGGGGCGGGCGGCTCCTCCATATTCCACTTGATGTAGTCCGGGGTGTCGGGAAGCCAGCGCTCAAGGTTGTGGAGCAGTTCGGCGGCATTCTCGACGCCCGACTGTTCGGCGGGAACGGCAAGCTCTATCTTCTTTTCATAGAGTGACTTCTCGGCGAGCTTGATCTCCTGGAAGACCTCGTTGAGCTCCTTGACAAGCGAGCTGTCGGCGAAGTCCTGATAGGGTAGTTTGCTGAAGTCGGTGAGCTTCTCCTCGAAGAGCTTCGCCCACTCGCCCTGCTCCCGCGCGAGGGAGCCGAGGATGTCCCGTTCCCCCTCGGTAAGGTCGTCCATCTTGACGTCGAGAAGGCTTTTCGACAACTCGACGACCCGTTTCTCCGCTTTGAGGAAATCCTTCAGGTCATCCTTGAGCTCCTCCGCGGTCCTCCGAGCCTCCTCGACGGCATCCTGAAGGCTTTCGTCACCTGCCGCGCCGACGTTCTTCGCCTTCTCCTTGGCGTCGTCGGCAATCTCACCCAACAGGGTCAGCAACTCCTTGAGGATATACTTCTGCCGCTCTTCGACGCTCTGCAGATCTACCGCGATTCTTTCCACCGCACTAGTTTTCATCCGTTCAAGCTGCTCAACTGCGAGGCGCATCTCGCCGCCAGCCAAGGTGTCGACGCGGTCGGCGTACGGCTTCGCATCGGGGATGTCCTTGAAAAGCGTGCGGGCCTCCTCGCCGAGCGTCTTCGCCTTACCCTGGAGATCCCTCATCATGATGCGCGACCCCTCCCAGGACTTCTTCTCGAGAATATCCGCCACGTTCGCCCGGACGTTTCCGGTGGCGGCGTTCGACTTGGTCTGTTGGGCGGCGGTCCTCTTCAGCGCGTCAAAGGCCTTGAGCAGCCGCGCCTCGCCACCGACGCGCAGGTCGTCGAGGGAGCGGATTCTGACAATGACCGGCTTTGAGAAAGCCGGTTTATGCGAAGGGCAGAAATCCTCGCATGCGGCGTCGACCAGATAGGCCTCACCGGGGACGAATCGGATGGAGTCGATCTCGATGGCGCAGCTTTCCTTGAACGGGCCACGGTTTCCGGGTGGCCCCAAGTAGGACCAGGCTTTAAGTACGAGAGGCTCAACCGAATCGGCGGCGGAGCCGGGCCGCATGCGAATCGACACACTCTTGACGCCGAAGTCATCCGACGCGGTGAGCGCCAGCACCAGCGTGGAGAACTGGTTGACGAGCAGGTTGCGCTCGTCGGTGTCGAACTCGACCACCGGCTGGGCGTCGGGCGTCAGTTTGACGTCGGCCGACGCGACGGACACACGCTGCCGTGTCTTCTCCTCGAGCGCGTCAAGCGTGTAGGTGCCGGGCTTCGGTGAGAAGGCGTCCGTGCGCCAGGTTCTTCCCGTTCCTGACAGGGGGACCGCATCGCTGGCGCACGCAAGATAGGCTCCCGCGGCGGGGGCTTCGAACTCAACCCCCATCAAGATCATGGAGCCCTCGATACACGAGAGCGGCGCTGGCGGGCCGGGACGAGTGTCTATTCTCTCTCCCGTGTACGCAGGAGGCTCGACGCTGAAATAGGAACTGGCGATTTTCGGCGCCGACACGACCTTCACCCTCACCCGTTGGCTGTAGGAGCTTCCCGCGAACACGCGGAAGGCGAAAGAGCTGCGAAGGTTTTTGAAGGACTGGACGAAGTCCCCGCTTCCGGGACGGGCGGCGCTCATTTCGAGTCGTCCACGCGTGTCATCGGGGGTGGGATTGGCGTCAATCCCCGGAGCCCATGAGATGAACGGCGTCGGCATGGATTCCGGACGCGGCGAGACGGATCTGTGGGGGGGATCGACGGGCTTGAGATGGACACGCACCGCCATATCGCCCCCCTCGAGCACGAACACCTCGCCGAAAGGTTCGACTTCGACGGCGAACGCGTCGAGCGGTGGCGTGTCGCGGAACGGCACGGCGAAGCGAACGAACGCGTTCGCCACATGCGCGGGATACGCGACGGCATAACAGGTCCACACTCCCGCAAGAGAGAGGAATGCGAGGATGATCCACGCGAAGCGTCGCCAGTCGTCGGCGTCGACGGCAGATGCGCCTCTCAAGAGCCGCTCCGAGGAGGCGATCGTCAGTTCGGCGAACGGTGCCTCGGTGGAAGGCGGTGGACGCAGGCCAAACTGGCAGGAGTTGATGATGAGGTTGTTTTTTATTCCGAGCTTTCGTTCGAGGAGTATCGATATGCGTTCGGGGCTCTGTCGCAGGATGACCGGACGCAGGATGAGCTTGAGAAAGGCGATGACGGTGGCGACGCCCCCCATGACGGCGAGCGGAGTGCGCAGCCCGGCGGGAAGCGAGGCGATGTTGTCGATGGCGAACATGCTCAACCACAGCGACATGCACGCGACGAGGAAAAGCAGTAGTCCGCATACGACGGTGAACGACATGTGACGCCTCGAGAGCTCCGCGATCAAACGCAGTGCCTCGTCGTCGGCGCCGAGCCCGGGCAAAGCCGCCACAGCGTCTTCCCCGCCCTCAAGACTATTGGGCAAGTGGTCTGGCATGGTCCTTTTTCCCGCGGGCGTGCCAAAAGTCCTCGACGGAAGTCAAGCCTCCCGGCCTGTCAATGGTGTCAAGGTACTTCAAGCGGGGCAATTTGCGAAGGGCGTCAATGTTGCCCGCCGTCTCGGGGATAATCAAGACCTCAAGGTCAGTGCAGGCGGCGAGGGGAGAGAGATCCTTCAGATTGGCGCACCCTTCCAGGGAGAGGAATCGGAGAGGCATCCTCGACAGCGGCTTGACGGAGGTGATCAGAGTCTCTGAGCAATCGAGCCAATACAATCTCTTGCCATGCAGCGGTTCGAGGCTTTCGAGACAGGTTCTGGCGCAGGACAAGGCGCGGATGGGGGTGTCCTTCAATGGCGTGAAATTAATGATGGAAGTGTCGTCGCAGACGAGCACGCTCAAGGGCATGCCTTTGAGCGCCTGAATGCTTTTCAGCCGCTTGTTGCCGGAGCAGTCAAGGTAGGTGAACTGCTTGCCGACGAGAGGGAGAAGCGAGGAAAGACCGATTCCCCTGATGTCGAGAGAGGAGATCCTCCTCGTTTTCGAACAGAGAAGGACAAGACTCTCGGCATCGTATTCGCAGAGATCGGTGCGCTCGGTGGAGAGGAGCCGGGCGGGCATATTGACCGTGGGATCGATCTTGAGCATCTGCTCGGCGATGACAAGAGCCTCCTGGTATTTACCGGAGCGCCACAGCCGGAGCGCGTCACCGTTTATCGTCGTTTCGAGCGAGAGCTCCTTAGGCATGTTCTCGGCGATAAGAGAGCGGGTTTTTCTCAAGGCCGCGTCCCGGTCTGACTCAAGATTGTCGACGAGCAGATAGGCTTTGGACAGCGCCTGCCTGGCGACGGCGGTGTTGGGGTAGTCCTGGGCGATGGTGAGGTATTTGGCGACAGCGTCCTTGTAGCGCATGATCTCGACGAGCGAGTCGCCGGCGACCAGTGGGCTGGCCTTCGCGGGAAGCGAGAGTCGGCGGACCTCGAGGTTGAGAAGCCTCGCGCCCTTGGCGAAGGTTCTCATGCCGATGGATTCGAGTCCCTCGCCCAGAAGCGGAGCGAAGTCGTCCATCCGGGCGGTGATTCTGCCGTTCACCTCGAAGGTGAGCAGAGTCCCCTCCCGCCGCACCACAAGCGTCTGCGCAACATTTTGATCATATCCTGTTGGTGAGCAGAAACTTGTATCGACTTTACCTGAGCGCGGGTTCCGCATGATGGCATCGTACAACGCCCGTCGTCCGGCAAAACGGAAGGCGTACCCCGCAGGCAGATACGAAGAGTCGGAGAGCGGTCCTTTGAGCGAGTTGACGCACACGTCGACAGTATCGGGAGGGCTGTCGAAATCGATTTCCGCTTTGATTGTCACGTCGCCGCGGACAGGAAGGTTTTCAAGCCACAGCCACTCATTCGGGCGCATAAGCAAACCTTGCTTTCCGGCCTTCCATGAGGGAGTTTTCGCGGAATTCATCGCATCCATGAAGCGCAGTTCGACCAGATTCACGCCTCTTTTGGTGAAGTCCGCCTCGTAGAGGGGGATCCATTTCCCCCAGCGCATGTAGTAGTCGTAGGCCGCATAGCCACAGAGGAGGGCAAGAGTGACAAGGAGAAGCGAGATGGCGGTCGAGAGCGCCTTGTGCCGGCGCAGCATCAACATGAAATGGACAGGGATGCTCGCCTTCTCCGCGCTGGTGGCGTAGCCGTTGAGGTAGGCGTCGATGTCATCGGCGAGACTCATGACGTTTTGGTAGCGGTCTTCAGGCTTCAGCGCCATGGCCTTCAGGGCCACCGCCTCGAGGGCTTTGGGAATGTTGCGTTCGGGGGCGCGGCGGCGCGGGGGAATGATGTCACCTTTGACCGTGGCTTCGAGGATGGCCTGTGCATTGCCGGCGACAGGATGCCTGAGGGTGAGCATGGCGTACAGGAGGGAGCCCAGCACGTAGATGTCGGTGCGCTCGTCTTTTCTGCTGTTCATGCCCGACGCCTGCTCCGGAGCCATGTAGCCGGGCGTCCCCTTGACGACGCCATCGATCGTCACCTCGGCCAGCGTACCGTCAAGCCGTTCGTGCACGCTCTCGGATTGAGATTCCGTGGCCGGAAGGACCAGAGCTTCGTAAGGAGAGTCAGGCGGCGGCGCCCCGGCGGACGCATCGGCGGCGGGTGGAGCGCCAGCGTGGTCGACGAGCCGCGCCAACCCCCAGTCGAGGACAAGCACTTCGCCGAATTCGCCGACCTGGACGTTCTCCGGCTTGAGGTCGAGATGCAGCACCCCCTTGGCGTGGGCGAAGGCGATGGCGTCGCAGACTTTCCTGAAAATCTCCAGGAGGCGGAAAAGAGAGAATTTCGCGGAGTAGCGCTCGTCGCCCGCCGACAATTTCCGCAGTATCCTCAGCAGATTCTCACCCGAAAGGTGCTTCATGGTGAAATACGGCTCGCCCTTGGAGTTGACGCCGATCTCATGGACGGGGACGATGTTGGGATGCTCGAGGTTGGCGGTGATGCGGGCCTCCTGGACGAAACGGACGGCCACATTGTGGCTGGGCTTGAGCATGACCGCCATCGCCACGTCGCGGGCGGCGTCGCGGTCGCGGACCTTCAGCACCACCTTCATGCCGCCTTTGCCGATGCTGCGCCGGACCGTGTATTTGCCGCGGGTCTGGAGGGAGAGTTCGCTTGTCAGGTTGCGGCTCTTCACGTGGACGTCGTCGTAGGTGACGGTCTCGTGCTGCTTAGGAGGCTCAGGCGTGAGCGGACCGTCCCCTTGCGGAGAGGAAGGCAGATCGTCCGAGATGAGGATCGTCTGATTCTCGTGACTGTCGTCGGGCATGATGCGGAATCCTCTGGCGCGTCGATCTTATAGAGTATAAAATAGCTTACTTCCTCTCAGTTCACCGCGCAATGACCCATGTAGCAAGTTCCTTGAACAGCGGGCCTTGAGGCTCGCGCGGATGAGGGCGGGATCAGGGGGGCAGCATCACGCCGACGAGGCGCAGGGCGAGATCGGGCGCAAATCCCCTCGCATACAGGAATCTGGCCAGGCGCGCCCGGAGTTTGCGGGGATCAACGGGTGCCCGCGGGAGGGTCCGGAGCTTCTTTGCGAGAAGTTCTCTGGCGCGGGCCTCCTCTCCGCCCTCCGCCGCATCCGCCTCAAGCCCCTCGCACGCCTCGTCGGCAAGTTCGCGCGGGATACCCCGGCGCGCCAACATCTGGGAAATCCGCCGCCGCCCCATCCCTCTCCCCACCAAGTTCGCGGCATAGGCTTTCGCATACTCCACGTCGTTCAAGAGTTTCAGTCTGAGGCATTCGGCGATAGCGTGGTCGACATCGCCGGGAGCGTGCCGCCGGGCAAGCAAGGCGCGTCTGAGCTCAGCCTGCGCGAACGCGCGGCGGGCAAGGCAGGCAATGGCGACGGCCATGCAGTCCTTGCGCCCGCTCTCCTCAAGCATCCTCCGCAAGGCGTCCTCGGACAGGTCACCGTCGCTCCTGACCCCATTCGCCATAATGACTTCGGTGAGGATGGTAAAGGAGCGCTGATCCTCAAGGCGGACGACGCGCCATTTGCCCTTGCCTGTGACGCCGGCGACTCTCATGATGCCGACTTGATGAGTTTGACACCATGGTTGAGCGCCCAAACGGCCGCGACGCCGCGCAGCGTGTGGTCAGCACCCGCGTCACGCAAGGTGTTTTTGAGGTTTTTCAGAAAGAACCGGCGGTCTCCACCGGTGGCGAAGAGCGCCGGAGGGCTACCGCCGAGTTCCCTGGCCGCGGCGGTCGCCAACTCGTTGACTGCGCCGAGGAGTCCTCTGTCGACACCAGAGGCGATCGCGTCTGCCGTGTTCGTTCCGAGCGCGTTCGGAAGTTTTTCATGGAGGGGGACATCGGGGAGGAGTGCGGTTCCCTCCCGCAAGGCCTTGCGGGCGAGGGATCTTCCGGGCAAGATCGCCCCCCCATGGAACACCCCCTCGGAGTCGAGCGCCTCGAGAGTGATCGCCGTTCCAAAGTCGAAGATCATCGCGGGGAACGCATGGAACGCGGCGAGCGCGGCGGCGTTGGCGATCCTGTCGGCGCCCAACGTCCGCTGGTCTACCTTTCCCAGTTCGAAGCCAATTTTCATGGCGGGACCGATCCAGAAAATCTCTCCGCGCGTCTTGAGACGCTTCGCCGCATCCGGGACGACGCACGCTCCGGCTATCGGTGTGTCGTCGGGAAATGGGATTGACTCCACTTCGGCGGTGGGGCAGGAGGTGACGCCGCAGACCCGGCCATACGCCCACCATGCGTACTGGACGTTCGTGTTGCCGATGTTGAGCAGAAAAATCCGTGTCATAGCGGGACGCGTTCCTCAGGTGGGGTGGTTACCATTCTCCGCATCAGCGGCTGCTCTGAAGGCCGCCCGGTCGAGATAGGTCTGCAGTATCAGGGCGGCTGCGACGGAGTCGATCTTCCCTTTTCTCTGGCGGCGGCCCATATCAGCCTCGATAAGGAGACGCTCCGCCGAGGCGGTGGTCAGTCGCTCGTCCACGAACTCCACAGGAAGCCCGGTTGCCGCCGCGGCCGCCTCTCCAAATTGGCGAGCCTTTTCCGCCGAGGCGGCCTCGGTTCCGTTCATGTTGACGGGAAGGCCCACCACGAGCCTGCCCACTTGGCGTTCGACGCAGAGACGGCGCACGTGGTCGAGAAGCTCCCTTCGAGGCGTCGCGCCGAAATGACCGAGCGGCTGCGAGATCACGCCGTCAGGATCGCTGATGGCAAGCCCGATACGCACCTCCCCATAATCAAGCCCAAGAATCCGCATCCGCAGCCTTTCCGCCGCCCCAACATGAATTTCCGTCCTCGGAAATTCATCCACCGAGTTTCTTGACGATTTCAATCAGCGGCATGAAGAGGGAGATGACGATACCACCAACGACCACGGCGAGGAACACGATCATCAACGGCTCGATCATGGAAGTCATGGCGTCGACGGCGTTGTCAACCTCCTCATCATAGGTGTCGGCGATCTTCTCAAGCATTTCCGGCAGCTTACCCGTCTCCTCACCGACTTCGATC
>CAYTFM010000070.1:0-1208 GCA_964436735.1 uncultured Victivallales bacterium | reverse complement strand
CGATCATACTGACCACCATGTCGGGGAAGATTCTAGTCGCGGAGAGCGGCTTCGCCATGCCCTCGCCTTCCTTCACCGCGTCGTGCACCGCCTGGACACCCCGCGAGACAAGCTCGTTGCCGGCGGTGTCACGGACGATCTGGAGCGCGTTGAGGACAGGCACGCCGGAGGACATCAAGGTGCCAAGCGTGCGCGAGAACCGGGCGATGGCGGACTTCGACACGATGGGGCCGATGATAGGCATGCGATAATAGATCGTGTCAAGGGTCATTCGTCCGACCTTGGTTTTTCCGAATAAGTTGTAGAGGATCGCCAGGATGATGATGACCACGATCGCCTGCGGCGCCTTGTTCGCCATAATATCGCTTATCTTCATGACGATCTGGGTGAGCATGGGCAGCGCGGCGCCTTCGAGGAGGTCGGTGAATATCTTGGCGAACTTCGGGACGATGAACACCATCAGTCCCGAGGTGATGGTCGTGGCGATCACGAGAACGACAAGAGGATAGGTCATGGCCGATTTGACCTTGCCGGCCGTCTTCGCCGCCTTCTCAAGAAACTGCGCCAGACGGTTGAGGATGATCTCCATGGCGCCCGCGGCCTCGCCGGCCCTCACCATGTTGAGGTAGAGTTTGTTGAAGGTTTTCGGATGCTGGGCGAGCGCCTCGGAGAAGGTGGTGCCGCTTTCGACGGAGTTGGCGGCGTCGCCGAGGATTTTCTTCACGGACTTGTTCTTGGCCTGCTTCTCCAAGGTGCGCAAGGAGCGGATCAATGGGAGTCCGGCGTCCAGAAGGATCGAGAGCTGGCGGGTGAAGAGTGTCAGGTCTTTCCTGTTCATCTTCGGGGCGCCAAGGCTTATCTCCATGCTCATCCCCGTCTTCTTCGCGCCTTCGGCCCCTTTCGGGCCAGCCTTGCCGGGGGCTTTCGCGGAGCTCTTGACCTCCTTGATGCTGGTGGGGAACATCCCCTGCTCTTTCAGGGAGCTGGCGACGGCCTGTTCGGTCTCGGCGTCCATCTTGCCCTTTTTCTCTTTGCCCGTCGAGTCCATCGCCGTGTACTGGAATGTCGCCATATATCAATCCTCCAGGTTGCGTGTTTGTTCTGGTTATTTCTTCCCGCCCTGCAGTTTCTGGACGATGCTCTGCGGATCCGCCGCCTTGGTAATGAGCTCGCCATACGAGATGACATTGCCCTCGTACAGTTCCATC
>CAYTFM010000069.1:20045-31449 GCA_964436735.1 uncultured Victivallales bacterium | reverse complement strand
GTGTCTCCGTGTCTCCGTGTCTTTCTCTTCTCTCTTCTCTTCCCCTCAATCCGCCTTCCTCACCCGGAAGAGCTCCTGCCGCTCCTTGGCCGACGCCTGCCGCCTGAGGGCGTCGTGCTCCGTGGCGAAAGTAAGCTCCGCCCCGAGGCCCGCCAGACGCTTCGCAATGGTGTCGGCCTGGGCCCGCAGACTGGCCTGCTCCAGCTCCAGCTCCCGTCGCTTCCATTCCGACGCCTGCTGGTCGGCGGCGGCCTGGGCCTGGTCCTTGGCCTCCTGCACCAGCCGCGCCGAGCCGGTGAGCACCTCCCCCGGGCCGACGTACACGTCCACCAGCTTGACGCCATCGTCTGACAGCCGGAACTCGCGCATCTGGTTGGAGTGGGCCATGCCGCGGCTCTTGAGCACGTAGAGCAGGCGGTTGCGCTCGCCGCACGACTCCAGCATCCGCACCAGCAGCCACGTGTCCATCAGCGACGAGATGCCGACCTCGCTCTGCTCCAGGGCGTCGCCGCCAGCGGTCAGGCTCGTGAAGATAGACGTGATCCCTTGACTCTTCAGGAAGTCGATGAGCCGAACCAGCATCGCCTTGGTCTCATTGTCGTCGCTGATCGACGTCAGGTTGGTGATCGGGTCGACCGCCACAGCGGCGGGCTTGAAGTCGTTGACCAGCTTGTGGAGGGTCGCCAGGTGCATCTCCAGTCCGTACAGCGTGGGTCGCACTGTGTGGAACTTCAGCCGGCCGCTCTTGCGCCACTTGTCCAGGTCGATGCCGATGGAGCGCATGTTGCGGACGATCTGCTCGGGGGACTCCTCGAACGAGACGTACATGAACCTGCCGCCGGAGCGGCAGACGCTGTCGGCGAACGCCGCTGAAAGGCTGGACTTGCCTGTGCCCGCCGTGCCGGAGACCAGGATGGTGCTGCCGCGGTAGTAGCCCTTTCCGCCCAGCATGGCGTTCAAGCGTGGGACGCCGGTCGAGACCCGCTCGTTTGAAACCGGGTACGTCAGCCCCAACGAGCTGATCGGCAGGACTGAGAGCCCCTTCTCGTCGATCAGCGTGGGGTATTCGTTCGTGCCATGGCTGGTGCCGCGGTACTTCACGATGCGCAGCCGTCGCGTCGAGATCTGGTTGTGGACCCGGTGGTCCAGGAAGATCACGCAGTCGCTGACGTACTCCTCGATGCCGTAGCGCGTCAGCGTCTTCTCCCCCTGCTCGCCGGTGATGACGACCGTGACGCCCTTCTCCTTGAGCCAGCGGAACAGCCGCCGCAGTTCGGCCCGCAGGATCGCCTCGTTGGGCAGCCCGGCGAACAGCGCCTCGACAGTGTCCAGCACCACCCGCGTGGCCCCCACCTGCTCGATCATGGCGTTGAGCCGGACGAACAGCCCCTCCAGGTCGTACTCGCCGGTCTCCTCGATCTCGCTGCGCTCGATGTGGACGTAGTCGATCGCCATCTTGTTTCTGGCGATCAGGGCGTTGACGTCGAAGCCCAGCGACGCGACGTTCTTGGCCAGTTCCTCGGCCGTCTCCTCGAACGCCATGAAGACGCCGGGCTCGTTGAAGTCGGTGATGCCCCTGACGATGAACTCCATCGCCAGCAACGTCTTGCCGCTCCCGGCGCCGCCGCAGACCAGCGTCGGCCGTCCGCGCGGCAGGCCGCCTCCGGTTACCTCGTCGAGTCCGCTGATGCCGGTGGGGCACTTCTCAAGCGCGGGGATTGATTGAACAACGTGTTTCTTAGCCATCGTCGAGTTCCTTATGTTCCTTTTATATGATATGTCATTCGAAGTGAAGCATCTTGGACGAGCGCGTCAGACCTTCCGTGGCTGCCAGAGATGCGCCCACTACATGGCGCATTATCAGGTGTCCAAAATTCTGCGTCTCCGCACAACCCCCACGTGAAAAGAGGGAGAGGAAAATGCTTTTCTGACTCACGATGAAAGATAATATGGGGGGGGTACCGCGGAGCAGCGTCGAGAAAGAAGAAGAGAGCATGATGCTTATCCTATTGACGGGGAAACTAATGCGATAAAATACCATTGCAAGAGCCGGTTAGCAATCCGCGTGATGACGAACTTGCTGGACGCTACCTTGCCTAACCGTCCGTCCTGGGCGTATTCCCTCTCCCGGGTGGCAGACAGTCCTCTCTCCTTTCCATTGCGGCGAACAGCTGTCTCTGCGAAAATGCTGTCGTTCCTTATGGGGTGAACATCCCACGCCTACGTAGGGATACACCCCATACCGCCCCTCGCGGGAGTCTGCTATACATATGATATAACGCATCCAAAACACGCCAACGTGCGAAATGTGAAGGAGGTCGACATGACTAGGGAGCAGTGGAGGGCGATGATGGCACAGAGCGCGGACAATAACTGCATCCTCGGAGTGCCCGGCCCGAGGGAACTCGCACGGCGAAAGATTCGCCAGGGAGTGGAGCTGCCTTTGAAAATAATCAACAAGTCCAGGATCCCATTCCGCCGTCTTCATACTCCGTCGCGGGTCAGGACGGCTTGATAAGATACCACTGCGGCTTCTCCGCGAAGCTGCGGCAGAAAATTCGTCAGCATCTTAACAATTCGAGAGAGGTTGTCATGCAAAACGGTTCGCTGGCGAATGGAATGCAATTGATCCTTGAGGCGGCGGGTGATCTGCATTTTCGACCCGCGGCGGTGTTGGTCAGCACCGCGAAGAAGTTTGAAGCGGATGTATACCTCGAGCACGACAACCAGCGGGCGGACGGCAAGAGCATCTTGCAGGTAGTCATGTTATGCATCAAGGCGGGAGCTCGATTCACCGTTTCGGCCGACGGCAGAGACGCTCATCAGGCCATGTGCGCATTCAAAGAATTATTCGTGCGCTTGTTCATGGATGAACCGGTTTTCGATGGGGCGATTGAGAAGAAGACTATAGGGCCTATAAAAACAAGGTGTCACAAGCAAGAAAACGAAGTGAGGGCGACAAAATCAAGAAAAGCGAAAACGTCAAAGAAGCAACAGCACTTCATGTGGAAGCCCCTCAACATATATGCGAAGGAAGTATGCCTGGCCGGAGACTTCAACGAATGGACTCCCATTCCCATGACTCGAGAGAAAGACATGTTCGGCATCATCGTCGAGCTTCCCCCTGGGAAATATCAATATAAGTTCATTGTCGATGGCGAGTGGCGCGAAGATCCTGTCGGCATGGAGGCCGTGCCTAACAACTTTGGCACGAGAAACAGCGTCATCAGCATATGAGGACGTGTGGCAGATAAACAGGAAGCGGTAATGTGCGTGGATGGCGAAATTAAGGGAGGAGGCGGAACGCCTCGTCCCGCACACAATAGGTATAGTCTTGAATGGTAAGAGCTGATCATTCAAAACTATACTTCTTGCAGCCCCCCCTTTTCTGTCACATCAGAACCCGCCTGCTCAGCTGTTGGCATCACATCCCCAAGTGCATATATTTACCCCTTATTGTCTTGGGGAGCGTATGGGCTCCTCCACACAGTCCACACACAAAAAAGTGAGAACACATGAGGAAGCTATTTCTGCTGGCCGTCGCCGCATTCTTTATGGTCACAACGGCCGCACCGGTTCAGGCGGATTCGAAGAACGTCATTCTGGCCACAACCACCAGCACCCAGGATACGGGGCTTCTCGACGTTCTCGTCCCTATATTCGAAAAGAAGACCGGCTATTCCGTCAAGACCATCGCCGTCGGCTCCGGTCAGGCGATGGCTATGGGACGCAAGGGCGAGGCCGACGTCATGCTCGTCCACTCTCCTGAAGACGAGAAGAAGCTTGTCGATGAAGGGTTCGGAAAGAACCGACGCATTGTGATGCACAATGATTTCATTATCGTCGGGCCGACGGACGATCCGGCCGGCGTAAAAACGGCGAAAAGCGCGGCGGCGGCGTTCAAGGCGGTGGCTGACGCGGGAGCGCTTTTTCTTTCCCGCGGGGACAACTCGGGGACTCATTCCAGGGAGAAGGCGATCTGGGGGAAGTCCGGCGTGAACCCAGTGGGGCAGAAGTGGTATCAGGAGACGGGACTTGGCATGGGGCAGACCATGGCTGTCGCGGCCGAGAAGAAAGGGTACACGCTTACCGACCGGGGAACGTGGTTGTCCATGCGGGAGAAGCTCGGGCTTCCGCTGCTCGCCGAGGGCGATCCTTCGCTGCTCAATGTGTACCATGTCATCGAGGTCAACCCGGCGAAATGGGAGAAAGTCAATACGGCGGGGGCGAAGGCCTTCGCCGATTTCATCGTCGCCAAGGAGGCGCAGGACGTGATTGCGTCCTTCGGCATCGACAAGTACGGCAAGCCTCTCTTCTTCCCGGACGCGGGCAAAGCGGAGGAGAAGCTTGGGAAATAGTGTCTAATGGATCTCATTTTTGACGCCGCGCGGGCGGCCATCCAGTCTATCCTCTCCGGTGATCGGGAGGTGCTTGCCATCACCTTGTTGTCACTTGAGATTTCTCTTGCGGCCACCTGCGTGAGCATGGTGACAGGGGTAACGGCCGGAACGTTTATCGCCTTGCGGGAGTTCCCGGGCCGCGGACTCGTGGTGAGCCTTGTCAACACGGGAATGGGGGTGCCGCCAGTCGTCGTCGGACTTGTCGTCACCATCCTGCTCTGGCGCAGCGGCCCGCTGGGGGGCTTCGAACTGCTCTACACTCCAGCGGCGATCATCATTGGGCAGGTCGTCATCGCAACACCCGTCGTGACGGGTATCTCCATGGCCGCGATGCAGCAACTGCACCCCGACTTGCGGCTGCAGATCCTGGCATTAGGGGCGACACGCGTTCAAACGCTTTGGATGCTTGTCCGCGAGGCGCGGCTACCGCTTCTCGCCGCCGTCATGGCCGGTTTCGGAAGCATCATTTCGGAGGTCGGCGCGGCGATCATGCTCGGTGGCAACATCAAAGGGCACACCCGCGTCCTGACAACCGCCACCGTGATGGAGACGGGAAAGGGGAATTTCGACATCGCCCGCTCCCTCGGTTTCACTTTGCTCGCCATCGCCTTCGCCGTGAACGGCGCGCTTTCTTACATCCAGCAACGCGGGCGGCGCCGATGACGTCCATCCCCATCATAGATGCGTATGGGCTCCGTTGTGACTTCGGTACCCTCCGTGTCCTCGATGTGCCATCCTTCCAGATTGCTCACGGCGGTGTCACGGCTGTTGTCGGACCGAACGGAGCCGGAAAGAGCACCTTGATCAAGGCACTCGCCACACTTCTTGATGGCTGCGCTGGAGAGATCCGCTTCAAAGGCGCGCCCGTCGTCCATCCTTTCGAGTACCGCCGAAGGATTGCGGCTGTCTTCCAGGATCCTCTGCTTTTCCAAGGGACTGTGGCTGCCAATGTGGGAGCTGGGTTACGCTTCCGTGGACTGCGGACGCATGAGATCACCAGCAGAGTGGAGGAGTATCTCCGCTTGTTCGGGATTGCGCATCTGGCAAGCCGTCCCGCGCATGCCCTTTCTGGCGGAGAGGCCCAAAGGACCAGTCTGGCGCGCGCCTTCGCCGTACGACCTGACATCCTCTTTCTTGACGAGCCGTTCGCCGCCCTTGACCCTCCGACCCGTGACGAGCTTGTCGCAGATATCGAACGCATCCTCCGCTCCAGTGGAACCACCACCATTCTGGCGACGCATGACCGGACAGACGCCATTCGTCTGGCGGACAGCCTCGCCGTCATGCGTGACGGCCGCATCGTCCAGCATGCGCCCGTCGACACCGTCCTGCAGCGGCCAGCCAACGAGTTTGTCGCCTCTTTCGTTGGAGTTGAAAACATGCTGGTCGGGCGGGTGGTCCGATCCGAGGAGGGGATTGTGTCGGTGCGCCTCCCTGGAGGAATGGCAATCCAGGCTCTCGGCGAGGCGGCGGAAGGCGCGGATGTGTTCGCATGCGTCAGACCGGAGCACGTCGCGATGTCCCTTGTCTCCGGGCGGCATGCGGATAGCGTGCGCAATGAACTTCCAGGCCGCGTCAGCGCCATTGTCCGGATGGGGCACTACTATCGCGTCATCATAGAATGCGGCCTTCCCGTCACCGCCTATCTGACAGCCCACTCGGTGTTGGAGATGCGACTGGCGGAAGGGATGACGACCTATGTGTCCTTCAAAGCGACCGCCGTCCATATACTCCCGCGCCACGAAATTTCTGTATGTTATACTCTATAAGGTTGATTAGCTGCGGAGAAACTTAACAGACGGTACCATTTTTCGCAGTAGACGAAGAAGTTGCTGAATCTCAGATTACGAAGAAGCGTTCAGAAAAGTTATTATACTTACTATAAGAAAAGGTTTCTCAATGAATCCATGGCGGGATTTTAAAGGTGAAGTGTGGCGGAAGCGACTTGATGTCAATGAGTTCGTCAGAGACAACTATGAGCCATATGCAGGCGATGCCGCATTCCTTGCTGGTCCTTCGGAACGGACAAGGCGTTTATGGAAAAAATGTCTTGCTGTGATGGAGCAGGAACGGGCTGCCGGCGGAGTCCTGGACGTCGACACCAGGCGGGTCGCCGGAATCACCGCCTGGCCACCGGGTTACCTTGATAAGGCGGACGAGGTGATCGTTGGCCTGCAAACCGACCAGGCGTTAAAAAGAATGGTGAATCCATGGGGCGGCTGGAGGATGGTGGAGGCAGCCTGCCAAGCCCGGGGAGTGACCCCGGATAAAACCATGGCCAAAATCTTTTCCCGTTACCGGAGGACGCAGAACGAGGCCATTTTCCGCATCTACACTCCGGCGATGCGGCAGGCCAGGAAGCTGGGAATCATCACTGGGCTTCCCGATGCGTACGGTCGGGGACGGCTGATCGGTGATTACCGGAGAGTGGCGCTGTACGGAACCGCCTTCATCATGGAGCAGAAGGTCAACGATCTGAATGGCATGGACAATGTCGACGACGCCACTATCCATCTGCGGGAAGACATCGCTGACCAGGTGCGGGCATTGGAACGCATGGCTGAACTTGGCAAGACGTATGACTGTGATATCTCACGACCGGCCATGAATGCCCGGGAAGCGGTGCAATGGCTGTATATGGCGTATCTGTGCGCCGTCAAAGAGCAGAATGGCGCCGCCATGTCTTTTGGGCACAACAGTCCTTTTCTCGACATTTACATTAAGCGGGACATGGACGCCGGGACGATCACCGAGGCGGAAGCCCAGGAACTCGTCGACCAGCTCACCATGAAACTGCGGCTGGTCAGACACCTGCGGACACCCGAGTACGACGAACTGTTTGCCGGTGATCCCACCTGGATCACCGAATCGCTGGGCGGCATGGGTGAGGATGGGCGTACCTTGGTGACCAAGACCGATTACCGCTGGCTGCACACTATAAACAACCTGGGTTCAGCTCCCGAGCCGAATCTCACCGTGTTATGGAGTCCTCGGTTGCCGAAACCATTCCGCCAGTTCTGTGCGGAACTGGCCATCGCCACCTCGGCGATCCAATTCGAGAATGACGAGTTGATGCGTCCCATCTTCGGCGATGACTATGCCATCTCCTGTTGCGTCTCGGCCACCCGCATCGGCCGGGATATGCAGTTTTTCGGGGCGCGGGTCAATTTGGCCAAGGCGTTGCTGCTGGCGATCAACGGCGGCAGGGACGAATTCTCAGGCGAGCCGGTCATGGATGTTCCCCGCCTGACGGGCGATTATCTGGAGTGGGATACGGTCTGGAGCAATTATGAGCATGTGTTGACATGGTTGTCAGTCCTCTACAGCCGCACCATGAATTGCATCCATTTCATGCATGACAAGTACAACTACGAACGAGTTCAAATGGCCTTGATCGACTCTAACCCTAATCGATATATGGCGTTTGGCGTCGCTGGTCTTTCCGTGGTTGCGGATTCTTTAAGCGCAATCAGATATGCGAAGGTGAAGGCGATTCGAGACGAGCAGGGCTTGGCCAAGGAGTTTCACATTGACGGTGATTTCCCCTGCTTCGGCAATGATGACGACCGGGTGGACGGGCTGGCGGTCCGGGTGGTACGTTATTTTAATTCATCCTTGAGCGCGCAGCCCATTTACCGGAATGCCACTCCAACCCTTTCCGTCTTGACCATTACCTCCAATGTGGTCTACGGGAAAAAAACCGGCCCCACCCCTGATGGGCGTCCCTGCGGCAAGCCGTTCGCTCCTGGGGCCAACCCCATGCACGGGCGGGAGCAGACTGGGGTTGTCGCCGCCATGCGTTCAGTGGCAAAACTACCGTATGATGTGTGCCGAGATGGCATATCCTATACCTTCTCTATCACGCCAAGGGCTTTGGGAGGGGAACCGCGTGAGCGTGCGCCACATCTCATCGGACTCATCGACGGTTTTTTCGGAGCCCATGGACATCACATCAACGTCAACGTCTACAGCCGCGAGCTTCTAATCGAAGCCATGGAACACCCGGAACTCTACCCGAATTTAACCATCCGCGTATCTGGTTACGCCGTTCATTTCTGTCAACTCAGCCGTGAGCAACAGTTGGAAGTGATTGAACGAACGATTTATGAGAGAATGTGACATGGGCCGTGTCCAGTCAATTCTGAGTTATAGCACGATGGATGGACCGGGAACCCGATGCGTGGTGTTTCTACAAGGGTGTCCGGTTGGTTGTCGGTTTTGCCATAATCCGCGGGCCTGGCCGATGAATGGCGGCGAGGAAAGCAGCGTGGAGCAATTGCTGAGGCGTCTGGAACGATTTCTCCCGTTTTTGCAAACGCCGGGACTAACCATTAGTGGTGGCGAACCCATGGCGCAACCGGAATTCACGCAGGAATTGATCCTTAGTGCCAAAAATGAAGGCTGGCATGTCGCCTTGGACACTTCCGGCTGGGGGCCGACGGACAACTTCGTGAAGGCCGCTGGTGTCGCCGATTTGGTTATCCTTTCCATCAAACATCCCTTGAATCCGGGAAAAATCATTCGTTGTCCCGCTGGACAATTATTGGAAAACCGGCAAGCTTTGGCATTCTTGCCGGTTCCAGTGATTCTCCGCTATGTGCTGATCCCGGACTTGACCGATGGACAGGAAGCTTTGGAGGCTTTGGGAACCCTGGCCAAAACCCAGCCGAATCTGATACGGGTGGAGATACTGCCGTTCAACAGTTTGGCCGAGCAGAAATGGGCGAAACTGGGCTGGGACAACCCATTGTTCACCACCGTCAGGCCCAAGGTATCGGAATCAAGGATTCGGGAAGTTGAGGAATTGATTCAACAATCGTACTTGAAGGAGAAATAAGGCTTTAGATGTCAATACTCGTCCAGCAAAGCGTCAGGCGCACTCTGTTCGGCATGGCCTTTCCCATGCTTGCCGGGACATTCGCGATGAACGCCTACACCCTCACGGACACGTGGTTTGTCGCCCAATTGGGGACGCTTCCGCTGGCCGCGATGGGATTCACGTTCCCGGTTGTCATGCTGCTGACCTTTGTGGCTGGCGGCGTCGGAACCGGGGTGACGACGTTGATGTCGCATGCGATCGGGCGGCATGACCATTCCGCCGCGGCGAAGTTGGTCACCCACGGAATACTGCTTACGCTTGGGATCACGGCGGTCATTTCCATATTAGGGTATGTGAGCATTGACGTGGTGTTCACGCAGCTTGGCGCTGATGCGAAGACATTGCCTCTCATTGGCGATTATATGCGCATCTGGTATCTCGGCTCCCTTTTCATGTCCCTGCCCATGCTGGGGAACGGCATACTGATCTCGTCGGGTGACTCCAAGGGCGCCAGTCGTCTCATGATCGTGGGAACCATCCTCAATGCGGTTCTCAACCCCATCATGATCTTCGGATGGTGTGGTTTTCCCGCCATGGGGATTCGTGGATCGGCATTGGCGACGGTGGTAGCCCAGGCGGTTGCGACGGCGTGGCTTTTTCATCTTTTAAGCAAGAAGCATCATCTGTTGGTTTTCGGAAACTGGGGAATCGATGAGTTCCTCGTGTCATTCCGGAGAATCCTCGGGTTTGGCATCCCAAGCATTTTCAGCATGATCCTCATGCCGATTTCCGCCGCGGTGGTCACCTGGCTGATGAGCGGCTTCGGAAATGAGGCTGTCGCGGCCTGTGGCACGGCTGGCCGTATCGAGATGTTCGCATTCGTCATTCCTATGGCGCTTGGCATCTCAATGACCCCCTTCATCAGTCAGAACTATGGCGCGGGGCGCATGGACCGCATCCAAGAGGCCATGAAAGTGTCCATCCGTTTCGCCCTCTTCTATGGCGGGTTTGTGGCGGTTGTGTTTTTCCTTGGCGCGCCGTGGCTTGCGTCTATTTTCAGCAATGATCCGAAGGTCGTTGAAATCGTTGTCGCCTATATTCGGATCATTTCGTTCGGGTATGGCATGATGGAAGCGCATCGGTATTGCGGATTCATCCTCACCGGTCTGCACAAGCCCAAAGCCTCGACCGCGCTCAACGTTATCCGTATTCTGCTCTTCTTGATCCCCCTTTCCTTCTGCGGCGCATATCTCTACGGGGTGCGCGGTGTTTTTCTGGCGCGGTTGGTGACTGATTTCGCCGTTGGCGGCATTGGCATCGTCTGGGTGTCTCGGGTGTGTGGAGAGGCTCTTGCCCGAGATGGAGGCTGAAACACCGCCGTATGAGGTGAGCAATCCAGTCCGGCGCGTGTGCGGAGGGCGGGTAAAGAGGTCTGAGGTTATGCGTGAGCGGCATCCGCCCCGCATTTCCCGTTTTTTTCCGTGTTTGCGGTGCCGAATCAGGTTGTCTCCCGACGTATTACTCTGAGAAGGGGACATACCAAGCGGAAGGTGAGCACGATGCTGAGGGGGGACTTCGTACTCCTGCACTTCCACGGGCTGCGCAGTCCGTTGGAGGGGAAATTGGGGCCGGAAGATCCGCACCGTTGCGAGGACGGGCGCGCGATCCGGCACTGCTCATGCCGTAAACACAGCGTAGACGCACCGCATGTCGACGGGCGTAACTGGGATAAAGAAGTGGTCAGATTCGAACTCCACGAAAAGTGCCCGGACGGGGGATGGCACCTGGAGAGCGGCGTCCCCAGATAGCGTCAGGAGTCCTGAATCTTCGCACTGGCTTTCTCGACCATATCCAGAAGCATACCCTTCCGCAGCGGTTTGCCCAGATAACCGTCCATTCCAGCGGCGAGGAACTGCTCTTTGTCACCGGGCATGGCGTGCGCGGTGTAGGCGATGATGTTCAGCCTGCGCCCATTGTTGACTGCGTCGAACTGTCCCGCCGCCTCGAGTCGTCGAACTGTGGCGGCGACCTCGATGCCGCTCATGTCCGGCATTTGAATATCCAGGAGGATGAGGTCCAATGGGGTGCCCATGATCGCCTCCAAAGCCTCGCCGCCGCTGTTGGCGGACGACATCGAGT
This sequence comes from uncultured Victivallales bacterium, assembly GCA_964436735.1. Taxonomy (GTDB): domain Bacteria; phylum Verrucomicrobiota; class Lentisphaeria; order Victivallales; family GWF2-38-69; genus CAYTFM01. Next base: position 20,091 of record CAYTFM010000069.1, on the reverse strand, counting down.
GACCAATTGCGCGTAAGACCGTCATGATGTATGCGACGGACAGCGG
>CAYTFM010000069.1:0-20035 GCA_964436735.1 uncultured Victivallales bacterium | reverse complement strand
CATCGACGACAATGATTCTCAGCGGACGGGATGCCTTGCCCACGTTTCTCGGTTCAGCGGTGTCTGAAGCCTCACTCTTTAGGCTGGGGACAGCTTTGGTTTTAAACGGAATCTGGAACGTGAACGTTGATCCTTTGCCCACCTCGCTTTCCACCCAGATATGGCCTCCCATCTTTCCGACGAGCCGCTTGCATATCGCAAGACCTAACCCTGCGCCACCGAACCTCCTCGTGTGTGACCCGTCGGCTTGACAGAATGGTTCAAAGATGGTCGCCAGCATATCGGGTGAAATGCCTATGCCGGTGTCGCTCACGGAGAGAAGAAGGGTGTCAGTTGTGGGTTGTTTTCGATCGGACGGGTCAGACAACTCGGACATGACGGGGGAGGCAGGAGTTTGCCGTGCAACTGTCAGGAAGACTCCTCCCTTCTCCGTGAATTTCACGGCGTTGCCGAGCAGATTAATCAAAACTTGCTTCAGGCGCAACCCGTCTCCTTTGAGGATGAGAGGGACTTCGGATCCGATGGAAAGCTCGATCGGAAGCCTCTTCGTAATGGCGAGGGGACGGATCACGTTGATGGCATCGTAGGCGGCTTTCCCGATGTCAAATGGCTCGTCGCTTATGTCTATCTTGTCGGCCTCGATTTTTACCAAATCCAGTATGTTGTTGATGATCGCAGTAAGGTCGAGACTCCTGTTTTTGATAATTTCCAATCCATCGCGCTGTTCTTGCGTAAGTTCCGTGTCAAGTAGGATTTCCGAAAAGCCGATGACGGCGTTGAGAGGAGTGCGTAGCTCATGGCTCATGTTGGCAAGGAACTCGGTTTTCGCCCTGCTGGCGGTCTCTGCTTGGACGGCCAGTTCGCTGGCGTGCTTGAAGGCCTTCTCAAGAAGTTTGTTGTTGGCCTCAAGCTTCTCCGCGCTCCTTCGCAGTTCTTCCTCCGCGTGTTTTTCCTTGGTGATATCCAGGGCCACCCCGCGGAATCCCGAAATGGCTCCCGTTTCGTTGTAGACCGGAACCCCGGTCGTGGTCAACCATATTTCATCGCCAGTCTTTGTGATGGCCCTGTATTCCAGCTTGGTGAAGGAGGCACCCGGAGCGAGCGCGTCGAGAAACGACTTGATTCTAAGCGCCTCGTCCGCAGGCATGAAATCGAAAGGAGTATGGCCGACGACCTCCTCAGGTCCATAGCCTAACACGTTTCTGACCCGCTCGCTGATGGAACTGATTCTAAACTGCGAATCGACCTCCCATATGTACTCTCCTGCCGCTTCGCTGATGTCTCTCAGTTTGCGTTCCATGTTCAGTAGTGCCATCGTGCGTCGCTCGAGCACCGCCTCGACCCGCATCAACGATCTTTTGCGCTGCGCTTTATGGACCAGTGCAAGCATGTACTCGTGGTTAAACGGCTTCGCCAGATATCCCATGGCACCCTTTCGAAGCCATGCGGCGGCAAGACCAGAATTTGTGTCTGTCGTCATCATGATAACGGAGGTGGTCGGGGAAGAAACCCGCAATGCGTCCAGCAATCCGCACTCCCCATTCGAAAGGCGATGCTCGACAAGGGCGACGGCGGGATGGATGGTGGCGGCTTTTTCGATCGCCTCCGAGGCGCTGCGGGCGGTCACCGGAGCGTAGCCGCTTTTCGAAAACACATCCTCAAGTTCCTTCGTCAACTCCGCATCGTCATCAACAACGAGCACACTGGCCTTGCGGACAGGTAGATCACCCGAGATAAGCCGCATGGCAAGATCCCTCAACTTCCTGACTTCCACGGGAGCAGGAAGAAACGCGTTGGCGCCCGTTCCTATGATCACGTCTTCCGCGTCGATGCCAGAATAGATCGCTGAGATGACGAGGATCGGAACATTGTTGTGAAGCTCATGTTCGGGCGACCTGAGCAATCGGCAGAAGGTCCATCCATCCATCTCAGGCATATAAAGATCAGTGATGATCAAGGCGGGAGGAGGATGGGAACGGAAATATGGCACGGCCTCGGCCGCGGAGGGAAACGCAATATAGTCGTATCCATCTGCGGCGAATATCGTTGAAAGGAGCGATAGCTGCGTCCGGTCGTCATTGATGAGGACGACCGTAGGTTTTGAGCCTTCAGCACTGATGTCGGAAACCATTTGTCACCCTTTCTCGATCACTTTCGAGCCATGCTATAATCAGCAATCAGTCCGCCCGTCGATGACAATAAGCCGCATATAAATTGGTGGGCAGTAGGGAAACGCTCGCTTTTATAGGAGAATTCCTGTAATAAGCAAGAGGGGGTAGTAATACTGCGCACTCAGCTAACATAATCAGCGGAAAACATAAGGCAAGCGCTTGCTGGAAGAAGATAGGGGACGGGCGGAATACTCGTTTCAGTTCTTCGCATATTTTATAAACCATGTTTCGTGATGATGGTTTCAGCCGAATCGTCTGTCTCCGAACCCACTTGTTTGGAGACGGAAGGCTTGTATTTCGAATATTTGACAGGACCGACCTTATACTTGTTCTGCAGCAGCCACCAGGAGGGATAGCCGACGCGTGTGCCCATGCCGTCGGGGGTGTTGATGTAGCCGTCGGCGTATTTGGCGATCAAGCTGGCGGCGAGCGCCCACCAGGCTTTATCAACGGTGTTGGTGCACGCCTGCGTCTGGCTGGTCAGGTAGGCGACGGCGGCAGTCGGGTCGGTGTCGTACAACGTCTTGGCGTGCGCCTTGAGGGAAGGCTGCGGGAAACAGTCTACAGCGCATTTTCATGGTGTCCTCCTTACGGTGTCTTGCGTTTCTGGTTCCACTGGTGGTCGAAGTCGGCGAGTCCGGTGGGGGTGAGGTCGAAGGACTGTCCGGTCAACTCCTCAAGGGCGTAGCCGATATCTGCGCCGACGTCGTCGTTCGTCGGGCCATTGGTCATCGTTCCAATCAAGGTGTCGATCAGAGACTGGGCCGGACTGTCCTCCGCGTCATATGTGGCGAGAGCCGTCGCCGACGCCTGGATCTGAGTAAAGTCTTTTTTGGAGACGGCGTCCTTGAGAAGCTCCTCGAGCTTTGATAAATTGGCCTTGTCGGTCTCGCTATTCTTGGCCGCGCTGTCGAAGTCCTGGTAGCTGCGGGTTTGCCACAGCTTGATGGTTGGCACGTCCTTCAGCGTGGCGGTTGACCCTTGACGGAGTCGTTCAAGAGCTGTCTGCCTGACCTCAGTGGCGGCGGTCTTTGCGCCGGGCAGTGCGAGGATTCCGCTGGTGGCGGTGTCCGCGTGTGCCTCATCGGATCCGACGGCATATAAGAGTGCCGATGCCTGATAGGCAAGTTTCTTGTCGTCGAAGAGTTTGGCGATGAGGGGAAGCGCGTCCGGCGCAAAATTCGCAAGTATGGCGGAGTTGTAGGGGAGCATATCAATCAGATACTGTCTGTCGGTAGACTTCAGCTCGTCGACGTTGATCTTCTTGTAGGTGGCGCCGATCTCCTTAAGTGCGTCCTCGGTGGGATATTGGCAAATGAGGTTCGCGGCGAGGAGGGACGTTTTGAGGTTTGTTGAGGAGAGGTTCGCCTTAACCGTTCCGGAAAAGTCGATGGCGCTCCAATCGCAGGCGGCGATAACGCTCCAGATGGGATAGGGTTTTGCGTTCTTGGCGGCAAGTTTCACGATGGCGTCGAGTACTTTCGCGTCGACCACGATCGCCTGCACCCGCTCGTCGGTGGTTACCTCGGGATGAGACACCACGTATTTCGCCACCTGTTCGGATTTCATTTTCTGAAGACGCTCCACGACCTTGTCCATGTTCACCGCGCCGCGCCTCCCCGACGCCGAGGAAGCATCCACAGTTCCCATGTCACCTTTTTTTCTACCGCTCCACTCGGCGTCAAGGCAATCCTTCTCCTTGCCGGGCAGACCATAGATCGCGCGCCTCTTCGCGGCCTTGTCCTGCTGCGTTTGGTTGGGAGCAGCATAGGTGATGTCGTTTGCGAAGAATTCCTTGATGTGGGCCTGCCACTTGACGATGCGCTCGGCGATCTCAGTCTGCTCGTATTTGAAATTTGGTCGAATAGGATCCCATGACGGAGGAGTGTATTTGCTCCATTCCTCATATTTGTCGAGTGAGATCATGGGTGAAACGATAGGCAGACTGTTGATGGCGCGGAAATGTCTGACAATGTTATAGCTCATGCGGACCATGTGCCGGAATTTGGACGTCGCCAAATGGGGACGATCAGGGTCGTGTCCTGCGGCGGCGTGTCCAACGAGCGGCCCCCAGGTTTCATGCGCATAGCTGTCCATGTAGACATGCATCGACATGCCGAGCAACGTGGTGTCGTTCTCCTGGAAACCCCGGTTCACATTGTGTTTGCCGTAGGGGCTGTTGCGGATGGTGTTCGGACAAGTCCAGGACGTCCCCGAGGGGAAGTGGAAGGTGCGCCGCTGCTCCCGATCCTTCGGATTGATGGTGGGCTCTGTTTTGGGGTGCTCGTCTATGTACTCGTCGTAGGTGGCGATCTCGGCCGCCTGGGCGGCATCGAACCCGCAGTCGCGGTAGATCGTATACATGACGTAGAAGTGCGTGTCCTTGTCATACGCCTGTGATGCGCTACTGAAGCCGATTACCGCAGCGATAAGAACAATCAAGACTCTTCTCATTCTCAGACCTCCTTGCCATTACATGTAATTGATGGTGAGCCTTTTTATGAACCCTCATCCCATTACCACCTCCGCGCACATGATGACGAAGGCGATGCCGATGAACAAGGCCGCTCCTGCTAACGGCAGCGAGGCGGCAATCACCGCCTCTGCTTTCTTTCTTTTCAAAAACAACACCCACGATACGAGCACACAGATGATAGTGGGAAATGGATACAACCATATCGGGACGGCAAGCAGCCATGGAAACCACTCCTTCTCCGATCCAGGAGCGTCGAAAAAGAAGAAAGACAGGAAAAACAGCAACAACCACGGCAGGAACGAACAGATGGTAAGAATCTGAACAATGACAAACCCGACTGTGGTTGCGATATGGTTCATATGCTATGCCGCCAATGAAAAGGACGGGAGCCGTGCCTGTATGGGAGGGCGTTGCGGCTCCATATTCCGTTTACTAAAAATCGGATCAATAGCCGTCTTCCCGGTAGTTCTCCTTGCCAGTGGTGGTGGTCGCCGGGATCACCTCTTCCCACTTGATCTGAACGAGCGGATCCCCGGTTTTGATAGGATTGCCGTTGGCGTCGTCAAGGATCTTGCCATAATCGTTGACCTTGTAGGTCCAGTATTTGGCCGGATTCAGGCCGGGAGGGGTGACCCAGGGCGGTACGAAGCCGAAGTCGTTCACGACAGCCCGCAGTTGCTGGATCTTCGTCCCATTCACCCGGAGCACCATGAGGTCGAATGACCAGGTGATGTTTTCTCCGAGTTTCCCGATGTCCGGGCAATGGGCGAGAACGCTTTGATAGGCGCAGGTGACCGTGTCGTCGGCCACAGGGAAGTGTGTGGGCACCGTGAGTTTCGGACGCGGGCTGATCTTGGAGAGCAGGTAGCCGAACGCCCCCTGGGGCGTGTGGGAGCTGTTCTGAACCATCTGCAGTTGGTTGGTCATGGTGACATAGGAGTCATAGTATTTCGAGCCGACCGGTGGAGGAGCAGAGAGGCCAAGATTTTTGAACGCCCACACCGACGGCGGAATGACCATCTCGTGGATGAACACGTCAACTCCTGTTCCTCCGTTGCTGGCCTGGTTGATGCTCTCCTGCTCGGGGCGGGTGTCACTCGTGTAGATCATGGTGCGGACGGGGGCGCTGGGATCGTTCGGGTTTTTCCACTCGAGTTTGTAGCCGATGGAGCCCTTGCGGCAGTGGATCACAGGGAAGTGGGTGATCTTCACACCAGTATCCTTATTCCAGTAAGCGATGTTGTCGGGGTTGCCATACTGATCCGTACCCGAGCCGTTCTTCGTCCAGTCCAGCTCGATGGGGACCAGGGCGTAGCTGTCAGTGCGAGGGTCGGCCTCCGATGTGCCGTCACCGACGGGGATGGGGTCGCATGGCAGTCCCCAGCTTTCCCTGGTGGGATACTGGTAGCCGGAGTAGCTCGTGTTCTGGAAGCTGAAACTTTCGGAGTGCCAACGCGAGGACTTGCGTATCAGCTCGCAAAACGTCTTCGTTCCGTCCTGGTAGAGGGGGTAGCTCTTGCCCTCCTTGTCGGTGTAGCTGATGTTCGAGGCGCTGGGGCCCCACACGAACATGGGGTAGTAGCGGCCTCCCGCCGGTCCGAAACAGTATATCTGGGTCACATCACTCATGTGGTCTCCATGAAGATGGCACAGGAAGACCTTGTCCATCTTGTCATATCCGATCCCCATCGCGCCATAATTGGAGCACACGCCGGAGCCGGCGTCGAAGACGAAGCTGTCCAATGGCTTGCCGTTGCCTTGGTCGTCCACCTGCCATCCCACCTGCACGTAGATACTCATCTCTTTCTGGACTCGCCGCACGGGGGGAATCATGGATCCCATGAAGGTGATTCGCATCTCATTGGAATCGAGCGGGGTGCCCGTGGTGAACTTGGGCAGTTTGTCATAGTAGCTGTACTTGTTTGACTTGTACTTTGATGGCCAGAAGGAGCTCGGATCGTCGGAGTTGCCGGCCTGAGACGTTCCGCCACATGTCAGACCGCAAAGGGCAAGACCTCCTGCGAACAAGGCGTAGAGTTTCAGGGAGCTCCACGGGAGGACTCTCTTCCCAAACTGCTGTTTTTTCATAATTTTTATTCCCTTTGAAAGTTGTAGGTTGAGCGTTGAATGTTGAACGTTCGGACTCAATACCCGTCTTCCCTGTAGTTCACCGTCCCGTCCGGGTTGGTGGGTGGGATCACTTTGTCCGCCTCGATCTGGGCGAGCGGGTCTCCGACTTTGACGGGATTCCCGTCCTTGTAGACGATATTGCCGTCCGCGTCGAGTTCATAAGTCCAGTATTTCGGAGGGTTCAAATCCGAGGGGGGCTGGATAAGCGGCGACCATCCGAAATCATTCACGATGGCTCTGTATTGGCCGATCTTCGTGTTGGAGACTCGAAGGACCATAAGGTCGAAGGACCAGGCGATTTGTTCGCCCAGCTTTCCGATGTCCGGGCAATGTGTCTTGACGCTGTTGTAAGCGCAGATGACCGTGTCGTCGGCCACATTGAAGTGCGTGGGGACAGTGAGCCGCGGCCGGGGGGTGATTTGACTGAGGAGGTAGCCGAGTGCGCCCTGCGGCGTGTGGGAACTGTCCTGGACCATCTGCGCATGGCTTTTGCCCATGTTGAACGAGTCATAATATGGCGAGCTGGAACTGGGTGGTGCGGAAAGCCCCATCGACTTGAAGGTCCACACATCGGGAGGGACAACCGTTTCGTGGATAAACACGTCCACGCCGCGTCCTCCGTTGCAGGCCTGGTCGATGCTGTTTTGCTCGGGGCGGGTGTCGCTCGTGTAGATCATGCTGCGGATGGGAGCCTTGGCGTCGTTCGGGTTCTTCCACTCAAGCTTGTAGCCGATGGAGCCTTGGCGGCAATGGATCACGGGAAAGTAGGTGACCTTCGCGCCGGTGTCCTTGTTCCAATAGGCGATGTTGTCGGGTTTGCCGTCCGGGGTCATCCCCGAGCCGTTCTTCGTCCAGTCCAGTTCGATGGGGACGAGGGCGTAGCCGTCAGTGCGGGAATCGGCCTCCGAGGTGCCGTCTCCGACAGGGATGGGATCGCACGGCAGTCCCCAGCTCTCCTTCGTGGGAAGCGTGCAACTCGCATAGCTCGTGTTCTGGAAGCTGAAGCTCTCGGAGTGCCACCGGAGGGCGGGGCGGAGCATCTGGCAGAACGTGTTCGTGCCGTCGTCGTACAGAGGATAGCTCTTTCCTTCCGGATCCGTGTAGCTGACGCCCGAGGCGCTGGGGCCCCACACGTACAAAGGTGAATAGCGTCCCGCCGAAGGGCCAAAGCAGTAGATATGGTTCAGGTCGCTCATGTGGTCCCCGTGCAAATGGCAGATGAAGACCTTGTCCATTCGGTCGTAGCCGATTCCCATCGCGCCGTAATTGGCGACCACCCCGGAGCCGCAGTCGAAGACGAACTGGTCCAGCGGTTTTCCGGTTTTCTCGTTCCACCCCACCTCCACGAAGATGCTCATCTCCTGCTGCGCGCGGCGCACGGGGGGGATGTCCGTTCCCAAGAATGTGATCCGCATTTCATTGGCGTCGAGCGGGGTGCCCGGGGTGAACTTGGGCAGCTTGTTGAAATAGCTGTAGGTGTTGTTTTTATAGTGTGAAGGCCAGAAGCTGCTCGGGTCGTCGGCGCAACTCCCTCCTTTGGCCATTCCAGCTATTGTCAGACCGCACAGAGTCAGACCGCAGAGCGCAGTGTTCCTCCATGATTTCTTCCTCATACACCGTGGTTCCTTCTTCATTGTTTTCCCCTTTTATTTGGTGGTAGACTGAAATAATGTCCAAGGATTGTCCCTCAACTCTCTAAGATAGGGCTTCTGCCAGGCATATTGAGGGTTGTCAACAAAGAATTGGTCCCATGAGTAGGTGGACCCGTCGGGATGATCCATCCGCGCCCAGAAACTCATTTTGTCAGCCAATTCCGAGGTCACAACCTTGCCATCCCCTGCGCCGTACGGCAGATTCCAGGGAGGGAGTTGTATTTCCATGCGGCACATGAGCACTTTTTCTCCAGGCGAGAACTGTCCGGTGAGAGGGTCAATCTGATCCGCCAGGAACTCCTTTGAATTCTCCGCGTCCACCAGCCCTTTGTTTTGGTCGAGCAGGGAGAACCAGCGTAGACGTCGCGCGCTGCAGGCGTTGCCGCCGGCGAGTTTGCGGGGCCATGTGCCGGAAAGCATATCCCACAGCGACGGTCCACACTCATCGCGGATCATCTTCGAGTCGTCGACGTAGTTCACCCCGTCGTAATAGCCGTCCATGGAGCGGTAGAACGCCACATTCTTCAGACCAAGCTCGATTTTGGCGATCTCGTTGGTCGTGGTGTCGCCGACCAGCCAGGTGTTGGCATAGCCGCCGTTGTTGCCGGTTTTGATGATCGTGTAGAAGTCGTCGATGGTTTTAGCGTATTGCGCCGCTTTTCGCATGCGGACGAACTCTGGTATGCCGTCGGTGTCGAATCCTGTGGCGCGTGCGATAGTAGTCTCGCTGATGACCAGCCCATAGGACGAAATGGCGAAGTCAGTGGAGCTGTGGATATATCCGGGGCTACACTGCATCAGGATCCTGGCGCCTTTGGACGGTTTGATGTCGATGATGACGTTGAACCGCTGGGTGAGGAGGTAATAACTCCATGTGTTGTGCGCCAGAACGATCCTCCCGTCCTTCGTGGCCGACCCCGTCGCGATGAAGGCCGAGCAGTGGGTCAAGTCGGAGGCGTCCGGTGCTGCGCCGGGAATGCGGCGAAAGATGCGCGTGTAGGGCGCGGCCTCCGTGGCTGTCGCCTCGAAGTAGGTTTCAAGCTCCGCAACGGCGTTCATGGTCACGAGATCGGTCAGATCATAGCTTTGAACGCCCGCCTTGCCCATCCCCTTGAGAATGCCCTTCAACTCGTCGACGTACTCCTTCTCGATCTTGGGCAGGAGGATGTCGGACGACGCTTTTCTGAAGTCTTCCCAGCTTTTTGGCGAGCCGCTGTTGGACACATATGCCTTGAGCGTTTCGATGAGGTCGGCGATTTCTGCGGCGACTAAATAACCGTGCTGCTCTCCTCGCTTGGACGGGCTACCTTCCACGTGGAGAAAGATCCAGCCGTTTTTATCCGTCCGGGAACCCTTGCCGTATGCCGCATCGCCAGCGGAGGCCGATACTGCGGCGAATGCCGCAAGGATAGCGCTGACGAGTAGCTGGGTGATCCATTTTTTCATGCGATTTTCACCGAAAATTTTAAATTTGTTATTTGCATCATAACTACTTTGGAATGAGAGAAAATAGCCGTAGAAACCGAAATACCAAGCAGGGTGTTCCCGTCCCATGAAAGAGGGCATACAATATCAAAAACATAAAGCACTAAGAGTGCCAATGCCAATCATCACCTATGTGTCCACCTCTTGTTGATGGATACGTTATTTCATTAGTGTGGAGCGGGCGATCCAAAATGTGACATGATTTAGGAAGGACAACCCCGGATGTCGCAATTTGTCGCGCCCGCCTCCTCAAGCAATCCTCGGCGGACGGTTGAACTCCAACGGCTTTTCCCATGCATGCACTAATTCCACCTGCGAGTCTTTTCCTGCGACTTTTTCCGAGGTACATTGCCGAAGCGTGCGGTTACTATGAGGAGCCGGATAATGAGTGAGGATGTGGAAAACATATGCGAGCGAATACCCGTCTCAAACTCCCTGCCCCGATCATCCCCTGAAATGGAGGATGAGGACGATGAGCGTGAGTCCGGGCCACGGTTGGGATTTCTGGCGTTCTGCCGCTGTCTGGGGCAGTTGCTGCTACCCTACAAACTCAGATTCTCGGCGGTGTTTTGCGCGATGTTGATTTCCGTCGCTATATCAGCGGCGTTGCCTTTGAGCATCAAGGTGATCGCCGACTATGGGTTGCGGAGTCCTCCGAACTTCAAGCTCCTGCTGGCGATCCTGATAACGATCCTCTGCGCCGGCGCGATGGGATCGGCCACGTTTCTCGTGTGGGACATTTTCTATGCGAGGATCGGGGCAAATCTGCTCAATGATCTGCGTTTCAACATGTACCGCCATCTGCAGCAACTTTCCATGAGCTACTATGCCAAGGTGCAGGCGGGCGATATCGCGGCCCGCTTTCTCGCTGACTTCGCCGCCGTCGAGAACTTCATCATCCTGAGCTTCCCCTTCGCCTTGAACAGTGCGCTGTTCCTTGTCATCAGCATGGCGATTCTGCTCGTGATCCAATGGAAGATGGCGCTGTTCGCCATGTGTGGACTGGTTGTCAGCCTTCGCTTTGGGCACTGGATCGAGCCGCGTGCCTCGATGGCGACGCGCAACGCCAAGAGGGCGCAGGCGGATATTGCGGCGGTGCTCCATGAGAACATCCAAGCCCAGCCGGTGATCAAGCTGTTCCGTCTGCATGGATTGATGACCGAGAATTTCAGGCGGCTGGGAATACGCTTCCGCGATACGTCGGCGCGGTCAAACTTCCTTTTATATATGACAGAGTTGGTGCCGAGCCACAGCATCATGCTTATCGGGCTTGCGACGCTATGCGTCGGTGCGGTTTTTGTCTTCCACGGACTGCTCACGATTGGCGATCTGGTCGCCTTCCAGCTGATTTTGAACGAGGTCACCGTGAACGTCAGCGAATTCACTTGGAGCATCCCGTCCTACGTCCAGGCGTCGGTGAGCATGCAGCGCATCAACGAGCTACTCACGGAGAGACCCGAGGTTGTTGATCAACCAGACGCCGCTCCGCTGCCTCGCCCCGTGTCTGAGATCGCTTTGAACCGGGTGAGCTTCGGCTACGTCTCCGGGCATATGAACCTCAGCGAGGTGAATCTCACAATCCCGGTGAATCAGTCGGTGTTGTTTGTGGGGCAGAGCGGATGTGGCAAGAGCACGGTGCTCAACCTGTTGATGCGCTTCTATGATCCTATCAACGGCTCGGTCACCGTTGACGGTCGGGATATTCGCAACGTGACACAGGATTCGCTGCGATCTCACATGAGCGTGGTATTGCAGGAGAGCTTTCTCTTCAACACCAGTATCCGCGAGAACATCCGGATGGGGAAAAGCGGGGCGACCGACGCCGACGTCGAGGCGGCGGCGCGGACGGCGGAGATCCATGACATCATAATGGGGATGCCCGACGGCTACAACACGATGGTGGGCGAGCGGGGTTCAAGCCTGTCCGGCGGACAGCGTCAGCGGGTCGCCATCGCGCGGGCGATCATTTCAGACCCGGCGGTGTTGCTGCTTGACGAGGCCACGGCGAGCCTTGACCACGCCACGGCGGACTCCATCAACGCCTCGCTCGCCCGAATCTCCCAAGGGCGCACCATGATATCTGTGACCCACCGCCTCGAAATGGGGCCGCTGGTGGACCGTATCTTTGTGTTCAAGGAGGGACGCCTCGTCGACCAGGGCCGACACGACGAGCTTCTTGAGAGCGGCGGGTTGTATGCGGAGTTGTGGGCCAAACAGACAGGCTTCCATATCGCAGGTGACGGCAGCGCCGAGGTCGCGCCCGCCAGACTCCGCGAGATACCGCTTCTCACGACGCTCGACGACGCCTCGCGGGAGGCCCTCGCTGAACTCTTCGTAACTGAGCGGATGCCCAAGGACCGTGTCGTTGTCGAGTTCGGCGAGCCCGGCGACAAATTCTACATCATCGTCCGCGGTCGCGCGGCGGTCTCGAAGCCTGATTCTGATGGTGCGGAGCGTTGCGTGGGTGTACTCGAGAGCGGCGATCATTTCGGCGAGATCGCCTTGGTCAACAAGTCGCCCCGTACCGCGACCGTCCGGACCGTGACGGACTGTGTCTTCCTCACCCTCTCAAGCGTCCACTTCCTGCGCATGCTCAAGGAAAACCCGCGGATGCACGCGGCAATCGACGAGGTCATGCGCACCCGCGCCGCATCCTGAGTGCGGAGAACTCATGAGGCTACGCCCAATAGCCAATGCGCTCTTGTGCCGTCCAGTGTGTGAACTCTTCCCTCGCCAATTTGGTGACGTGAGCGAGATAACGTGGTGGGATTTTGTTCCATAGGGGACATTCCATGGCGATGGTGACGAATTCCCGTTCACCGTCGGGCATGAAATGAACCGGATATGTTTTGCAATCCAGCGGTCTGATTTTGAAAGGGAGCACACAGCCTTTCGGGCCGAGGAATGGGCAGGCTCCGCCTTTCATAACCAACTTGTAGACGCTCCCGTCCTTCCTTACCCTGAAGGACTGCCTGGCGGTGCGGAGGCGGTTGACGTCATGCTGCGAGAGCGTGACTTTGTCCGTGCCCGAGGCTTGGCAGCAGATGCCGCATTTCTTGCAATACGGAAGTGTGGCATTCTTTGTACTCAAATAAGGCGTCTCCCGCAGAAGCTGAACTGGATCAATAGGTGTGCACCACAGTAGCGTGTGTGGCATGTATTTCAAAGCTGTTTTTTCGTGGTAGATTGCTGATGTGGCATATTGACGGATAAAGTATGCGGTGCGTAACGTTCGCGGTGGATCCTTGATCAATCCGGAGTGAGAGAAAATGGACAACCAGGACGTCAAAAAGGAACTGTGGGAAGTTCCTGAGGCCATTCGCGTGATCGCGCGGCAACCTTTGCCAATGGAGGTTGTCAACCAGATCCGAGGAGGCCGGTTCGCCCATGGGCTCTGGCTTGGACGTGGCACGTCAAAGTTGGCGGCCATGTGGCTTTCCATGATGTTCTTCGAGCTGTCCGACTTCCGTGTTTTTCATCTTCCTTTCAGCGTCGCCCGCCGCAATCCGGGTTCAGATCTTTCAAGAACACTCTACGTTGCCGTCTCGGAGTCAGGTGCCACACCGGAGGTCGTCGACGCCGTGAGGATCGGAAAGTCGCGTGGGGCGGTTTGTTATTGCATCGTGAACAACCGCCAGACCGAGTTGCCAAGGATTTCCGATCATGCCACGTGCCTCGATGTGGGACCGGGAGAAGGGTTTACCTTCAAGAGTTTCACGGGAACCATCCTCCATGCGGCCAAACTGGCTAATGCCGTCGGCGGCGGGCGGGAGAATCTGTCCGAACTGTCAATGCTCGGTGACCTGGCCGAGGATATTTTGCGGGGCGATCCGCTGCGGGGGCTTGCCGAAGTGCTGCGGGAGGCGGAAAGTGCGTTTGTCATGGGGAGAGGTTTGTTGTCGCCGCTGGCGGGAAACATCGCGCTCAAGCTCCGCGAGCTGCCGCGGATTCCGGCGGAGCACAAAAGCTCCGAAGAGTTCCTCCACGGATATGGCGAGGCGGCTGTCAGGGACAAATGCCTCGTGATCGTGTTGGCCACCCCGGGAGCCATGCTGGAGTCCCAAATGAAAACTATCCGATACCTCGCCACCCGCCGCTCCAACACCGTGGTGGTGTGCCCCGAGTCGTTGGAGTGGATGATGCCGAAGGGGATTACAGTTTTTACGTCACCGACAACCTCGTCCGCCCTTCTCTCCGGCGTGTGCATCACCATCGCCTTCTACCGGGGTCTCTATAGCTTGGTTGAAATGCTGGGAGTGGACGCCGACGACGACGACGTCGTGGGCAGAATCGTTTCCCCTGCCAGTTTTATCTCGGACTTTCCGGAACTGCAATGAATAACAGACTCTTAGTGGTTTCTGACATTGATGGAGCTCTCGTCGACCATCCGTATCTGAGTTCCGCCACGTTCGAGCGTAGGGAGCGTGACTGCCGTCGCATGATCTCACTGCTGCGGAGCCACCATGTGTGCCTCTCGACCGGGCGACCTCGGCACTATTACGAAAGTTTCCAGAAAACATATGCTGGTGAGGCCGTCTATCCGTGGTGCCTCGTCGCAGAGTTCGGATCCGAGGTGCTCGTGGACGGGAAACTTGTTGTGACGAAGCCGCCGGATCCGCTCCTGACCGAGTTGGAGCGCGCAGTGCGGCGGTGGGCTGTGCGGCGGGGGGGGATTAAGATTGACGAGGACCCCAGCGAGGAAAGCGTAGAGGGGTTGTGCTTCGAGATCAAACGGCAGATCCTCGACATCGACTGGAATTTCGGAGACCCCAGGCGTGATGAATCGTTTCCCGCTGAGTTGCGGGAGTTGCTGGAGAGGATCGTCGACCCGTCACAGTTGCGCTATGACGTCTATCCCGAGATTCGGCGGATAATCGTCCGCTCAGCGGGATTTCAGCCGAAAGTGTCGATTTGGCCAGAGATCAAGCCGATCCTGGGCAATCCCGCCACCATCTGGGTGTTCGGCGACGAGAAGTTGGATGTCGCCATGTTTCATGCGCTCAAAAGGGTGTTCAACGAAAGTGAGGTGTTGTTCGGAGCCACGCATCCGCGGGTCAAGGGGGATGCAAATCTCACCTGCGGGCAAGAGACGATAGATTTCATCACGAAGCTGCTGTCCGCATGAGTGGCGAATGAAAATAGTGGGAAAGCCTATCAATTCGATTGCTGACGATCTTCGCATTGCGCGTAAAGCATGAAAGGGCGGTACGGCGTGTCCATCATATAGCAGCCGCCGAAACGCACGACATAGTCCGGCACATTGTTCAGAATGAGTTTCCGGATGAGTTCCGCATTCTCGTACTCATGGTACACGGCGATTGAGAGGCGTGGCCGCCATCTTTTGATTGTCTCGATAGCGCCAGCAACGCATTTCACCTCCGCTCCCTCCACGTCAGCCTTGATGAAGTCAATCCGAGGACAGCCGCGTTGTGACACGAATTCGTCAAGCGTGATCGTTTCCACGACAGCATCGCCCTTATCATCGAAGTGAGAGGCGCAGATGATCTCGCCGACGCTGGAAAATTTTTCTCTTCCGGTGTGGTCGGACAACCCCTTTCCTACCACATCTACTTTCCCGCCGCCGTAGGCGGAAAACGTCCGCTCCAGTCCAATGCGCAACGCCTTGAGCGGCTCGAAGGCGTACACCTTGCCCGCGCCGCGGCGTACTGCATCCAAAGAGAAGAATCCCTCACAGGCGCCGGCGTCGATGACGTAGTCTCCAGCCCGTATCAAAACGAATTCGTTCATATAGCCGTGCGGATTCACATGGAACGGTGCGAACACCTCGTTATGGATCATGGGAAGTTCGTAGTTTTTGAACGCCTGCCGGGGAACGAAAACTGTGAGACCGTCAATGTCCACGCGCTCCAGTCGTTCGTCGTCGCACGGCGACACCCGCTGTTCCGGTTCCCCTGCGTATCCGCGCAGCAGGAACCGGGCTCCCTCAAGACGTTCTCGCAAGGAGAAGGTGTAGAGGGGACCGGCGTCGCCGGCGCAGAGGCGTAGCAGGCGGCACACATGGGACACGGGGCGCAGCACACGCTGCTTGTAGAAAGCGAGGAAAGCGCGTCGCATAGTATCTTATCCTTCACGCACAATCTACCACAGAAGTTTTTCAGATAATTACTTTCACAAGTTGGCGGAAACCAGCTTGTGAAAGTAATTATCTGAAAAACTATAGTCATCTTGTATTTTCCCATTCCAACCTGTGCGGAGGGAGGCTCGGATGTCGAACAGGTCGGTGCGCGTTCCCGAGGACAAGTTTGTCGAGCACGTCTATCCGTACATGGGTCAGTATGTGGCGGTGGAGCGTCGTGTCGCGTCAGCCACGACTGAACATCAAGAGATCGAGCTGGTGTGGAACCGGCACCTTGGAAACATCCTCGTCATCGACGGCATCATCCAGCACACCGACCGGGACGAATACATCTACGCTGAGCTGTTCGCCCACGTGCCACTCGCCTGCGTCTCCTCCTGTTCTCCCCGCGTGCTGATTGTCGGTGGCGGCGACTTCGGTTTGATGGAAGAGGTGTTGAAACATCCCGAGGTGGTCCGCTGCGACCTTGTTGAGTTGGATGGAAAGGTGATTGAGTTCGCCAAACGGCATATGGCGCACATTCACCACGACTGTTGGCGCGATCCGCGGGCACGTGTGACGGTCGGTGATGGTTTGGATTTCCTCCGCGTTTCCGAAGAACCGTACGACGCCATCCTCGTCGATGGCACCGATCCTGATTATCCCGAAAGGAATAATTCCCTCTTCACGGATGTGTTTTTCGAATTGGCGCGTGGACGGTTGGGTGAGGGTGGCATGTTCGCCATAGGCAATGATGTTCCTTTCCACCATCCACAGGCGATCGCGCCCGTCCAACGCCGCCTGCGCCGCCTCTACCGTCGCTACGGCGCCTTCCATGGATGTGTGCCCACCTTCCAGGGGGGCGTCACCCTGTTCGCCTTTGGGCTTGATCGGGACGACCTTCCCGACTTCGACATGAGTCGGCTGCCATCAGGGTTGCGCTACCTCAACCCCAAGACGGTCCGCGCTTGTTTCGATTTGCCCGAGTACATACGACGGTTGGTTGACCTCGAAGAGGTTCCTCCCTATGAATGGCGTGCCGATTAGTGGCGTTGAAATGCGCTGATCCTCTCGGTCAGCGGGTTCCCGCCGCAGCGGACAATGCGCCCCCATCGCCGAAATTGTCGTCTTGCCGATAGATCTGCTCGTACGTGCCTTTGACGAACATCTCGGCATCGCTGATCCCATATCCAGCGTAGAAGCTCATGCCGCTGTGTGTTTCCATGTCCTGGTCTTTGAAGACAGGGATACTCATCGATTCCAGCTTGCCTTGCCAGCAGGGAACCAAACTGCCGCCGCTCTTCTTTTGCGACCATTTCTTTCCGTCCCAGCTGTAGATGAGCCCCTTGTCGTCGCGGGAGAAGACGAAGATCTTGCTCTTTTTGCCTTGATCCGCTGTGGGGATGGTGATGGTGGCCGTCAGGGTCAGCGGCGTGTCGGAACGCTCCGGACAGCTGTAAGTGCCGGAAATGGAACTTGCGGACACGTCAGGAACGTTGGCGTCGCCTAGGTTGTCGTCCATGTTGTCCACAGCGGTCCAGCCACCGCTCTCCTCTGTGGTCTCCCCAGCCGATGGAAGACTTATGATATTGATGCCCAAACTGTTGTATCCACGATAGTAAAGTTTTTTGTTCACATGATCCCGCACGACGGTGAGCACGGTGTGCGGATAGACGGCGACGCCGTTCTCCTGGTGCGTCATCTCGCCGCGGATGCCGACCGCCCTGTTGAGCAGATGAAAGGTCTGCTGGACGTTCCACGCCGCGTCGCCGGGATATCTGAAGAAGAAGCAGGTCCAGTGGTCGACCTTTTTTAGCGCGTATTTCCTGATGAGGGCGAGCCTGACGAAGCGCGACATCGAGCTTTGGTCGCCTGGCATGCCAAGCAGACCGCCTCCGGCGTTGCCAGGATCGGTGTCCTCGTTCTTCAGGTTCTTATAATTGAGGAGATTCTGGCTGTGCACGACGAGTCCTGGTTCGTTTGTCACCACCCCCGCATACAACTCGTCGTCGCCGTAGACACTCATCGTTCCGTCAGGAAGCCATTCGACGAGGAGAGAGTGGGCCTCGGCGTCGTGGATCACGATGTGAACGGGATACTGGAGCGTACTACCGTCTTTGGCGCGCCAGATCGCAAGGCCTTCGACCGCGCTCTTGCATTCGGCGGCCGTCTTCTGCGTGCCGAGCAGGTAGCTGACGAGGTCGGACACCTCGATGACGTTCTCGCCGAGGGCCTCCGCGGGCGTGACGGCGTCGCGCTGCCAAAGAGCTGCCGCCGAGAGTCCTGCGGAATTGATGCCGTCAATAGCCTTCTTCGTCTTGTCCGGCGTGTCGATTCTGACGGCCACGACCCGGTGGGAACTGACCCAGCGCTTTCCGTTTCCCCCGCTGGAGTCTTTCGCCTGGAACTCCGATCCAGCCGGTGAGTCGAAAAGGAAGTCGCCGGACAGATCCGATGTCATGTCGAGATTGCGGCCAGAGACCACCCACGTCGTGCGGTCCTCAATGCCGTTGGAGACGACGTCGGAACAGGCTGGCGCAGTCAGAGGCGATATCGCGGAGCCCACTGCGATAAAGAGCGGAAGCGCATAGTGCGGCGTGAAAAGAGAGATTACAGTCCTCATTGATCCGCCCTCCCTTTCTGCGCCAATTCAAGCGGGTCTGAGAATTCCTGTACCGTCATAACCTGGGCGTTGAGGAACATGTCCGCGGCATCCGCGCCGTATCCGGCGAAAACGGTGGCACCGGCCCACGTCGACGGGTCGGCATCCTTGATCAGGACATACGTTCCGTTCTTCAGTTTACCCTTGGCGCACGGCTCGAGCTTGCCACCCTTCATCGTTTTCCACGTTTTCCCGTTCCACGACATCACTGTGCCGTCCTTGAGTTTGGAGAAGACGAAGGCCATGCCTTTCGCGCCGATCAACCCCTCGGGGATGGCGGTGTTGACGGTCAGATTGAGTTTCCCGGACACGATGGACTCGTTGGCGTAAAGGAAACCGGACTGATCCGCCATAGCGGCGTCGGCCTTCTCCATGGGGCTGTCCACCGATCCCAGGACTTCGACCTTTGAGTAATCCTTCTCCACCTTGGCGACATCAACCTTTTTAACGGACTGATTCCGGCATCCGTTGAAGTAGATGATTTTGTTGCTGTGGTCGCGCACCAGCGTCCACTGGGTGAAGAAATACGGGCCATCGCCGAATTCCGCGTCATGCCACATTTCGCCAAGCACCCCATCCACCTTGTTGATGAGGTGGAGTGCTTGGATGACGCGCCACATACTGTTCTCGAGTTTGACATCGGCGGGCACTTGCGGGGCGGCATAGCCCACAAGATAGTTGAGGCGGACGAAACGTGACTGAGAGGTATGGTCCCCCGGCAGCCCTTCAAGCCCCTTCCCCTCATCGAAGTAGGCGCCACCGGCGTTGAGGGGATCCTGGTTGGTGAGCGACGGGTGTTTGTTACGGAAGTCTTGAAGGTTCACAAGGGGGCTGCCGTAGTTCGGGTCGTTGGTCATGACATTGGCGTACGTGTCGCCGCCGCTCCAACTTGTCCACATGGTGGGGTATTTGTTGCCTTTCAGCCACTCCATCACGACGGATTCGTTGTTGGCGTCGTGGACCACGACATGCTCGGGCGTCTTCAGCGGGGGGATGATACCGCTCATGACCCAAGGCTGGGCATCGGGATCCGCCACGTTGAACGCATCGTACACCTCCCGGGCGGTTTTGTAGTTGCTCATGATGTAGCCGCACATGTCGAGGATGAAGACGGCCTTGTCCCAGGGGATGTCGCCGCTGCTCTGGAACTCCGATTCGTCGAGCCAGAGGATGGCGGCGGACAATCCCTCCGAGTTCATCCCGTCGCAGAACATCTTCTCGGTGAAACCCAAATTTGGGAAGACGTTTACTCCAACCATGGCGTACTTGCTGTCCCATTTCTTGCCCCAGCCGTACGACTGGAAACTCTCCCCCTTTGGTACGAAAACGGGCGTTGTCCCTAACTTCGGCCATTTGCCCTTATGCGGCCATAGCAAGTCTTTC
>CAYTFM010000068.1:0-31529 GCA_964436735.1 uncultured Victivallales bacterium | reverse complement strand
TCGCTCATTCCTCACCCGCCGCGGCGGGCTCGTCAATCGCTCCTTGTCAAAAGCCTGAATAGCTGCCAGCAAATGTAAAGGTTATTTCGCGACAGCTCCTAAGGGCGGCATGCTCTCTTCACCATCTACTATTCACCTGTAGTCACGTCATTGTCCGTCGGGCGTAGGCGTGCTACTGTAGTGGGATTATGAACATCATCTCGGGCATCGCCGGAGGCATCCGGCTTGACGTACCAAAAGGCGTCCAGGTGCGGCCGACCGCGGCTCTTGCGCGGAAGTCGCTCTTCGACTCCCTTGGTCCTTTGTGTGGCAAGACGGTTCTCGACCTGTATGCCGGCAGCGGCGCGCTCGGGCTTGAAGCGGCGAGCCGTGGCGCGGAGACCGTGCTCCTCGTCGATTCCGCGCGGCGGTCGGTGGAGACCATCAAAACCAATGCGGAGCGGGTCAAAAAAGCTGGTGTGATGGCCGTCATCACCGCCTTGCAACGCTCGGCGGAGACATGCCATACCGCGCTTCCTGAGCTTGATGGCCAGATCGACCTGATCCTCGCCGACCCGCCGTACGACGACGCCTCCGGGATTGCCGCGCGCCTGCTCGTCGACAACGCCTTCGCGCGGTGGGCGCGCAATGCGCTGCTCGTTTTCGAGACGTCCCTGGAGATTTCCCGTAAGCTGGCAGTTGAAGATGTCGCCGGTGGATGGGGCGTCGTCAAAACGAAGAAAGTCGGACAGACTGTTTTCTTGTTCCTGCGGGTGAAGCAGTCGAAAGCTGAAACGTGAAACTGACTTACATGAAGAAGGTTACGTTCTCGCTTCGGAGTGTCACGATGATAGTGTCCTACCCGAACACCGAACGCTGAACACCGAACACTTCAGTTTGCCACTGGTGCCTTTTATGGGATATGGAGACGCTCTGATGATCAATGCGGTGGCGCGCGCCATGCGCCAGCGGCACCCTGCCGACCGGGTCGCCGTCGTTTACCTCTCGTCCCGGTACGGAAGGGGAGGGGCGGCCACGTTGCCCGACGCGTCGATATACGAGAACAGCCCCCACATCGACGAGGTGATCGTCACCACGCGGTTGAGATTTCTTTTCCGCCGCCTCTTCGGCTTGCGGAGCGGGTGGCGATTCATCTATGCCCGCAAGGCATACGACAGCTATAAGAAGAAAATCGCCAAAGGCAGAGTGGTGCACCCCAGGGGAGTCCATGCCATAGAGTTGATGGCGAATCTGCACGGCCTCAGGGATGTGGAGTTCGCTCCGAATATCAGCCTTCGGGACGAGGAACGGGAGAAGGTCGACAACATACTGGAGGAGAACGGATTCGGAAATTCCCCTTTCATTATTATTGAGACGGAGACCAAAAAGGATTTTTCAAACAAGCGCTGGTTGCCAGAAAATTGGCGTCGGTTGGTCGAGCTGCTGCGGGAACGATGGCCTTCCCACGCCATCATCCAGATCAGTCCCGGGCAGATGCCGCTGGAGGGCGTGAGGGATATCTCGGGGCGGACGAGTTTTCGGGAGGCCGCGCGCTTTCTGGAGCGGAGCGCGCTGTTCATCGGTCCCGAGGGCGGACTGATGCATCTGGCCGCCGCCGTTGGTCGGGCCAGCGTGATTCTCCACTCCGGGTACGATCCCGTGGAATTGACCGCCTATCCGATGCACGCCATCATTCACCACCAGATCGAATGCTCCGCATGTGGGTACCTTGACGACTGCCCCAACGGCAGGAAGTGCATGGCGTTGATCACTCCCGAGGAAGTCGTCGGCGCCGCCGAGAGCATTCTTGCCGCCCGCGCGCCGTAGCTTGCGATGGATTCCAGAGATTGTGTAAACACTATGGGGCCAGCGGCTACTCCACTCCGGCGACGTTGACGCCGGTCAGGCGCACGGCCTGGGGGCCGTGGTAATTATCCTTCAGCATGGTTTCCCGCGAGAGCATGAGCCGTCCGCCGCAATCGTTCATGTTGCCCGAGAGGGAGCCGCCGGTCACAGCTTTCCGTTTGCCGTCCTCGTGTCGCCAGCCGAGGCGGATCTCGCCGCCGAAGTCCCCCGTAAGCGGATTCATCTGGAAATCGGAGAAGGAGACCAGTTCGAGGCAAGGGGCGATACGGAGTTCGTCACACGATGTGCCGCCGGAAGAGAACGCCACATTCGTCAGACCGCCCGTCGGTTCAATCTTGAGATAGTGGGAGAAGCGGGTGTCGCCCCACAGACGCCTGAGTGTGCCGTTGTCGATGATCGAGGCTGCCGCCACGCGCATGCCATCACGGTCGTACGGCAGGGTGTTGGAGGCGCCAGGCAGCAGTGGGTCAATGCGCAGGGTGACGGGATCGCCCGGATCGCCATCGCGCGCAAAGCGGTCGCCGACCTCTTTGGTGGTGTGCCGCTTATATTTGTTCTCCGCGCTTGAGTGGAACACGAAATAGTTCATGAAGGTGGGTAGTGGCGCACCGCTCAGGATCACCGGCATGTCTTTCACGCATGGCGTGGGCGAGGCGTTCGACCTCTCGGCGACCAGGCGCAGGAGGCTGTCGACCGCCGCCAGTATTTTTTCGGCGGTCACTGTGGAAAAGCGGAAGTCATCAAAGAGCTCCACTTCCTCTTGCGCCCCTCGAGACGTGGCGATCATCTCGACCATGCCGTGGGGGAAGGCGAACGCGACATCCAGCCCCTCGGAATTCACGATCCGCCTTGTTGTCTTGTTGAGAAAGATTTCCATCGTGCTGAGCCACGTCTTTCCTGCGCGCGGCAGTCCGCCCAGCCCTGCGGCGATGGCGCCGAGATCGTTTTCCTGTCGGACGTCGTCGCGGGAACCGTCGGTCTTGGCAACAAGTGGATACCAGGGGTTTTTCACGAACCCCGCGCCAAGCAGACCTTGCCGGATCGTCGAGCGCATTTCCTCGTCGCTCATCGAGGGATGGATGGCAACGTCCGCCGAGCCTCGCATGGTGACGCCATGGTCGTCAAAGTCCCGGTACAGAGTCACGTGATACCCGGTGACATCTTTCGCGCGGTTCATCTCGATTTTGTCTTTGATGAAAAAGAGCTCCTCGGCGGTGGTCTTGTCTGCGATGACCTTCCAGCCGCTCAGCCCTTCCGTACGCTTCAAGATGTCAATGATCGTGTCCAGCATCAGCCCAGCCTCGCTTTTGTTTTGATGTAAGGTCCTCCATCGGAAACCTTCGCGAATTCCTTGTAGCCCTTGCCGCAGGCCCCGCCATGGAGTTCCAGGTCCGTCGACACCATGCTGACCGCGTTCAGCACGTCAGGCACATAGCCGGTCAGGATGATGGGAGACACCACCTTGCCGGTCAGCCTCCCGTCGATGATCTCCCGGCCGAAAAGGATCATCAGCTGGATGCCCCAGTTCTTCGGATCCTCCATGCCGCTGGAGATCTTCTCCAACAAGTAGCCTTTTGGCGTGCTCGCGATCATGTCGGCCAGTTTGTCCCGCCCCGGTTCGATGAAGGTGTTGGTCATGCGGGCGTAGGCCTTGCGCTCGTATGACTGCCGCCTGCCGTTGCCGGTGGTGGGGTGGCTTAGCAACGACGCCGAGAGCGCATCGGAGATGCCCGACTGGAACACTCCCTCTTTTATGACGACGATGTCGGAGCCCAGGCTGCCCTCGTCGTCGAACACATACGACCCGGTCTGACGGGCGGCGCGGGCACCGTCGCGCAAGGTCACCAACGGGGAGGCGACGCGTTTTCCCATGTATTCCGCGGACTTCGCTCTGCCTTTCACGTACATGTCCGTTTCCACGCCATGCCCGAAGCTCTCATGTGCGATCACGCCGGTCACGGAAGGCGCGCAGATGATGTCGTACTCCCCCGGCGCGACTGTCCCGGCGTCCAGGAGCATCTCGGCCTCCCTGACGGTCGGTTCCAGTTTTGTCTCAAGCTCGTCCAGCAGTTCCGGCCCTTTCAGGCCGGAGACGACGTCGTAGGACATGCGGGTTCTGTCCTCACGCCGCACGACCGCGTGGAGTGTGCCTGAGGACCAGACATACGCCTGGCGCAGATCCTTCTTGGCGGACAGGAAGATCTTGGAGACGTGCATCTCCTCATACGACGCCCCGAAGGTGATCAGCCTCGGCGCAAAGGCCGACGCCCTGTTTTTCAGGGCTTCCAGCCTGGACAGTTTCTCCTCGGCGCTGAGACTGTCCGGGAGCGTCAGGACATCGGCGAACTCGGCCATCCGGGTTTCCGTCTCGTCGGGAAGAGGATAGGCGAGGCGCGGGCTTGACAGTCGCTGGTCTGCCGTTTGCCGAATCCGCGCCGCAATGGTGTCCATGAGCTCTTCGCTGAGTTCGTTGAACGAATATTCGGCGTAATTCGCGCCGTTATGGATACGGGCGACAAACCCTCGTTCGCACCAGTTGCTGTCGGTATAGCTGGTCTGGGTCGTCGTCACTCTGTGGAGTTTGCCGCGGCAGTCGGTTCCCAGGATGGAGGCGTACCGATATTCCCGCGATAACTTGTCGGTCAGCGCGCGCAGCAGCGGAGTGCTCGTTTCTAGGAATTGTGAGAATGGAACCTGCATAAGGTCTCGTGTTTCAAATGGTTGTCGCAGTACGTTGATGTATTTATGCAAATGGTATGCATGGCTTCACGCGTCGAACTGATCCCTGTGGTCACGATTATGTATTATTCTTAAGCAATTGAGCGGCGTGTCGCAATGTTCCCCGGTGGAGAAATCCATGACAAAACCGTAGCGCGGGATCTGCTCAAAACAAGCCGTCGGTTGTTAGTGAGAACGCCGCAATTGTCGTGATCCACGCTCAATCGGGCAACTTTGCGTCATGTTGCATATCAGCTGGGCAAAGAACGTGGAAGCGGGCATGAAAGCGGAAATTGGCGGATTCGGTTGATTGGGGAGGGGCGAGGGCCATACTATACAAAAATCAGCCTTGTCCCTAACTTCGGCACCGCAATGATAGCGCCTGTCCGAAAATTTCTCAGCGGCGGCGGTTCGTCTTCTGTTGGAGTTCAAGCTTCAGCTTGTCCCGCCGCCGCTCACAACCTGAAGGTTGAACTCCAACAAAGTTTTTGGACAGTCGCGACGACCGCATAGTGGCAAATGGCCGAAGTTAGTGACAAGGCCTCCCAATCGTGTTGCCATTCCTTTATTAAGATGCGAACTGCATGTTTGAAAAGAGTTCGTCCATGTCATATCATTGAAGCCCATGAAAAGAAACAATACACTACGCATTCACTACTACATCACCGCCCACGGGTACGGACATGGCGTGCGGTCGTGTGACATCATCCGAGCTTTGGCGAGACGTCATCCGGAGTTTCCCGTCACCGTTTCGACTGATCTGCCCGAATTGTTCCTCCGAAACCGCATGGGCGATACGCCTTACCTGCTTTGTCCCGGCGGTTTCGATGTCGGGATGGTTCAGAAAGACTCCGTGCAAATCGATCTTGACGCGTCTTTGCGGTGCCTGGAGCGCCTTGCGGTGGACAGGCGGCGGTTGGTCGAAGGCGAGATGGCGCGTCTGCGCTCTGAGGATGCGTCGATCATCGTGTGCGACATCCCCTCCATTCCGATCGAGGCGGCGAAAGCGATAGGGATCCCCGCGCTTGCCGTCGGAAACTTCTCGTGGGATTGGATTTACGACATGATGGAGCCGCGGGGTGGACAATGGGGCTGCTTCGCCAGGATGTGCGAGGAGGGGTACGCCCAGGCCGACGCGCTGCTGCGGCTTCCGTTCCACTGTCCCATGCCGGCGTTCAAAAAGATTGTCGACATGCCTCTGCTTGCCGAACCTGGCCAGGCTGACCGAGAGAGGCTGGCGTCACTGACGGGCGCCGACCCTGCGAAGAGTTGGGTGTTGCTCTCCTTCACGACGCTTGATTGGGATGTCGCCGCGCTAAAAAGGATCAAAGGGATGAGGGAATTTGAGTTTTTCAGCATACTCCCGCTCGAATGGAAGGGGAGTGGCATTCATGCGGTCGACCGCTGCCAGATGAGTTTTGTTGACACGCTCGCCTCATGCGATTTCGTGGTGACCAAGCCCGGCTTCGGCATCGTGTCAGACTGCGTCGCCAACAGGAAGCCGATGGTGTATTCGGAGCGGGACCATTTCGCCGAATTCGACTATTTGGCGGCGTCGATCGAACGGCACCTTGTCGCCGCGAAAATCACCCAGGAGCAACTCTACGCCGCGGATCTCGCCGCCGCACTGGTCGATGTCATGCGGCGCAGCGGGGAAATGAGCCGGAAGGAACCTGTCCCCATGGGAGGCGCGGACGTCGCGGCGAAACGCATCGTCGAGTCGCTCACAATTTTTTGAAGTAGGTGATATCCTCGTGGTGGATGTCGAAGCCGGCGCGTTCGTAGGCGCGGCGGGCGGGGGCGTGGGCTTCGTCGAGTCCCGTCGCAACCTTGGCGAAGCGCATCCCTTCCTTCCTGAACCGCTCGAAGACCATCTGATACATTTGCTGCCCGACGCCTTTCACGCCACAGTCCGGGTCGACGGCGTTGTTGCCGATCTCCCCGATCTTGAACTGCGGGTCGAGCATGAAGGTGACGAAGCCGATGACGCGGCCGTTTTCCTCGCATACATAGACCCAGTCGGGATGGACGGCGCAATGGCTTTCGATCTGCTCCCCTTTCACCGTCTGCGGGGCAGGCACGCGGAGAGAGAACAGCTCGTCGCCGTATCGCTCTTTGAACATGGTGTAAATCCCGCGCCACGCCTTGTTGCCGATCTCTTGCAGACGGGGCAAATCAGCCGGACGATAACTGCGGATCATGTTGACCTCTGTTCTTTTATCACGCTGTGGGGATATCGACAACTTGTCCTTGCTTGCGCGCCCGCTCGGCGGCGAAGACCGCCAGATGGCCGTTCATCGAGTCGTCGATCGAGGTGCAGGACGGACTGGTCGGCTCGCCTCTGACCATGTTCACGAAGTCCACGGTGATGCGCGCGTCGCCGCCGCCGTGGCCGCCGAAGTCGTCGGACACGCCGACGCTGATGTTGACGTTCACCTCCTCGGTGGTGAACTCGTGTCCCGGTCGGGCGTCCATCTTCTCCACCACGAATTTCCCGTCCTCGAATATCCCGCGGATCTCGCCTTTGGTGCCGATGACATGGATTTTGCGCATCGGATGCGAGACGCCGCCGACGAGATCGAACGAGGCGGTCGCTCCGTCGGTGAACTCCACGATTGCCGACTGACGGTCGCAGACGTCGTTGCCGGCATGCCAGACGCAGCGGCCGAAAGGGTTGTTTTTATCCTTGAGATGCTCCAGCTTTTGTTCTTTCGTGGGATCCTTGATGTGCTCAAGGCCGCGCCACGCGTACTGGAGCCAGAGGTCCATGTCGATGTAGTGTTTCCGGGCCGAGAAGGGGCAGTCTTTTTCAATTTTGCAATCGACCACGCACTGCGTGCCGGAGCCAGGCGGGGCTTTCTCCGGTTTGAAATAATGGAGGCCGCCAAAGCTCGACACCTTCGTCGGGCGGACGCCGGTTTTCAGCCACATGAGCATGTCGAAGTCGTGACACGTTTTGGCGAGAAGGATCGGGGAGCCGCACTCCTTCTCGTTGCCCCATTTGCCGCGTATGAAGGCCGCCGACATGTGGTGGTAGCTGACATGTTCGGTCATCTGCAGGTTGACCACTTCTCCGATTTCCCCCGAGGCGAGTTTATTGAAGATCGCGCTGTAGAAGGGGGTGTAGCGCAGGACGTGGCAGATCATCATTTTGCGCTTGTGCTTCCGGACCGCTTTGGCGAGGGTGCGCACCTCCTCCTCGGTCACGGCGAATGGCTTCTCAAGGAGCATGTCGTATCCCACCTCAAGTAAGGGGAGGGAGGTGGGGACATGCTCGGCGTCCATCGTGCCGTTGATCACGGCATCGGCGAGTTTCCCGCGCGTGGCGAGGTCGTCCGCGCTCTCAAAGCATTGTTCCTTGGTGAGGCTATACCGTGCGGCGGTCCGTTCACGACGATGGGCGATGGGGTCGGCCACGCCGACGATCCGCAGCTTGTCGGGATTGCTGAGGGCGTACGGGGCATAGACGTTGGCGGCGCGGTTTCCCGCTCCGACGATGATCGCGGTCACTGGGCCTTTTCTCATGATCGCTCCTGTGGTGAATTACCAATGTTATTTAGGCGGCCGTTACGGTCGCGGTGTTCCGTTCGATCCTGGATGTCCCGGAGACCGGGACGCTCCAAAAGTGGAGGCGAATCCTGTGGAGCGGCCGCGTCCCTGCGGGCACATTGAATTTCCTTCGCGTTCACTTGCGCATCACAAGGAGCAGGATACTGCGCCCGGGGATTTGCAGCGAGAGTGGAGTCTTGTCGGTATTACCCAAGGCCTTCACTGACAATTCCTCAAGCTCCTTGCCGGGGACGAGCGAGTAGAGCTTCGCGGGGCTCGCGCCGGAGAGGTTCGAGAGATTGAGGCTCACATCGTAGCCGCTGACGAGGGGGTTGTTCGCCGCGAGGAGCACCGACGCTCCGCGGCCGTCGGCGTGGCGGCAGGCGGTGACCAGCACCGACGCGTCGGACGAGTTCGTCGGCAGAAACGCCGCGCTCTTGAACTGTCCGAGGCTCGCATGAAGCCTGAAGGCGTGGTACATGGGCTTCGGTGCGAGCGTGCCGTCAGATTTAGTGGTGAACAAGCCGAGCGAGCTGTCCTCGTCCCAGCAGAAGAAAGAGGCGCGGTCGACCTTGTTCTCCATCAGGCTTCTCATCGCCTTGCACAGATAGAAGGCGCCATCGAAGGTGAAGATGGCGGCGTTGTCGTAGTCCCCGGCGGTGAGGTTGAACTCGGCGATGTAAAGCGATTTGTCCGCGGCGCCGTTGTCGGCGAGCGACGCCCGTGCGTCCTTGACGTGCCGGGTGAAGTCGTTCGTGCCGTAGCAGTTGAATGAGAAATCGTCGAAGTTCGGACGGCAGGCTTTGACGAACTCATCCTTCCACGAGAGGGTGTTTGCAGGCCATGCCTTGGCGTAGAGGTCGGAGAGGTCGGGGCCGGATATCTTGATGGTTGGATCAACGGCTTTCATCGCCTGGGAGGCGGTGTTGAAGTACTCGATGAACTCGGGCATCGTGCCGCCCACCCAGTAGCGGGTCCAGTCGTTCGGCTCGTTCCCCACCTGCCAGAAAGTGATGCCGTACTTCTTCTCGATGTTCCAGTGGCGGACGAGTCCGGCGATGATGGCCGACCACTTGGTGTTGTCTTTGGGCGGGGCGCGGTGGATCATCCAAAGGCCGGAGTATTTGGGACTTGTCCGCTGAGTCGAAAGCCACGGCGGGCAGTAAAGTCCGACGCAGGGCATGAGTTCGATGTTGAGCTCTTTGATGGCTTCGATGAAGGGGTCGGCGCGGGTGTAGTCGCAGGGCGCGCCGTCCGCTGGGCAGATCGGGTCGCGGGTGATGTCGCCGCCGCATTGGCCGAGCGTGTCGTAGAGGTGCTGGACGTAGGCGCGGAAGAAAGTGACACCGGACTCGCGCATGTACTTCGCGCTTTCGGGGTCGAGACGCGGGTTCTTCTGGTAGGGATGGCGCTTGCCGGGTTTGGCGACGCCGTGCCCGATCATGTGGATGTTCGCTCCGAAGAGCAGGGGATTGATGGTCGGACCATCTGAGGCGACGTCGACCGACACCTCGACGGCGCGGCGTTCCGCTTTCGCTTTCCCTGATGGGGGGATGGGCTTTAGCGTGAGCGAGAAGGCGAGACTGTCCCCCGTCTTCAGCGCCTTCGGCAGGCCGCGGGCGCCGAGGTGCCAGCGGAAGCGCGAGCCCGTCTGCTCGAGGCAGGCGGCCAGATTGCCGGTGATCTCAAAGCCGGCGCCCTCCATGCCGTAGGCCCCCGTCATGCGGATGGAGGTGATATCGCCCGCGAGCAGCGCCTCGTACTTGTCATCCTTGGTGGGGGCTTTCGGCAGTTCGATGGTCTTTTGCGATCCGTCGGCCATCAGGACATCGAGTCGCGCGCCGGCGGCGGCGTCCCACGGGGGATTGATCTCGAGGGCCGCCCTGCGGCAGTCGGCAACGTCGGCTATGACCGTGAGGCGGTACTCGAAGAGGATGGTGTCGCCGCGGAGCGAGCGGGTCGACTCATAGTCGAAGAACTTGTTGCGCCCCTTTGTCGCCGAGACCACCAAGCCGTCGGGCTTCTCGTCGAGCGAGGTTTTCAGGCCGGAGAGCTCCGCCTCCTCGAGGATGCGCATCCATTTGTCTCCCCAGGCGATGAAGAAGCATTTATCGATGATCGGGGCTGTGCCTGCGGCGAGCGGCAGATCGATGGACATCGAACCCCATTGGCCGAGAAGCGTCGTTTGGTAGGTGGGCCGCTCGACCACCGAAAGCTTGTCGTCAAATTTGTGCAGCCCGAACGTCCGCGTCTCCGCGGGGGCGGGAACTTTGCCGTCGGACTCCGACTTCGGCTCATTCAGCGAGGTCCCGCATGAGCAAAGAAGGACGGTTGCGACAACGGCGGACATACCAAATGCGACGTGCGGCATGAGCGTTCTCTTCATGGATGACTCCTTAGTTATTTCCATCTCGTGGTCAATGCCTGAAGCTTGTAGGGAATAGATATCGCAAGTGACGGTACATCCGCAGGCTAAGTGAGGAAATAACTCATCTGACTCGCCTATAGTACCAGTCGTTGTCGCCGTTCTTTCCCGTGAGAAGTTCGGGCTGTGACATCTTCCGCGCCCCCATGTCGGCCCATAGGATGTTGATGCCTTTCTGGTGGCGGTTGCCGACGGGTGGTTGAGGATAGGTGGCGATCGAGGCGCGGGAGGGGCAGTAGAGGTAGCACAAGTCCCAGAACGCTCCGGGGGTGCCGATCCAATCGGTGGCGTCGCCGCTGACGGCCGACTCGCTGGGCATCATGACGGACTCGATCTTGACCCGTGTTCTCCCCCACATGTCTGTCTCGCTCATGCCGAAATAGGTGTTGTTCCATCCGTAGCCGCCGTAGTAGTTGGGCAGCGCGGTGATCACAGCCTGCACTTTCCACGACGGACAGTAGAACGCCCCCTTGCCAAGATTGACGCTTGCCTGGGTGGGTGCCTCCGGTCCCACGTAGGCGGAGATCTCCTTGCGCCATTGCAGGCAGTCGCCTGCCGGAAGGCTGCTGATCGGCATCCACCCGTTATTGTCGCCGGCGTACATGGCGACCGCAGAGCCGATCTGCTTGAGGTTGTTGTCGCAACTGATCGTCCGCGCCATGTCGCGGCTGTTGTTGAGGGCGGGCAGCAGCAGCGCGGCGAGAATCGCGATGATCGCGATCACCACCAGCAGTTCGATGAGCGTGAACATGTGGAAGCGCGGGGGGGCGCATGACGACGCGGGCGTGTTGGTCGGTTCATCTCTCATGGTGTCCTCCTCCATATAGGGCATGCGTCCGGTCGTCGCGAACTGTGGTTTCGGAAATGAACGGTATTTGTAAAGACATCTATATGACTATAGTTCATAAATGGGGCCGCCGCAAGCCGTATCCTCCGCAATGGTGGTGCTGTTTACCTCAAGGATGTCTACGTCTATGCGAGTATATGCTGGCGTCTGGCATATGCAAGCTGGATGCGATTGTTTTAATAGTAGCCTACTGTTGCAAAGCTGTAAATACCTCAACTTGCATATGAAATATCTTTTTCTGCAAAACCACAAACCGATGATCCGATTCTGTACGTGTGTCGCGACGCCGACAGATCTGTCTTTCCTGTTGTCTCTACGAGCCAGTTGCTGAACGCGCGACTTTCGCAACAGAGCGCCGTGGATCGCAATAGTTTACTCTTTACGTCCGGCGAGAGTTCCCCTATACTGAGTGGCAGAGACACATTCATCCCTCAAGATAAGGAGATACAACATGAGCACGCTCGCGATCAATGGTGGTGAGAAGGCCGTCCCGAACGGAACAGTCAAGCATTGGCCCCCCGTCGACGAGACGGATGAGAAGATGGTGCTGGCGTCGCTCCGCGGCGGCAACCATGCGTTCGGGCCGAACTGCAAGGCGTTCATGGAGGAATACGCCCAGTGGAACGGCAACAAGTACGCGATCTTCACCAACAGCGGGACGGCCGCCCTCCACATGGGACTCCACGCCTGCGGCGTCGGCGCCGGCGACCATGTGATCGTGACCGCCTACTCCTGGTCCTCCAGCGCGACCTGTGTTCTGCACCACAACGCCATCCCGCTCTTCGTCGACATCGACTTTGACACCATCAACATCGACGTGGACAAGATCGAGGCCGCCATCACCCCGCGCACCAAGGCGATCATCCCCGTCCACCTCCACGGCCTTTCCGTCAATATGGATAAGATCATGGCCATCGCCAAGAAGCACAAGCTCAGCGTCATCGAGGACGCCTGCCAGGCGCACGGCGCGGAGTTCAAGGGGAAGAAGGTCGGGCAATACGGCGACTGCGCGGCGTTCAGCTTCAACCAGAACAAGTGCCTCTGCACCGGCGAGGGCGGCATGTTCGTGACCGACAACGAGGATCTGTACCGCAAGGCTCTGCAACTCTGGAGCTTCGGCGAGACCCGCGCCCCGTTCGAGTCCCGCGACTTCCACGCCTACGCCCTCGGCTGGATGTACCGCGGCAGCGACCTTGTGGCCGCTTTCGGCCGCTCCCAGCTCGCCAAGCTCACCCGCTTCCTCGAGATCGAGCGCGAGAACGCCGCCGTCCTCAACAAAAGACTCAAGGGGATCAAGGGGCTCATCCTTCCTACCGAACCAAAGGGGCACTCGCACAACTATTACAACTACACCTCGCGCCTCGATATGAAGGCGCTTGGCTGGTCCGATGACCCGCAGATCATGCGCGACGCCGTCATGAAGTCCCTGCAGGCGGAGGGCACGCCGGTCGGCGTCTGGCAGAGTTTCATACTGCCGCACATGACCGTCTTCCAGGCGAAGAACGCCTACGGCCGCGGTTGTCCGTGGTCCTGCAACGGCGCGGGGGACGGCGTGGTCTATGACAAAAACGGTTATCCCGCCGCGAGCCGTCATTGCGACACGCACTTCGGCATGACCGAGCCACTCCGCGCACCGAACGGGCCTGACACCGCCGAGCGGATCGCCGACGCCTTCCAGAAAGTTTTCGAGAACATCGGCGAGATCGATCCGTACGCGGTGCTCGGCAAAGAGAAACCGGCCGCCTCCCAAGCGGCATAAGGTTCTTTGCCGGCCGCCAGCGCAGTTGCGATTAATCCGCAATTGTCTCTGGCGGCTTTTCTCTTTTCGCAGTAAATAGTAGACCGCATACTGAAGACTAATGTTGAGGTTATCATGCGTGACAGTACGTTGCACATTGGTTGGGCGTCACAGGATGTCTCCGTCGATCGGCCCGTCGGCATCCGCGGACAATTCCATTTGCGTATATCTGAAGGTGTCCTTGATCCGGTCACCGTCACGGCGTTGGCGATCTCCAGCGCAGATGACACGATCATCTTTCTTTCATGCGACACGGTCGTGCTGTGGTCGTTCATCGTGAAAACGATCCGGGAGAAGGTCCGGGGCGCATGCCCCGATATTCCGGCGGAGAAGATCATCATGAACGCCACCCATTCGCACGAGGGAGGCGACTTGTACAATTTCGATGACCATTTCGAATCTCCTCCGCGGATGAGCGGCGCGGAGTACTGCGAGTTTTTCGCCACGAAGGCGGCCGAGGCGGTCGTCGAGGCGTGGCGGACGCGGCAACCCGGTGGCGTGGCATGGGGGTACGGTTTCGCCCCGGTCGCCCACAGCCGACGCAGCGTTTACTTCGATGATACCTCGCAACGTCCTGCCGCCGTCGGCAAACCGGGCATGATGGTCAACGGCCACGCCGTGATGTATGGCGACACAAACGATCCGATGTTCAGCCATTTCGAGGCGGGGGCCGACTCCTTCCTGAACACTCTTTTCACGTATGGAGAAGGAGGCAAGCCTACCGGCGTGCTCGTGAACGTCCCCTGTCCTTCCCAGGTGGACGAGCACATATGGAAGCTTTCCGCCGACTTCTGGCACGAGACGCGGGTGGAACTGCGCACACGCTTCGGGGAGGGGCTTTATGTCCTGCCCCAGTGCGCCGCCGGCGGGGATCTCTCGCCGCACTACATCATCTATAAGGCGGCGCTGAAACGTCGCTTGGCACTCAAAGGTGTCAGTGAGCGGCAGGACATCGCCGAGCGGATCGCTGCCGGTGTTTCCGAGATCGCCGGATGGGCGTGTAAAGACATCCGTCGCTCCGCCATCCTGGCGCATCTGGTCAAGACCATCGAACTGACCCGCCGCCCCATCACCCGCGAGGAGTGCGAGATCGAGCGGAGGAATCTCGAGGAGTTGCGGGACATTTCTCCTTCGACAGACCCCGACCCGAAACAGCGCCTCATCGCCGACTCCTCGCTTGACAGACGCCGCGCTCGCTGCCGGGAGATCATCGAACGATACGAATCGCAGCGGGACACGCCAAAACTGCCGATGGAGTTGCACGTGGCGCGGCTGGGAGAGATCGCTTTCGCCTCGAATCGTTTCGAGCTCTACATGGACTACGCTCACCGCATTCAGGCCCGCAGTCCGGCAGTCCAGACCTTCATCATCCAGTTGGCCGGCAGCGAGGTGGGCGAGCGCGGCGGCAGTTATCTTCCTACCATCCGCGGCGAACAGGGCAAGGGCTACAGCGCCTCGCAGTACTGCAATCTGGTCAACTCCACCGGCGGCCAGGAACTGGTCGAGGAGACGCTCAGCACCTTGCAAAGCCTCTGGCCTGACGCCCGGTGACACACAGGGAATTCAATATAATAAGTCCCCGCAGGAGATGACATCTTGTAGCCACGGGCGTGAGCCCGTGGAAAAGCGAAAGAAAATAGCCGAAGCCCCCGCAGGTGGGCGACAGAACGAATAGCTTTTTCCTTTGTGTGGCAATTACTTGTGCCGCCGTCCTGCGGAGGCTTGATGATGTTTGCAATGCTGACGCCCACGGGCTTGCGCCCGTGTGGCGCACGACATAGAGAGGTGCGAGTCCTCTCCAGGCAGACGCTCTCCGGTCTGTACCTGAACGTAACTGCGTCGCCGCAAGGCGGGGTGGAGAGCAACGGAAAGGGAACTGGCGGTCCGAAGACAACGAACGCGATTCGGCCGGATGCTGTGGCGAGCCTGCTATCCAATGGCGAAGCCCAGATGGCCTCCTAAGAGGCATGCTCGTGACGTTGAGGGGTAGCGTGTCAAAACGATCACGGGACGGCATAAAGTGGTTGGTGTCAGAACGCCGGGAAATGTCATGCGTTAAACGGGGAGATCCCGCCGCTGGCAGGAGAGGCGACGGGAAGTCAGAGCCCGCATAAGAGCGTTGATCCGCCGTAACGGGCGAGTAGCGAAGGCGGGGCAGGAAGGTGGATGCCATATGGATATGACGATGGAAACCAGACCTCCGACAGTGGCGGCAACGCCTACGCAAGGAGGAGACGTCCGCTCCCGCTGGAGCTGGGCGGAACCATCGGTATGGACGGACGGCATGCTGACGGCTCTGGAAAACGGAGTGAAGGGAGGGAAATGGTTCAGTCTGATTGACAAGGTGTGGAGCGAGAGGAATCTGCGTGCAGGGTTCGAGAAGGTGAGGAGCAACCGTGGCTCGGCCGGGGTCGATGGCGTGAGCGTCACGAGAATGGAGGCGGGCCTGGACGAAGAGATCGCCCGGCTTTCCGCCAGTCTCAAGGACGGGACGTACGAGCCTCTGGCGGTCAAAAGAGGATGGATACCCAAGCCGGGAAGCGGGGAGAAAAGACCGCTCGGCGTGCCAGCCGTGAGAGATAGGACGGTGCAAACCGCCCTTCGCAACGTGGCTGAGCCGATCTTTGAACGCAAGTTCTCCGATAACAGCTTCGGCTTCCGTCCCGGACGGGGCTGCAAGAACGCCCTGCGGCTGGTTGACTCTCTTCTCAAATCGGGGCACGCCTGGGTGGTTGACGCCGACCTCAAGAGCTATTTCGACACCATTCCCCATGACAAACTTATGGCGGAGGTGGAGAAGGAAATAGCCGACGGACGGATGCTCAAGCTCATCCACAAATTCCTCAAGCAGAATGTGCTGGACGGATTGAGTGAATGGACGCCCGAGGAAGGCACCCCGCAGGGAGCGGTAATAAGCCCCCTGCTGGCGAACATCTATCTTGACCCGCTTGACCACCTCATGGAGGATAAGGGCTTCAAGATGATACGGTACGCCGACGACTTCGTGATCCTCTGCCGGACACGGGAAGAGGCGGAGGCGGCGCTGGAATCCGTCCGAGGATGGACATCCGCCGCCGGTTTGACTCTCCATCCGAAGAAGACCCGGATCGTCGACACAGCCGAAGATGGTTTCGACTTCCTTGGCTACCACTTCAAGAAGGGGCGCAGATGGCCTCGGAAGAAGAGCCTCGAGATGCTCAAGATAGGCGTCCGCGAACTGACGAAGAGGACGAACGGCAGAAGCTTGGAGGAGATAATCGCCAAGCTCAGTCGCCGTCTTGTCGGGTGGTTCGGATACTTCAAGCACAGCTACAAATACACCTTCGAAGACATCGATAAATGGATACGCAGGAGACTGCGCTCCCTGCTGAGGAAGAGGAAAGGCATCAAAGGCATATCCAAAGGTGTGCGTGACAATCTCCGCTGGCCCAACAAATTCTTTGTCAATCATGGGGTGTTCTCTTTAACCGCAGCCCATCGAAAGGCCGTTCAGTCTCTTGCGAGATAACCACCAACTGGAGAGCCGGATGCGGGAAATCCGCCTGTCCGGTTCGGAGGGAGGGGGGGCGCAATCCAATGCGCTCTTCCTACCCCTATCCAACTTCCGCCCTCTGCGAGGGCTACAAGGCGCGATCTCATCGCGGTCGCATCGGTCGATTTAATCGTGGTGGAAATCACGCATGGTGACGAGATTCAAGAGGACGCTTGCCCCGGCCGAGACCGACCGGGTGATCCGGGGCATCTACTGCTCCACGATGTTATACGGCGTCGGCGAGATCCTCTTCGTGAACAGCTTCATGCTGTTGTACTTCTCGATTCTCGGCGTGCCCAGTGAGCGCATTCTGCTGTATCTCGCGCTCCCCATGCTGATTCGCATCTTCACCTTGGTTCCCTTCGCCCACTGGGCGGAGCGGATAGGGAAAGTCATGATAGGCGTGCTTGGCCTGTCGCTCTCAACCAGTTCGATGGTCGTGCTTGCTCTCGCCGGATACGCTCACCAGCCGTTTGTCGAGCCTCTGATCATCGCCGGTGTTGTTTTGTATGGGTGCGGCTATGGCATGTATCTGAATTCATGGTATCCGCTGCTCTCCCCCATCATCCCTGAGGCGAGGCGGGGACGTTTCTTCGGCACGATGCGGCTCCTCTATCAGTCCGCGGCCATCGCCTTCACGTTCGTCGTGGCATGGACGCTGGAGCGGCAAACCGCGATCGGCGTCTTCCAGTTTTTCCTCGCCACCGTGGTCGCGCTCAGGATTGGGGGGATAATCCTGTATGGCAGGATTCCCGACTTGGAGCGCCTGCCTGACACGGGGCGGACTCTCTGGCAGGAGCTGCTCAATGCCGTCGGCAAGCAAGGGTACTTGCCATTCTGCTCATATGTCTTTCTGCTTTCCTTGTTTACGGGGGCGTGTCCGTCGCTGTTCAGTCTATTGGCGAAGGACACGCTTGGCTTGGGGGAAGGGCAAGTGATGCTGATAGGCAATCTGACGACCTTCGGTGCCTTGATCGGGTTCTTCTATGGCGGAACGATGGTGGACAAGATGGGGACGAAGCACGTGTTCCTCGCCTGCCACTTCTCCTATGCGATCGTGCTGGGGCTGTTCTTGCTCAGAGGCTTCCTGCCTGTCCCGCTGGTGCTTATCATCGGAGGGCTCGCGCTGTGTTTCGGCCTGGTGCAGGCGGCCTCCGGCGTCGCGATCTCCTCCGAGATGCTGGCGTTGATCCCGGCCGACAACAAGCCGATGGCCTCGGCGGTCAATCTCTCGCTCATGTCGTTGGGCATTTCGCTGTCTGGCGTGTTCTGCTCGCGGATCCTCAAGCTCGGAATGCTCAGCCCGTCGTGGACGCTCTTCGGGAAGCAACTCGGCCCTTACGACTCGCTCCTCTGCTGCTGCGGCGTGATGGTGATGCTGCTGGTGGTCACGCTTGGCCTGGTCCCCTCGGTCGTCAAAAAGGTCCAGTGGGAGTGAGGTTTGGGTGTGCAGAAGTGTTTGATTTTTCTTCCGTCGTCGGGGCGGGGCGGCGCACCTGATCAGCCACGGTTGGACTGTCCCGGATCTTCGGTGTCCTGCGGTGGAACTCCCGCATTTTAACCATTTTGAGTAGGAGGAGAGCATAGTGTTGAAAATGCTTTAATCTGGCTTTCGCAATGAAATGCACCACATCGCAATTGTTTACTCTTTACGCTTGCCGGGGGTACGATATACTGTGGACAGCAACAATTACCGCCTGAGCGGATAGGAGGATGAGGCAATGAGGAGAGCGGAGGTGCTTTTGATCGGCTGGGCGTCGCGGGACATCACCCCCGACCGTCCCGTGAATCTGTGCGGCCAGTTCCACATGCGGATTGCAAAGAGCGCCCAGGACCCCGTGACGGTGACCGCGCTCAGCATCACCTCAGGCGCTGACGCGCTTGTCTGGGTGTCCTGTGATCTCGTCATGATCTCCCGTGAGATTGTCGAGGCGTGCCGGGAGAGGTTGAAGCGGAGGATGCCGGAGTTTCCCGCAGAGAAGCTGATCGCAAGTGTGACGCACACGCACACCGCCCCGGATCCTGTCGGCCTCTGGCATCCACCGGTGCCGCCGGGCGTTATGACACATCGGGAATACAGTGAGTTTCTCGCCGAACGCATCGTGGACGCCGTCGTGGAAAGCTGGAATGGGCGCAAAGCCGGAGCGGTCAGCTGGGGCTACGGGCATGCGGTCGTGGGGCACAACCGCCGCGCGGTCTACTTCGATGATCTTTCGAAACGGTCCGACTTCTCCGATCAACCGGGCACGAAGACCGAGAAGAACGCTCGGATGTACGGCAACGTGAACGATCCGCAGTTCAGCGGGCTTGAGGGATACGTCGACCACGGTGTCAACCTGCTCTTCACCTTTGATCAGGAGAAGCGGCTGACCGGTGCGGTGTTCAACCTGCCGTGCCCCTCCCAGGAGACGGAAGGCATGGACGTTGTCTCCGCCGATTTCTGGCATGAGACGCGGGTGGAACTCCGGAAGCGGCACGGAGATAATCTGTTCGTGCTGCCTCAATGCGCCCCCTCCGGAGACCTCTCCCCGCATACGATGTATAACAAGGCGGCGGAGCAGCGGATGTTGAAATTGAAGAACCGCACCTCGCGGCAGGAGATCGCCGAGCGTCTGGCGGCATTGTTCGACGAGACCCTCCAATGGGCGAGAAACGATATTCACACTGAGCTCCCGCTTCAGCATGTGGTCCGCACTGTCGGTCTTTCCCGCCGACTCATCACCGAGGCGGAGTGCCGATACGCGAAGGAGGGGCTTGCCTCCCTTGAGAAGCTACCGCCAGCCTCGGATGCTGACGCGGAGGTTGCGATGAGAAAGGACAGCTCCTGCTTTGCCCGTAAGTACCGCTGCAAACGAATCTTGAGCCGGTATGAGGAGCAGAAGAAGAAACTAACGTTGCCGGTGGAGCTTCATGTCGTCCGGCTTGGCGATGTCGTTTTCGCTACCAATCCCTTCGAGCTCTTCCTTGACTATGGGCTGCGCATCATCGCCCGCAGTCCCGCCGTTCAGACCTTTCTCGTCCAACTGGCGGCCGGCAGCTGGGGCGGCTACTTGGCGACGCGCAAAGCCGAAGAGGGCGAAAGCTACAGCGCCTGCATGTACTGCAATGAAGTCGACTCGACGGGAGGGCAGCAACTAGTTGAGGAGACGCTTAAAACCATCAATGAACTATTTATCTCATAACTATAAAATTTCGGAGAGATTTTAATGAAGTACTCGATGATGTCCTACACGATGGCGCGGCAACCAGGATTCAGCATCCCTGAAATGTTGAAGTTGACGGTTGATCTGAAACTCGACGGGATCGATTTCGTCACGCTCTACGACAAGAAGGCGAAGGAGTTGCGGATGATGACGGACGATCTCGGCATCCCCGTCGTCTGCCATACCTTCTGCCCCGATCTAAATCATTCCACGCCCGAGGACCGGGTGGCGGGGCTTGATGCTTGCAAGCGGGGCGTCGAGGCCGCCGTCGAGCTTGGTGCGCCGGTCGTCATGGTCGTCACGCCGACGAAGCCCGGCCGCGGGCGGACGGAGTCGCGGCGCAACTGGATCGAAGGACTCAAAGAGGCGGTCGGATTCGCCAAGAAGGCCGGAGTTGCCATGACGGTGGAGAATTTTCCCGGAGAGACGAGTCCATTCGTTGTCGCGGAAGACTTCCTCGAGGCGGCGGACGCGGTGCCCGGTCTGCAGCTCACCTTCGACAACGGCAACGCCGCCACCGGCGAGGATCCTGCCGCATCCTTCACCGCCTGCGCCGCCCATGCCGTCCACGCCCACTTCAAGGACTGGGACGTCAGCACCGCGGCCAAGGAAGGCTTCAATCGGATGCTCGACGGCCGCTACTACCGTCCCGCCCTCATCGGCGAAGGCGCGGTAGACCATCGCGCATGCCTCAGCGCCATGAAGGCCGCCAACTACAAAGGATGCATCAACATCGAATACGAAGGCAACACATACACGCCTGCGGATGCCATCCGCAGAGCCGTCGATTTCCTTCGCGCGGCGGAATCGTGAAATTCTCAGGGAAAACCCTTTGAGAAGGGTTCTTCCCCGAACCCCTTTCCGAAACTTTTATAACTGCGGACAAGACCGACGCGTCGGTCTTGTCCGCCACTTAAAAAGGTTTGGTGGAGGGGGTGGGAAACACTTTTCCTTAAAAAGTGGTTACCAAGGGTGTTATAACAACAGGGAGACAGAGACATGTCGGACGCGATGATCGGGATTCAACTGTGGACGGTGCGCGAGGAGTGCAAGAAGGATTTCAAAGGGACGCCGAAGGCGTTGGCGGAGATGGGGT
The DNA here is from genome assembly GCA_964436735.1 of uncultured Victivallales bacterium. Classification (GTDB taxonomy): domain Bacteria; phylum Verrucomicrobiota; class Lentisphaeria; order Victivallales; family GWF2-38-69; genus CAYTFM01. The sequence continues at coordinate 10,516 of CAYTFM010000068.1, read as the reverse complement.
ATGACGGCGTGGAGTCCGCCTGGAATTACGGGGGGATGAGTCCACGGGAGCTTGGCGCGTTTCTCCACTCGCAGGGACTTCACGCCATCGGATTGCACACGTCGTTCGACGATATTCTCAATCCGAAAAGCCAGTCGTACGCCATCGCCAGAGGGACGAATGCGGGATTCCTCACCACAAGCCCCGCGGGCGAGGTGAAGAAGGACTGGAAGGCGGCGGTCGACCGCATGACACTAGCCGCGGCCACCTCGTATTCGCAGGGGTTCACCTTCACATGCCACAACCACGCCGAGGAGTTGACGCTGTTTGACGGCGTCTCCGCGCTCGACATGGCGTTGAGCCGCGTCTCGTTGATCCAGTTCGAGCTTGACACGTATTGGCTGAAGAAAGGCGGACAGGATCCGCTGAGCTACATCAGGAAATATGCCAGACGCGTGCCGCAGGTCCACCTTAAGGACATGGATGCCGCCGACAGTTCCTTCACCGAGGTCGGCAACGGTTTGATTGATATGAAGTCCGTCATTCCCGCCGCGGTGTCCGCCGGAGCTCGTTGGTTGATCATCGAGCAGGACACCTGCAAACGTCCCGCTCTGGAGAGCGCGAAGATCAGCATCGAGACGGTCAGGAAAATCGCCGGAGTTTGAGGATACCTCGACCTTTCCCTTCATACTCAAACCCCTTGACACGCCGTTGGAGTTCACGCTTCAGCGTGCGTGCGGTGCGTGTATGACACACTGAAGACTACGATTGGTTGCCACTTTGCAGGAGGGCTTCGTGCACGTCCCTGCCGAAGCGGACGACAATGTTTGCTTGGTCTTATACAATGACCGCACCGAGCCGTGTGAGCGTCTTACGCAGCCGCGACGTGTCGACGTCTGGCACGTCGGTATCGGACTTCAGCGCGAGCGCGCAGGCGCAGCCGGCCGCCTCGCCTGTCTGGTTGCAGTTGACCATCACCCGGACCGCGCCATAGGCCCCTTTGTCGGCGTCGAGCAGCCGTCCCGCGCAGAGGACGTTTCGGGAGCCTTTGGGGACCAGGCAGCGGTAGGGTATCTGGTAGAACGTGGGGTCGCGTTTCAGCTTTTCCCGCCATCTGCCTGTTTCCCAGACGGGCTTACGGTTTGGGCCGACGGTCATTCGTGATTCCGTGCCGTTCAGGTAGCGGAAGGTGATGCCTGGGCTATCGCTGTGGTGGATGTCGACGCAGTAGCTGCCGTTGGCGATGGCGTCGTCGAAGCGTTTTCCCGAAAGCAACTCCTGTTCCGTCAGACGGTGTAGGCAGACGCATTTCCGGCTTTCGCGGATGCCGATGCTGGCGGGAAGGGCGGCCAGGGTGAGTTTGTCGCCGTCCTTGAAGTTTTTCCGTATGATGTCGCACATGCTTCGGATCTGACGGCGTCCTTCCATTTCCGCGGCGGTCAATTGGTCGGCGTCGGAGCAGTCGGCGTCGTTGACCCGCGAGGCGGCGAAGAATGAGGCTCCGGGCAGTCCGACAAATTCCGATGACCATTGGAAGCAGTGGGCGAACCCACCTTTGTATTTCGGATTGAACACCTGTTGGAACTCAAAGCCGGGATTGCGTGCGGCGACTTCGTCGAGGCCGAAAAGAATCGCTCCGGTCGTGGGAGGTTGTAGCACCTGCTCGCGCCACGTGGGAAGGCCCGCTCTTGCGACGAGATCTCCATCACCCGTCGCGTCGATGAAGTAGGCGGCCTTGATGGCGCGGCGTCCGCTTTTGTCCTCGATGATCACATGGCTGACCCGGCCAATGTCGTCCATGACCGGCGCGGCGAAGGCCGCATGAAGGAATGGACGGATGCGGGGATGCGCCCGGATGAGTTCATCCAGCTCGATGATCAATTCGGCGGTGTTGAGGCGTGTGTGTGAAGAGGCTTTCTGCATGCCAATGAGCTTGGCGGCGTTCCGGTTGACGAGTCGGTTGATCGTCTCCTCTGTCAGCCCCGAGATGATTTTTCGACGTCCCACGGTGTCGTAGAGCGAGTGCCAGATGTTGACCAGTCCGGCGGTGGCGACACCGCCGAAGAAGCCATTCTTCTCGACCAGCGCCACCCGCGCGCCGAGTTGGGCGGCTCTGACGGCGGCGAATACTCCTGTGCAACTTCCCCCGACGACGCAGACGTCGAATTCTCCGGCGATCGGTGTTCGTCTTGCCTTCTCCAGTAGCGAGCGCATATGTTTGCCTCCATAATGAGTTGTGTTAGTGGATGCTTCTGTGTTCACAGCCAATTCTACGTGAGGAACTGTGTGGCGGCTATAGGTGTTGATGCTATATTAGTATAAAAATCATGCTATAGTTATTCATAAACGTGATAAAATGAAGAGCAAGGCTACGCGGCAACTGGTAGAGGGGACGGACGTCGCCGCCATTGCGCAGATCAGTGCCGCCATGCGCGCTCTGTCTGAGTTGACCGGTTTTGGGGTCATATGGAAGAACGCGGCGAGCGGCGGCGAGCCCGGCATGCCCGAGGATCAGGTGCTCCACCTGAACGAGTTCTGCGCGGAGGTGAAGTCGAACCACCTTCTCTTTGAGCGGTGCCGCGTGAACGACATGCGGCTCGTCGCTCGGCGCGCGGAGAAACTGCGGCGACCGTTCCTGAGTCGTTGCCATGCGGGAGTCGTCGAGTTGATCGTCCCGATTTTCAACGATGACGTTTTTAGCGGCGCGTTGTTTCTGGGGCCTGCGAGGGACCGCCGATCTGTCTGTCCGAGCGGCGCGAGTCTCCGGCATTTCCAGTCATTGCCCGTCTACGATGCCGTTTTAGTCCGGCGCGCCACCGCCTTGCTTGGCGGGATTGCGCGGATCATATGCTCATACAGCGAGGGGGTGGCGTGGCGAGGGCTTGAGTGCCGCGGGATGGATGCGAGAATCGCGGCCGCCTTGCGTGTCATGAGCAGCCGCATGAGGAAAAGGTTGTCCGCTGCCGAGGTGGCGGCGCAGTGCGGACTGAGCTTGTCGCGATTCCTGCATCTTCTGAAGAAAGAGACGGGGAGAGGATTTGGCGCGCATCTCGACGCCATGCGGATGGAGCGGGCGTCGCGGCTGCTGACGGAGACGCCGCTTTCCATCTCGGAGGTCTCCACCCTTGCGGGATTCGCGGGGCAAAGCTACTTTGCGGCGACCTTCCGTCGGCTCAAGGGCTTCACCCCGTCGGAGTACCGCCGTCGAGTGATCGGCACGGGCGAGTTTCATCAGCGGTCGCGCGAGACGCGTCCAGGCTAAGGGTGAGGCGGACGGCGATACATCGAGAAATTGCATAACGTTCTGTGCGGCTTATTGTAATATCCGGCAATGCGCGGGAGGGTGTTTTCGTTCTTCCGCATGGCCGGCTTCTCTATACCATAGAATATCCCTGGTAGACTATTTCACAGGATTTCTGAAGACGATCCCTAATAAACGCGCCGGTGGCGCGTCTTCATAGCATGAGAGCACGGATCACTTTTCGCAATCGACATTCGCCAACAACATACGGAGGCACGTCAATGAAGAAGCTGCTAAGGTTGCTGCCATGTGGCGCGGCGGTATATGTGCTATCGCTCAACGTTATGGCGGGCGAAATCGGGTTTATCGAAGACTTCAGTTTGGCGGTGGAGCGTTCCGTCCCGCTTGGGCAGTTGATTCCCGGCACTGAGGACTTCTACTACTACAGCTGCCTTGACCACCAGAACAACGGGCGCCTCGCCGAGGTCGAGAAGCTGCTTCCCGACTGGAGCAAGAAGTGTGGCGAGACCACGAGGGTCAGGGAGATCAGGAACCGTCAGGAGATGCTTAGCTACGAAGCCGATCCGCAGAAGAGTCTTGGCTACCTCACGCGCGTGCTTGGTTTAAACTTCAATCACCAAAAGGAAGTCCTCGACGCCCAGGTCAAGCTACCAACTTCCCTTGACCCGCTCAAAGTGGGGAGCGAGGCGTTCATGAAGGAGGCGTTGGCGCGCTATCCGAACTCGCTTGAAGGATTCACCGACGCGGGGCTCGCTCTCTTGGATCCTGCCGCGCTCGATCCCGTCCGCCGCCGTGATTTCCTGCGTCGGCTCGCCTCTCCGGACGCGGCCGGCCTCGCCGACGCGGTTGTCGCCGATCTGCGGCATAAGGACAGCGGTGGCTTCGGCTCGCTGGAGATCCACAAGCGGCTGACGCTCGATCAGATGGAGAAGTGCGCCGCGGCCATTCCCGAGTTGCGCAACCAGCAGAACTTTGTCGACTTCTACCTTGTGCGACTCCGCCCCGTCCGTCTGGGCTGGGAGGAGCGTCTCGATGAGCGGACGGCCTATCTCGACCGGTTGTGGAATTTCGTCAAGGCGCTCGATCCAAGTCACAACTCATTAAAAGCGAATGTGCTGTATCATCGATTGAAAGTCGATATGGAGGCGGGTGTCTTCGACAAGGATCGTTTCATGGAGTATGTCAAGCTGCCGCGCCGCGCGCCGTTCGTGCGGCAGGAATACCTGAGGACAGCCGACCCGCAGGGGCGCGCCGCCAACCTTGGGCAGGACTTCTCCGGCCAGACCGGATTCGGCATCATCGGCGACGAGAATCTGCTCCTCCGCCACTTCCTCCTCCATTTCCTCTCCGCGGCGGAGAAATATGACGACTTCGCCACCTACCTCGATGACAAGATGGTGAAGCGGACCTTCGCCGAGGCGAAGATACGTGACGGTATCGGCGACCAGGCGCAGTGGTTCGCCATGCTCTCGCCCGCCGAGCATCAGGCGCTCAAGGAGCGCGTCGATATCGATCTCGCGCCGACCAACAAGCGGTTCTTCACCGGCGACGAGCCTGTCGTCCTCGACGTCGCCACCAAGAACGTCGCCACACTCGTCGTCAAAACCTACGCCGTCAACCTCTCGAACTTCTACAAAGACAAGAGGACGGAGCCAGGGCTGGACATTGACCTCGATGGCGTCGTGCCGAACGAGGAGAAGGCCTATGAGTATAAGGACTCGGAGTTTCGGAGCATTCCGCGGAAGTTCGACTTCCCGTCGCTCAAGGGCAGGGGGGCGTATGTGGTCGAGTTCGTCGGCAACGGCAAGGTCAGTCGCGCGCTTGTGCGCAAGGGAAGTCTGCAGTGCGTGACGACCTGTACGGCGGCCGGACATCTCTTCAGGGTCGTAGACGAAGCGGGCACTATCGTGGCAAAGCCATCTGTCTGGCTCGACGGCCACCTTTACGAGGCGGACAAAGAAGGCGTTCTTGTCGTGCCATACTCGAACGAGCCGAAGACACAGAAGGTCGTTCTGTACAGCGGCGACTTTTGTTCGCTGGCGGAATTTTCCCAGAAAGCGGAGTGCTACAGCTTGCGGTGTGGTGTTTCCCTCGACCGCGAGTCACTCGTAAGCGGCAACAAGGCGCAGGCCGCCATTCACGTGAACCTGTCCGTCAATGGCGAGGAGGCCCCGCTGAAGCTGCTCAAGAACGTCAAGCTGATCATTACCTCACATCTCATCGACAATTCGTCGTCGGTCAAGACGGTCGAAGACGTAGAATTCGCCTCCGACAGCGAAACCGTCTATGAGTTTCTTGTCCCCGAGGGGCTGAGGGGCGTCGACTTCAAGCTTGAGGCGGATGTCGCCAATCTGAGTCAGGGAAAGGATGAGCATCTCGCCTGTGGCAAAAACTTCCAGCTTAATGGAATTGATGGCACGACCCAGATCAGCGAGATGTTGCTGAGCCGGGAGGGCGGTGACTATGTGCTGCGCCTGCTCGGAAAGAATGGGGAACCGATGCCTGACCGGGCCGCCAACCTCGAAATTCGGCGGAAATACTTTTCCTTTCCCGTCAATGATTCGTTGAAAACCGATGCTCAGGGGTGCGTCAAGCTCGGTAAGGTCGAGGGGGCGACCCTGCTGGCTCGCTCGGGGGAGGCGGCGGGAAGCTGGACGCTGGGCGGCGGTGACGCGGCGTTGATTCCCGAGAGTGTCACGTGCGCGGCGGGAAAGGAGCTGGCCGTACCTTGCGCGGGGCGCGTTGGCGATCTTGGCGGCAAGGCGGTTTCGCTGCTCGCCTGCAACGGCCCGCAGCTCTATCTGGCCGACCACACCGACAAGCTTGTGGTCAAGGATGGCTGTGAGCGCAGTGCGGCGATGCCCGATGGTGATTACGTGTTGCGCTTCAAGGAAACGGGTGAGACGCTGTCCGTGCGCGTCTTCGACGGAGCGGAGAAGGATGGACTGATCATATCCAGGAACTGTGTCGCCGCGGTCTCCGGCGCCAGCGCACTCGGCATCGCGTCGCTGAAAGTGGAGAACGGCGCGCGCATTGTCGGCGTCGCGAACGCCGCGGCCGACACGAGGGTGCATGTCTTCTGCGACAGATTCGTCCCCCTGTATAACATCTTTGCCGATTGCGGCGCGGCGATGCCGCCGACGGGGCCGACGGTGTTCCGCTTCAGTCCCGAGTCGTTCTATGAGTCCGGGCGGACGGCCAGCGAGGAGTACGAGTACATCTTGCGCCGCCGGTATTCCGAGAAGTTCGCCGGTGCCTTGATGGAGCGGCCCTCGCTCCTGCTTAACCCTTTCGCGCTTAAGAAGACCGAGGTGCAGAAGGAGCGCGAGGCGAGAGGCGGGGAAGGTTTCGCCGCGGCGAAGGGGGAGGCGCGCGAAGATATGATGCGGAAGGTTAAATGCATGACAGACCGAGGGGCAGGTCGAGGCATGGGGAATATTGCCGCACTTCCCACGCTCGATTTCCTCGTGCATCCCGCGGCGGTTGTGATGAATCTCCGGCCGGACAAGGACGGCAACGTGACGCTGCCGATGGACAAGCTGGGCGATCGGCAAAGCGTGTGCGTCCTCGCGCTCGGTTCCAACGGGGCGTCGATGAAGTCACTCTCGTTTCCCGCGAAAAAACTGGAGACGAAGGACATGCGCATGGCGAAGACGCTTGATCCCGCGCGGCACTTTATCGAGGTGAAGAAAATCTCGACGATGAAGCCTGGCGACAAGCTCGAGATCAAAGACTTCGCCTCTGCCAGGTACGAGGTGTACGACACCGTCGGCAAATTGTTCAATCTCTATGCGGCGATCGCCGCCGCTCCCGCGCCGGGATGCCCTCCCGCCGACTCCGACGGGAGGCTGGCTGAATTCAGCTTTCTTAAGAATTGGGGCAGGCTCGGTGACGAGGCGAAACTTGAGAAGTACTCCAAGTTCGCCTGTCATGAATTGTCGTTCTTCCTCTATTGTAAGGACCGTCCGTTCTTCGACAAGGTTGTCATGCCCTACGTGGCGAACAAGCGTGACAAGACCTTCATGGATGACTTCCTTGTGGGCAACGCTCTTGACGCCTATCTCGTTCCCGCTGTCTACCGTGACAGGTTGAACGCGGTCGAGAAGGCCCTGCTGGTCTCCAAGTTGAAAGGAGAGTTCGAGCCCACCGTCCGTTTCCTTAATGAGTTGCTTGAGCTTGTTCCGCCCAATCCTGAGAAAGGCGATCATCTCTTCCGGATGTCGCTGAGCGCCACCGCGGGGGAAAGCACGGAGGGAGGTGAGGCGAATGGGCTCGGCGCGGCGGACAAAGCGGCCGCGGTGGGTAATGTGGTGTTTGGTGCTGCTGAAACGGATGCGGCGGTCGCCGCCGCCCCGATGCCTTCCATGAAACTGGAGAAGGCCGCCGCCGCCCCTGGAGCCAAGCCGATGGCGCCGCCGCCGCCGCAGGAGGCGCAGATGAAGAAGAAGCAGAGTCTCGACGCGCTGGCCGACAAGAAAGGGGGAGGCGTTCGCGCGTTGCGGCTGGCTGACAGCGCCGTGATGGAGAAGCGGAAAACGGTTGAGCAGCTGTTTCGCAAGCTCGAGAAGACCGAGGAGCTGGCGGAGAACAACTATTACAAGCTGCCGTTCGAACGACAGAACGCCGCGCTCGTTCCAGTCAATGGATTCTGGCTTGACTTCGCCGGGGCGTCTGGCGCACTGGTTGGCTTCCGCTCACCGCGGGTCGCCGAGGCGTCAAGCAGCTTCACCGACATGGCACTGGCGTTGGCGGTGATCGACCTCCCGTTCAAGGCTGAGAAGCATGACATGAAGATCGATGGGACCTCGCTTGCGATCACGGCGGCGAGCCCTGCCATCCTCTTCCACCGTGAGCTCGTGGAAGTCCAACCCGCCGCCGGCCGCCGTCCCGTCCTGCTCGCCCAGAACTACTTCAAGGAAAGCGACCGCTACGAGTTCGAGGGGCCGCAGCAGATTGACAAGTTCGTGAAAGGCGAGTTCGTCTCGGGAGGTGTCTATGGATGCATGGTGGTTGTCACGAATCCCGGGTCGGCGCCGATGCGCCTCGAACTGATCACCCAGATCCCCGCCGGGGCCATCCCCGTGGCCGGAACCGCCAAGACCGACTCCAAGCCGTTCGTCCTCGAGGGATTCTCGACGCGGGCCATCGAGTACCGCTTTTACTTCCCGAAGGCGGGCGACTTCGCCCACTATCCGGCGCACGTCGCGTCGGAAGGCTCGCTCGCCGCCTTCTGCGCGCCGTCGACCATGAAGGTCGTCGACACCGCCGCCGGCCCCGACAAGAAATCGTGGGAGTACCTGTCGCAGAACGGAAGCGACGACGACGTGCTGGCGTTTTTGGCGAAGCGCAACCTGAACCGGATCGCGCTTGCGAAGATCGCGTTCCGCATGAAGGACAAGGCTTTCTACGGCAAAACGATTGAACTTTTGACCAAGGCCCACGCTTATGACGACACGCTGTGGTCGTACGCGGTGCGTCACGGAGACCTCGTCGCCATGCGCGCCTATCTGGCGCATTCGGTTCTTGCCTCCGCCTGCGGCGACTACCTCGTCAGCGCGCCGTTGGTGGTCGATCCTGTCCAAACCGGCGCCTTCCAGTTTTTGGAGTACAGCCCGCTGGTCAACGCTCGCGTCTGCCAGCTCGGGAAAAGGCGGAGTATTCTGAACGAGACGCAGTTCGCCCAGTACATGCGGCTGCTGAAGATCCTCAGCTACAAGAAGTCGCTTGGCGACGACGACCGGATCGCCGTGGCCTATCATTTCTTCCTCCAGGATCGTGTGGCCGAGGCTCTCGCCTTGCTCGCCAAGATCGACCCCGCCAAGATTCCTGAACGGATGCAGTACGACTATTGCCAGGCATACGCCGCTCTCCGGAAGGGTGACCCGGATGCCGCGGTCAAGATTGTCCAGGGGTACAAGGAGTATCCCGTCGTGAAATGGCGCAACCGTTTCAACGAACTGCTCAACCAGGCCGCCGAGGCGAAGGGCGCGTCGGGGAAACTGGTCGACAAGGACAGCCGTGGCTCCCAGATGACAAGCCTGGCCTCGCAGGAGCCGACCATCGGCGTCAAGGCCGACGAGGGATCTGTCATGGTTGAGTATCAGAACGTAACCCGCTGCGTCGTCAGCTATTACTTGATCGACATCGAGTTCCTCTTCTCCAAGAGCCCGTTCTCGGACGACTATGGACGGCAGTTCGGGCTGGTGATGCCAAACAAGGTGGTCGAGGTGGAATTGCCTGTGGGGAAGAGCGCCTTGTCGCTTGAGATCCCGAAGGAGTTCGCCTCGGCGAGCTTCCTTGTTGAAGTCAGCGCCGCCGGCAAAAAGTCATCGGCTATTCGTTTTGCCAACGCCATGGCCGTGGGCGTCGAGGAGAACTACGGGCAGGTGCGGGTGACGAAGCGCGGGGGCGCCGAACCGCTGGCGAAGGTGTACGTGAAGTGCTACGCCAAGCTGAAGGACGGCGCGACCGTGTTCCACAAGGACGGCTATACCGACCTGCGCGGCAGGTTCGATTACGTCACGCTCAGCGCGGACACGCTCGACCAGGTGGAGAAGTTCTCCATCCTCGTGATGAGCGAGAGCGACGGTGCCGTGGTCAAGGAGGCCAAGCCCCCGAAGAGGTGAGCGGTAATGGGGTCGGCTTGAAAGATAAGTTGCGGGATATCCATTAGAGTGGATCATGCGGCCATAGCGAAAAGGAAGATGCAGATGAAGAATGATGTCACACACTCGATTCTGGCCTCTGGGGTGATTGCGTTGTCGGCACAGGCGGCGGGATTCTCCGCAGAGGCTTTGCCCAGCGCGGAAAGCTTGATTCCCACAGCGATCGTCTCCGAAGGAAACCAGGCGCGGCTCCATAACGTTTTCAAGAAGGCTGGCGACGGTGGGAAGATTGTCATCGGCGTCATCGGCGGCTCGATAACCGAGGGTGCCGCCTGCCCGAAGCCGGAGAGGCGCTACCACGGTGTGCTGCTCGACTGGTGGAGAAAGACATTTCCCAAGGCTGAGTTCACGCTGGTCAATGCGGGAATTGGCGCGACGGGTGCCAACTATGGCGCGATGCGCCTCGAGCGCGACCTTCTGTCAAAGAAGCCTGACATGGTGGTGGTCGAGTATGCTGTCAACGATCAAAACACCAAGGAGTGCGCGGAGAACTACGAAGGTGTTGTCCGGCAGATCCTGAACTCTCCTGGCAAGCCAGCGCTCGTCTTGCTTTTCATGATGAATAGCGGAGGGGGCAACGCGCAGGAATGGCAATCCAAGATCGGGGTTC
>CAYTFM010000067.1:20275-31539 GCA_964436735.1 uncultured Victivallales bacterium | reverse complement strand
GATCCCGTGAGCATTGTTTGGTTGCTGGGCTGGGTGGTGATTACGGGGGCAGCCTCGTTGACCATCAGGGTGGCGGTGGCGCTTGTGGCCGCGCCAGACCCGTCGGAAGCCAGGCACAGGAACTGATCGCCGTTCATCGCGGTCGTACTGGTGATGGACAGCGTGGTGGTTGCCGTCCCGCTGTAGGCTCCGGTGTTACCCAGGAGGTCCCAGCTGCTGACGCCGGAGGCCTTCCGATACCACTGGTAGGTGAGCGGCGCGGATCCGGTCGCCGCCACGCTGAAGGTGGCGGTGGCGCCTTCTGTGACCGTCACCCCCGCGGGCTGGGTGGTGAAGGCGACGGACGACGATGGTCGCTGCACCTCGATGACGAAATGGGCGAAGCTCTTCTTGCCGGCGGCGTCCTGGGCCTTGAGCGTGAAGAAGAACACGCCGTCGGGCAGGCGGGAGAACTGCGCCACGCCGCCTTGGATCGAGTCGCAGCAGTTGGAGGCGTGGACGAGCGACACCGTGGGAGCGGCGGTGTCGTCGGTGGCGGTGAAGCGGACCGAGGCGGTGCCGTCGGTCGATTGCACATAGCTGTCGATCATCATCAGCGTCGGCGTGCCGTTGCCGTCCAAATCGGCGAGGAGGGCATCCGCGCTGGCGCGGTAGTGGGTGTCGCACAGGAAGGGGACTTGATAGTAGTACGTGGTGGTGTCGATGGCCTCGGCGTTGCAGAAGTGGTTGATGGATTGCTCGACCGCGCTGTACACGGTGTTCACCTCGCTGAGGTTGCGGGCCACGTAAACAAACCCGAGTTTGAAGCGCTTCTGGGAGCTTTTGTAGTCGGGGTTCCGCGCGCCGTAGGTGGTGAGCACCCTCTGGTGGTCGAAGGTGGATAGCGACGTGTAGCCCATGGTGAGGTCGGAGTTGTAGGTCGGGTTGTTGAGCACGTAGGTGGTGGGCCATGTGGGGTTCAGTCCCATCAGATAGAGGGTCTGTTCGGAGAATGTTCCGTATTCGCTCTTGCGCAGATAGTCCACTTTCTGCCAGCGGAACACGCTGTTTTCCGCGTATATTTTATTGATGGTGGCATAGCTGTCGCCGCTGTAAACGAGGGAGAGTTGGCAGTCGATGGTCGAGTTCGAAAACCAGTGTCCACTGATGGTCTTGGGTGGGTGTGCGCTGTCGTTGAGGGGCTGCGCCCCCCAGGCGTGTCCGATCTCGTGGTCGTACACCCCCAGCATCGAGGGCAGCACGGTCCCGCCGGGCAGGTTGTAGCGGCAGATGTCCACAGTCGCGAACGACTGCGGGGCTCCCGCGGTGCCCGGTTGGTTGATTCCGGTGGCCTTGAAGATGCGGTCGATGTAGTTCGGCGCGGTCGAGACTCCGGTGTTGGCGATGTAGCAGACCGAGAAGTAGTTTCCGGGGAAGGTGGTTGTCAGCTTGGAGAAATAGCCAGGAAGCCTCAGGAAGGTGCTGCCGCTGGGGGTGTAGAGGGTACTGTAGGCGGTTGCGGGCGCCCCCCACTGCACGGAGGCGTCGATAATGAAAAGACAGTGCTCGGTCTTGTAGGTGGTCGGGTCTATCTGCACCAGCGGCGAGGCGGCCTCGGTGGAAGGCAGCAGCCCCATCAGCAGAAAAAGAACTGTTGCGCACAGTGTCGGCTTTCGGTTCATACTCACCCCATTTGCGCATGTTTAGACGAACCATGCGTCCGTGCGGAAATAGCCTCGGGGGATTTCCGGGCAGACGCTATTTATCCATATATACCCTTTAATACGGTCATGTGGGCTGTTTTCGGCAGAGATTTCAAAAAAAACATGAAAAAAAACGCCTCGCCTCGGAGGCATATTCCGCGCAACGTTTGTCGACGGGTGTTGCCGTCGTTGGGGTGGATTTGAAAAGACACAGATTGAGCCATCCCGTGGCTAGGGGGTGCCTGGGATGCCATCGGCGAGAACCCCCTCGCCGTAGAGTGAAGGATCTTTGCCGTTGCCGATGCCGCTGTACCACTCGAGCCAGTGCCGCTGCTTCGACTCGTCGGCGTCGTTGACGAGGAGGCTGAATTTGACATGCATGCCGGGACGCGGATTTTTGATGTTGAGCGACTGCCAGGGGATCTCAAGTTCGTAGGTGGTGGTGGTGTCGGTTCTGCTCCAGCGGGCTTTCAGGCCGGCGAGTGGCGTGCCCAGTTCGGCGAGATTCCTGTTCGAGCTCGCCCAGACATGCGACGCGCATTCTCCGTCGGCAGAGGCCATGACGCCAAACTCCGTGTAGATGGTCTCCTGTATGCCGTCATTGTTCGGGTGGATCATCTCGTCCTGCGCGACGCTCACCCCGATCTGCAGGGAGTCGGCGCCGAACATCGCCTGGGGCGACTCCTTGACGACATGCCAGCGGTCGCGCGTCGCAAGGCGAAGCAGGAGCGACGTCTCGTTCCAGGTGAGCCGCAGGCGTCCCTCGGGACGGTCGAAGGCTCCCTCGACCGATCCCTTGCTGTAGTCGCCGGCGGCGAGGTTGAACCCGTCCTGGGCGTCGACGTCGGCTCCGCTCTTCTCTTTCAAGATGGGGAACTGACTGATGCCGGGGAGCGGTGTCTTCCATTTGTAGCCATTTCCGGCGTTGACAACCGCGGAATAAAGGTGAGGACGGCCGAACGAGAGCGCGGGTAGCCTGATTGAGGTTGTATGGCCGACCTCGGCCGTCCCGGCGGCGAGTGGTTTGGCGTCCTCGAACAGTTCAACCGTGATCTCCTTCAGGTCTGAGCCGGACGGGAGAAAGCTCAAGGTCGAAGAGCCGTCGGCGCGCGGGGTTGTTCTCATCTCCTTGAGTTCGATAGGCGGCAGGACCTGCATCTCCCTGCGCCAGATGTGTTTGCTCTCGCCGTCCTTCAGCAGATGGATGAACAGGGTCTGTTCGCCCGGGAGGGCGGTGGGGGGGATCGAAAGCGTGATGCCGCGCGATTCCCCCGAGCCGGAGAGCGAGACGGACCAGCCGGGAGGCGTTTCCACTTTGATCTCCGAGCCGTCGAGCGCGAGCGGCGCGCCGCTCATCGAGAGGAGCGTGTCCTCGCCCGGCTTGGCTTTGAGCTCCTCCGGCGTGAAGGTGACTTTGAGACGGCTGAGCCGCTGGACGTCCTGCGGGTCGAATCCGGCGATATAGAGTGGCGTCTCGTCGATCTCAAGCTGCGCCACGCCCGACGAGGTGGGCTGTTCGACGCTTGTCCCGCACAGGTCGGTGACGACGACTTTTCCTCCGCCGAGGGGCACCTTGATCGTCTTGCGCGTCTTCGACAACGAATAGGTGACGATCAACGGAAGAGAGTTCCTCGAGAAAAGGAAGGCTCTCACGCCCCTGCCGAACTCCAGTTCGCCGAGATAGTCGGCGTTGTAGGTCTGCCGCGAGACGGTGGCCCAGGCGGCGAACGCCGGTTTTGGCTCGCGCACCGGCGAGTCCTTGGGATGTGGTCTGAGGATGCCATAGTCCAACTCCCTGCGGCTGGTGGCGTCGTTCCAAAGGCCACAATGCCACACACAGGCTTGAAGCCCCTCGATCTGGCGGTTCAACAGGACGACTCTGACGAGGTATGCCGCCTGTTCGATCTCGCTGACCTCGCCGCCGGGTTTGGTGGAGTAGCCGATCTCGCTGACGTAGAGCGGCACTTCCTTGCCGGTGATCTCCTTGAGCTCCTTGCCGAGCCGCCGCATCGTCTCGACATAGCCGGAGCTGTCCGGCGCCGCCGCGTTGGGGATGTACGGATGCAGCATGACGGCGTCGACGGTCTTCGCCATGCCGAGACGCTTGTAGTAGCCGGTGATCTGGGCGTACTGGTTGGCGCTCATGGGGTTGATGCATATCCCGGCGATGGGCGTTCCCGGATCCAGCTCGCGGACCATGCGGCTTTCGTTGGAGATGATTTCGGCGACATCCTCCATCGAGCCGTGGAAGTTCTCGCCGACCATCGGCTCGTTCTGCGTCTCCCACGCGTCCACCAGACCGCGGCTCGCGGTGATCTCCTTGCCCATCTTGTCAAGAATCGTCGGCCAGTCGTCTTTGGGTACCGGAACCATCTTCTTGAAGGGATCCAGGACGTTCAGGCACTTGATCACTTTGACGGGGCTGCGCGCCTTCAGTTTCTCCGGCGAGGGGGGCGTTCCCGCGAAGTCCTTCGGCTGGAACTGAGGCCAGAAGAGTTGCCGCGTCCATTTCGCGCCGGCGATGCGCAGCATCCCGTCGGTCACGCCGCACCAGACACCGAACGCCGGATGCGGGGTGCTGAAGTAGTCAGCCGGCAGCGGGCTGGTCACGAGAAAGCTGGCCGTCTTGCTCTCCAATGCGAGACCATCCTTGAGCAGCGAGGTGGATGCCAGATAATAGCCCGGCGTTGAAATGAGTGTTTCGACGCCCGCGTGGGCGTCCACGCTGAAACTGTCCTTGGGGCGCCCTTTGAAGTCGCTGATCTCAAGCTTGAGCGTGGTTCCTCCCGGAGCCTCGGGGGCGGCGACCTTCAGCGCGACAGGCCGCTCGAACAATCTGACGGGATCTGGGAGTTCTATACGGATAAGGCCTTGTGTCGTGGGCGGCTCCGCTTTCTCTGTTTTCTTCTGCTCGGATCCCGTTGCGTCTTTGGTGGCGGAGGATGGGGTGGCGGTTGCCGCGGCCGTCGGCTGCTTCTTCGCGGCGCTTTTGCCGCTGGACGCGTCGGCCGGGGGAGCTGGCTCGATGCCAATCGAGATGTTGTCGATCCACAGTTTTCCCTGCGCGGCGCCACCGACCGCTCTCAGAAAGATGCCGACCGTCTTGACGGTCTTTCCCATGGCTTCTCCGGGGAACGGACCGAGGAGCAGTTCACGCCGCGACCACTCGCCCGTTGGCAGGACTTCGCCGAACCCCTCCGCGTCGGCACTCGGGGGCCAGAACATGATGGGAGCCGCGCCTTGCAGCATGGTGCTCACGTGGAGCGCGGGTCCTTGCTCGCCTCCCGTCCTTTTACTGTCGAAGCCGAGACGGTAGGCCATGCCTTCCCGCCAGGCGACGAAGAGCACGGCGTCGACGGCTTTTCCGGTTTCGGGGAAGAGGCACAGGCTGTGCGCCCCCGCGGATGAGGTCTCGGCGTCGATCGCCGCCACTCCCGGATTGCTTATCCAGTAGCCGTCAGTCCCCTGCTCGAATGAGGGGTTGGGCAGTTCGAGGGGTTCCTTCTCGCCGCCGCGCGACGCGGATGCGAAGGCGAGGAGGCTGAACAGCAGACAGGCACGGACTGATGGTTTTCGCATGGCGCATCTCCTTGGGGACTGTTCAAAAATAAACTTTACATTTGCTGGCTGCTATTTATGAACAGCCCCTTAGTGCTTACGCACCGCAAACCGCTATGAAAAACAAAAAGCTCCACAATTACATAAGGCGGGCCGACCGCCCTGTCAACGCGCGTCAGACGTCTACTGGAATGGCGCCAGATTGGGTCGCGGGCAGGCCTCGCATTATATGTCAACGATTTTCATGGTGCTTGAAAGGTAGAACTCCTCGAAGCGGGGGGAGATGGTCTTGAGGTCGCCCCTGCCGGCCTGCCCCGCGCTGCCGTCGAGGAACCAAAGGTTCGCCTTGAGACCGTGGCGGAGGTCGATATTGAAGAAGGTGCCGTTGTTCCAGCTGATCATGTAGCATTGCCTGAGGCTGCCCCACCATCCCGCGCCGATGCTGTCGCCCAGGAACCACGTCGTCGAGGGGGAGCTGAATTTCGTGCTGCTCAGAATGTTGGTGGCGGGCTGGTACGACTCGTCCCGCGTGCCACGGTCGGGATCCCGGTTGATGCCGTAGCTGTAGTAGCTGCCGCTGAATTTCGCAGGCGGAACCTCGCTCGGGCAGAGCAGAATCGAGCTGCCGCCCAGGTAATCGTCATCAAGGAGCCGTTGCGTCCAGCAGTACAGGCCGACGCGCGGCGGATGGAACCAGCCTTGGTAGTCGTTGGCGTAGGAGTATATCGCGGTGCCGATCTGCCGCGTGTTTCCCATGCACAACGTCGTTTTCGCCCGTTGCTTGGCCTGGTTGAGCGCGGGAAGCAGGAGCGAGGCGAGGATGGCGATCACCGCGATCACGACCAACAGCTCAATCAAGGTGAATGATTTCCCTCTCACGTGTCTTCCTCCTTCCGTATCAAACAGTTCTCACTGAGTCTCCCGCGACGAGTTCGACTGGTATTCTCACATGTGTTGGCGCGGCTTCGTCTTCTGCCGCGGTTGCGGTGAGGAGGATTTCGGCGGCCTTCCTGCCTATTTCCCTGGGGAACTGGTTGACGGACGTCAGCCGGGGATGCGACATGGCCGCGATCAGTTCAACATTGCCGAATCCCGCCAGCGAGAGCTCTTCGGGAATGCGGATGCCAAATTCCCGGGCGGCGTTCATCGCATGGAGGGCGCAGTAGTCGTTGAAGCAGACAAGCCCCTCTGGACGATCAGGCGCGGCGAGCATGTCGCGGATCAGCTCATAGCCGTAGTCCGAGTGCCCGCCGACGTCGACGCACCAGGATTCCTTCATGGGGAGTCCATGTTTCCGCATGGCCTTCTGGAACCCCTGCCATCGCTCCTCGCCCGAGCTGACGGACGAGTACCGAATGAATCCCAGCTTCCGTATCCCGCGGTCAAGCAGATGCTCGGTGGCCATCGCTCCGCCTTGCACATTGTCGCTGACGACAGAGCTGAATTCGTTGCCGGGCCAGATCTGGTCTATCAGCACCACCGGGTTCTGAAAGGCTCGCAACTCCTTTACGTATTCCGGCGTCGGCAGCTTCGCCGAGGGGAAAAGCAGGAGTCCATCCACCCGCCTTTGCGAAAAACGCGAGAGCAGTTGCGCACCTTTGGCCACGATCATGTCCCAGCGGATGATCAAAGTCTCGTAGCCGGCCTCGTCCATGCGCTCCATGATGCCGTCCATGATCGCGCCGGCGAAGCCGTCGGTGAAGTTGTTGTACGCCACGCCGATCATTTTACTGCGGCCGGTCTGGATACTTTCCACGAGAGCGTTGGGATGGTAGTTGTACTGGCGGACGACCTCCTGGATCCTCTGGCGGGTGGCGGCCTTGATCTTCGGGTTGTTCCGCAGCGCCTTGGAGACGGTCGCCTCGGAAACCCCGCAGATCCTGCCGATGTCCTTCATCGAAACCATGGCCGCTCCTTCCGTTCGCGAGGCGTGGGTGATCTCTGAGGTAAAGTGTAGCAGAAGTAGTGAAATAATTCAAGTACTTGAAATTAATTTTGTAAAAAAAGTGTAAAATGTTAATAGTAATATACTATTGCATAATAAAATAGACTTGAAATATAAGTGCATGTGGAGGCGGTGCTGTCGGTGTGTGACTCCTCCAGGGTTGATGGAATAGGGATGCGTTTCCCTGGGGTGGTTGCCTTAGGTGTTCTGTCTTGTTTTTTTGCTTTTTGATCGGATTTTCGAGTGCGGTCGCATGAGACCGCTTTTGATGGCCAGGCTCGACTGGCATGAGGCGGGCGTCAAGCCGCCCGTCCGAAAGCGGCGTCGAGCCGCCGCACTCAAAAAATGAAAGCTCTCAGGCAAATGCGGGATAACACTCCAGCGCCTCACCCCTCATGCGTCCGCCTTAAGCTCCTTGGAAGCTGCCGGTATCCTGTAGCAGGGATCGAGCAGGCGCAGCATCAGGAACCACAGCAGAAAGAACGGCAGGGCGGTTTTCGGATACTCCTCGAGTGCGCTGCGCAAGGTCCAGTCGTAGTTGACGGCGAGGAAACGTAGATACGTCTGCAGAAACCCGGCGGCAAGCATGACCAGCAGCGCCATCCAGAATGAAATGAATTTCTTTTTCGTCAAGAAGTGTCGCGACCAGTAGGCGAGCTGCATCAGCACACAGGTGAGCGTCACCACAAAATAAGTCGAGTAGGTCTGAAACAAACCGTAACGGTCGGCATAGGGAATGCTTCGGTAGTTATAGTTTCTTGAAGTTTTTATTTGAGTAAAGTGTTCATAAAATGATTCCGCCTTTTCCGCCAAGGGGCGCACCTGTGCCCAATCAAGAAATGCTGCGGCGGTCACGCCGAACAGAAGACCGGCGAGGACGGGCAGCATCCCGTGCGGGTATGTGTTCTGCTGCGAAGAGAATCTTTTGGTGAGAATGTTGATGGTGATTAGGCCGAGGAAAAGGGCAAAACCTGTCATGAACGCTCGCACAAAGGCGTCAGCGAGGTGGCTCCATTCACTTGTTGTGGTGAGACAAATAAAAGCGATGACGAATAACAAGATTGTATAGCGAATGCATAAGGACAACGTACTGTTTTTGTCTCTGATTCTTTTATCTATGTCACCGAGAACTTTGCAGGTTTTCTGATAGAGATTGAAAAACATTCACCCTCCTTTCTGTCCGGTGACCATGGCGAAGTAGTCGGGGAGCGGTTCGGGGCCGGCTTCGGCGCAGATGGCGGTGCTGAGATCGGGCGGGAGGGGGAATTCGTTGACGCCTTTGCGGTCCATGATGAGGCGGTGGTGTTTTTGGATGAAGCAGTTGCGGCGGGGATTGCCCATGCTGTCGTTCATCCGCGTCCAGATCGCCGTGAGCGGCTCGCGCAGGATGTTGCCGAAGCTGAGCGGGGTGAAGTCGCAGGGGCAGACGTTGCCGGCCGTGTCGACGAAGAGGTGCTGTGTTCCTGCGCCGCAGCCGAAATACTCGGGGCTTTCGACGTGGTTGAAGGAGCAGACCTTTGGCAGAAGGCCTTTGCGATTAGTGTCGACGTGGAACGCGCGGATCGCCGCGACATGCTCCGGCGTGAGGAGGGCGTCGTCGGATGCGTCGGCGAGTTTGCCGCACGGCATCGGTTCGACGAGACGGAACTCGTGAACTCCCAGCGATCTGGCGAGGGCGTAGGTGCGTTCGAAGGCGTTCCCCTCGAAAAGCTTTCGGCTGGCGACCACGCCCGTCATGGTGTAGAAACCTGCCCGTCGCGCAAGTTTGATCGCCGCGGTGGCGTCGTCGTATGCCGCGTCGCGGCCTCGTCCTTGGTTGAAGACCGCTGGATCCGGATGGTCGAGGCTGACGCAGACCGCCCATAGTCCGGAGCGGCGCAACGCCGCGGCGGTCTTTTCGTCGAACCCTGTGCCGCAGGTGAAAATGATCGGGGTGGCGCCTCGTCCGCTGGCGTGCGCGACCAGCTCCGCGATGTCCAGGCGGGCGAGCGGTTCGCCTCCCGTGAAGGAGATGATGCTGACGCCGAGATCGACCAGTTGGTCAAGCGTCTGTTTCCACTCGTCGGTCGTGAGATTGCCTTTCGTCCGGTTTTTCAGACTGCAGTGCCAACAGGAGCAGGGGCATTCGGCCGTCACCGCCAGATTCGCGGAAACCGGACTGAGTCGGCGGCCGGAGAGCAGGTTCTCGAACATGCGGTCGAAGGCGGGCCCCGGGAACGGCGGGAGAAACGAGTTCACCACCCATTGGCCGTCGTGCCGGGTGATCATCTCCCCTGCGAGCCAACTGCGGATGAAGCCGAGCGTTGTCACTCTGCCGATGCCACCCTCAAGGCGGTTCTGCACTTCCGTCGGGAGACGTCGGGTGCCTTTGGCGCGCAGAGCCTTCAGGACTCTGAGGGGCGTCCGCGTGATCCGCGGATCCAGGAGAATCAGCAGTAGTTTCAGCGATTGCAGGTCAATGCGCACCTTGTGCTCCCTTTTTCGCTGCCACGGCCATGATGTACGTATGTTCGAGGTGGTCGATTTTCGCAAGCTCACGTTCGAAGAAACTTCTCGCCTCTCCTGATTCGGTGATCGGCAGCACCGTGTCGAATCCCGCGAGAATGCCGGTACGCAAAAGCCATTCGAGACGGTAGCCCGCTTCGTCGCGCGGCAGTGGAAACGCCCCTTCGCTTCCGCTGTGGAGCTCAAAGCCGTTTTCTTGAAGGTAGCCGCGTATCTCTTTGAGCGATATCGGGAATCTCGGCCATATGGCCAACCGCGCTTCGGCTGCGAAAGTCTGCAGCGTCCGGCGGTACGCCAGGAAGAGAGGCGCCAGAGTGTTTGAGCGGTTGACGACGAAGGCGAGACAGCCGCCCGGCGCGAGGATCCGCGACGCCTCGGACACGATACGCCGGGGAGTGGAGTACCCGATCGCCCATGCGGAGACGACGACGCTGTGGGAGGCGGTTGGTTGGGAGGCGAGATACGCCAGCATGTCGGCGTGGACATAAGTGGTGGTGGATTCGGCGGGGTTCATACGGGCGACCGCCAGCATCTTTTCTGAGATGTCGACCCCCACCACTCGGTGATCAGGATTGCGACTGGCGAGGATCCGGGTCGAGTATCCCGTGCCGCAGCCCAGATCCAGAATGGGAAGTGGCGAAGCGGCTGGTTTGGGGAAAGAAAGCGAGGCGAGAAGGTCGTCAGTGACCGGCCGCAGATGCCGGAGCCACGACTCGTCGTAGTCCTCGGCAAGCCGGTCGTATGACGCGGCGAACTGTCCGGAGCCAAGCCATTTGCCACGCAACGCGAGCGACAGCATCCGGGCGTTCAATCGCAGGCAGTCGAGCACGTTCCGCATGGGCGGTTCGTCAGACAGGTCCGCAGCCGGCCACGAGCAGGACGACGGCCAGGCCAAGCAACAGGGCGGAGGCGACGAGTGTTCTCATGAGGTTTCTCCTTGGTTGAACTACAAATGTAACGTCGTTCGCAGCATACAGTTTTTCAAACGTTTCACGCATGGAACTCGATGCGGAAATAACTGAATGGCCGAGATTTTCCCCAGCGTCCCCGAGGAGTATATTGCATTTGGACCTTGCGGCTGGTGTGTCACCCTCTGGGAGGGGTATCATTGACGGTGGACGCCGCTTGACGTGACGATGAGGGATTTTCCAATGGTGAAACAGTTCGTCTTCTCCGCGATGACGCTGCTGGCCATGCTGCCGGTACTCGGCGCGCCGCCGGCGAAGGAGGCAGCTCCCGAGCCGTTGGGCATCCTGTGCTACAAGCCTTTTCTCGGCGACAACGTCCCCGTCAAGGCCGTGCCTTTCAAGATGATCGTCTGGCGGTGCCTTGTGGAGGGGGCGGTCATCACGCTCGACGACCGGGAGCTCCGGCGCAGGATCCTCCGGATCGTGCACTCCGTACCCCTCCCGCTCCCGCGCCTCTGGCTCGCCGCCATGGCGAGCCTCGGAGAACAGGTCGATCTCGGAGCCGTGCTGCCGCCGTACGGCGAAGACGGTCCGTGAAGGCAGTCGAGATCTACGCGTCGACCACGTTCCCGTTCGTCGTGGGGACGACGTGGCGCGCCCGCGTCT
>CAYTFM010000067.1:0-20265 GCA_964436735.1 uncultured Victivallales bacterium | reverse complement strand
CAACGGCAACCTCGTCTCCACCGTCGTCTTCTTCAAAAACGACGTGATGATGGGCACCATGTGGCGCTACCAGTATTTCCTTGATCGGGCAGGGCCGTTTGTGTTCGTCCAGAAGTCGTTCGACTCCCTCCGGACCGAGGGGGACTTTCAGAAAGTAGCCAAGAGCATCCGGGCGGTGGACGGATTGATGCGGCGCTACGAATGCCTCAGACCCCATCTTGAGGGCGTGCGGCGCGATCTGCAGAGGATTATGGACATGCGGGCGGAGGGCATGGTGAGAGTGGGGGACGCATGGGTCAAGGAGTCACAGGCGGTCAAGGAGCGGGAGCTCGACACCGAGCCGCCGGATGACATCTCCAATGATGACGAGGTGGCGGCGTTGAAGCGGAAAATAGACGAGACGGAGTCGTTTGTCGCCGCGCATCCCGAGCAGAAGCAGAAGCTCCACAAGAGATACCTCGCGCTCGTCGGCGAGCTCGAGAAATACGTCAGCGGGCAACGAAAGCTCGGCGGGAAATGGTTCACCGCCGCGGAGGTCGAGAAGAGGAGCAAAGCCCTCGAGCGCGACGCCGCGCTCCTGATGCTGAGCCAGAAGAGCGCCTTCGCCTTCTTCGACGACACGCTTGTCAGGGAGATGGCGTCTGTCAAGGATTTCGACGACGGATTCATGACCGAGGCGAAGGACACACTGGACAAGAACCTCTACGAGAGGGCCAAATCGGGCGACGACTTCACGGTCAGAGGCCTCACGCGGTTCCTGCTGGACCTCAACAAGAAAAGGCCCGACCTCGTCGACGACAAACTCGTCGCCGACTGCTTCGCCGTGTTTTTCGCGCGGACCGACGGCGAGTCGTTCAAGATGATCGCCGAGCACGTGAAGGCCAATAAGGAGAAATTCCCCTACCTGGAGCTGATCGTCGGACGGAACGAGGGGGTGGACTTGGCGTTGACCGACGCGAGGGATTATGTGACCGGCCTCGCCGATGATCCGGCGTTTTCTCCCATCATTTTCGCCCGGGAGGTGGTGGCGGGCAAACCCCTCAAGGTGACAAAGCAGTTGAAGCGGTTGAAGGAGTTGGCGGACAACCTTGAGGAACTGGTGAGAAAGGCCGAGTGTCCTCTGCGCCATGGAAATGACGCCCTTCGCTGCGCCCAGCACATCAAGGCGTTGATCACGCTCGCGGCGGCCCGCTCCGACTACGAGAGGGGCGACGACAAGGCCATCCAGAAATGGCTCGACTACGAGGGGCTGGATGCGAAGGGCGACAAGGTCGCCGCCATGATCAAGGACAGCGCGGAGATGTATCACAAGCATTTGATCGAGAAAGACAGAAAGATCAAGGGTCTGGTTGAGAAGGCCAAGACGTTGGAGGGCGAGAAGAACTACCGGGAGGCGGCCGAGTGCTACAGGAAGGCGTATGAGCTGAGCAAAGATCCCGCCCATAAAAAACAGATCGACGAGTTTGAGGCGAGAGGAGTCGGACTATGACGGAGAGTTATGTGTCGGGGCGGACGTTCGCGTCGCTGGCCAAGCCGCTTGCGTTTCTTGTGTTCATGGGAGGCCTCTTCTGTTCACTATGCTTTGCCGCCAGATGCGCGCAGACGGCGCGCGGTGGCAAGGTGTGCGAGAAGAACCCTGAGCTTGAGGCCTTGATCAAGGACTACAAGAACTCGTATACCACGACGCGCGCGCAAGTCGCGGCGTATCTGCGAGGGGACAAGGCGGGGCAGACGGATCGTGGCGAGGTCGAATTCCGCATCACCTCATGCGACTCGCAGGAGAGTCTTGAGGAGCAGAAACGCGAGTGTGAGCGCGCCGCGCTCGAGGTGAGGCAGCTGAAGCTCGCTTTGCAGGGTGCCTATAGGGAGAGCGTTGATTTCCTCGCCGCGAGGATGCGGGAGCATGTCAACAAGGCCTTGGCCGAGAAGCTGAAAACCGTCACTCCGCCACAAGAGAAGGCCCCGCGCGCCTCTTCCGACGCGGTTCTTTTGCCTGGCGAATGCGTGCTGGATATCGGTGACAAGGAGGCGTCGAACAGGATCGAGGCACTGGGCGAGATCACGAAAACGCTCAAGGAACTCAACAACATGTCCGCCAAGGAGGACAGCCGCATGAAGGTAAAGGGCGCCATGGACGAAGTGGCCCGCGGCGTGAAGTTCATCGACAACCTCCACAGGATCGACTACACGGACAGCAAGGAGGCGAAGGAGAGGCGGGAGGCGCTGCTGGCTCCCGCGGACAAGAACCGCATCGAGGCGGAGGTCTACATCGAGAAGCTCGAATCGTCCAAACGGCAGTTCGCCGAGGCGCTGTGCTCCAACTGGATCGTCGACAAGAACCACGAGAAGACGGCTGCGCTGCTTGACGCGGCGATCGCTACCTGCAAGAACGGCCGCAAGGAGGCGGAGAGCGCGGCGGAATCGCTGAGAAACGCGTCGGTGTATATGCTGGTGGGGGCGGTGGTCGTGGCGCTCGCACTGCTGGTTTTGGGCGACGTGTTCAAGTCGCTGTTTGATCTTTCGAAAAGCAGCCAGGAGCTCGCCGCCGCCGTCAGGGAAGGCAAGAAGTCGTGAAGCCGGATCGGTCTACCGTGGCGAAATGCCGCCGGTAGTCGGGGAAGATCCCAACGGGCTTGCGCCTGAACGAAGGTGGCCGTTTGGTTGCGGAGTCCGCTCATGCCTTCCCGAACTTCGCGTCGGAGACCTTCAGGAACTCCTCGCACATGGCGTTGACGGCCTCCGTGGTGTGTCCGGCGCCCTTGGGATCGCCGTACCATTTGGGCATGAAGCCGCCCTTGGTCGATCCGAGCTTGTCGAAGAGCGTCCAGCAGTAGCTCCGGATGTCGTCGAGCGTGCCGCGGCACATCACGCTCTGGATGTCGACGGGGCACCAGAAGGCGATCCGGCCCTTGAAGCGTGTCGCCAGCAGATCCAGCCCCATGTTCTCCTGCTGGTCCATCTGGATGACGTCGAGTCCCGCTTCGATGAAATCATCGAGCACCTCGGTGATGTGCCCGCAGCTGTGCAGGAGCGTCTGCATGCCGGCGTCGTGCGCGGCTTTGTAGACTTTGGCGTAGCGCGGCTTCCATATCTCGCGCCAGGAGTCGGGCGAGATCATGAACTTGTTCTGCAGTCCCCAGTCGTCGCAGAACATGTAGCCGTCCGGGCTTTCCGCCTTGTAGCGCTCGATGGCATAGAGATTCATGTCGACGAGGATGTCGAGCAGCTTCTCAAGCTTCTCCCGCTCGTCGTAGATGTCCATCCAGAGGTTCTCGAGGCCGCGGAGGAAGTGGGCCCGCTCGTACAGGGAGATGCCGCCCGCCAGCATGTATTTGTCGCCGGCCCTCTCGCGGGCGCCGGGAACGTTCGCCCAGCGTTTCGGATCCTTGATGTCGGGGACCTTGAGCGTCTTGAAGTCGTCCCAGCTCTTGAGCGGAAATTCCTTGACCTCTCCGAGTTTGCAGATGCCGATGTTCTCCCAGACGGCGCCCCACTCGTCGGTCTCCAGCCCCTGAGTGCCGCCATAGGGGCGGGCGTCGGGGGAGGGGCTCATGCCGACGGCGGCGAAGTCGTCGCCGAAGCGTTCGGGGAAATTGCGCGGCAGGCGTGAGGGTGATTCGAAGGCGATGGTGCGTCTGACAATCTCGCGTGGCGTCATGTGTCGGCTCCCTTGCTTGTTTTATTTCCGAACGTGTTTGCTGCCTGTGGAGTTGATAAACCATTGACGCGTGGGTGACGACGGAAATAAAAGAGAAAACAAATTCGTTGTTTTCGGTACTGGTTTGACTTTCATACTCATGGTTTGGTTCCACCCTTGCGCCGTGTTGGAGGAAAGTCTATCATATCCACAGCCGCCTGTCTTCCATATTTATCGAGTTGAGAATTCCGCACATGTCGAGAGAGAGACGCAAAGGCAGGATAATCTACGACGCCGCCTGGATCGGGACGCCGCTGTTCATCGGCGGCGGCTTCGACCATCTCGGCAAGACGCTCGGGCTCGAGCCTCATGCGCACAAAGGATTCGAACTCACCTACATCTCCGAAGGCGAGACGGTCTGGGTGCTCGAAGATGGGCGGGAGCTGCGGCTTGTCGGCGGCTCCGCGGCGCTCATACAGCCGGGAGTCGGCCACCATGGCAAATACCAGGTCATCACTCCAAGCCGTCTCTTCTGGCTCGTGTTCAACCCCGCCGCGGAAGGGGCCGCCGAGGGATCGATCTTCTTTGCGGACGACCTCGCAAACATCAACGAGTTGCTGACGAAAGCCGGGAACATGGTATGGCAGGCGGATGCGAACCTGCGGCAGAGTTTCGAGCTGTTCCACGACGCGCTGGTCTCGAAGTCCGAGGATGATCAGGAGCGGTTGCCGCGCGCCTTCTGCCGCGCGGCCTCCTGCCAGCTCATCATCAGCGCCGTCCGCTCGATAGGTAGAAAAGAGTGCGGGTCAAAGGGCGCAAGCCTGCTCGAGGAGGCGCGACGGCTCATGAGCGAGAAACTTGACGATCCCCCGAGCATCCCCGAGCTCGCGGCGCGGCTTGGCGTCAGCTCCGCCTTCTTCTCTGCGAGGTTTAAAGAGGAGAGTGGTTTGACGCCGGGCGACTACCTGCGGCGGATGCGATGCGAGAAGGCCTGCGAATTACTCAAGAACAAGCGCCTGAGCATCACGGAAATCGCCCTCGAGTCTGGCTTCTCCACCAGCCAGCATTTCTCGGACGTCTTCAAGCGTTACGTCGGCGTGAGTCCCCGCCAGTTCCGGCGGAACGCGATGAGCGACAAGGACATTTTCTACGAACCTGCGGTCTGAACTTCTGCGACGCCGGTTGCATTCACTCCCTTGCGATTTCAGTGCATACTCTTGACATGGGTGATTAATATGGTATAATGTGGATAGGCCGTAAATATCCGCACTTATCACGGGAGCCGGTGTCATGGTGCTTCGTCCGTCAGTGCCTTTATACCGTCAGATCGTCTCGCACTTCGAGCGGGAGATCTTCGAGGGGCGCCTCAGGCCCGGCGACCGGATTCCCCCGACCAAGGAACTTGCCAAGCAGTTCGGCGTCAACGCCGAGACGATCCAGACAAGCCTCAGGACCTTGAGCGACCGTGGCTTGGTCGACCGCGTGAGGCGCAGCGGCACCTTCGTGCGTCCCGGCATCTTCGACAAGAGCGTCGCCATCGTCTTTGGCACCCGCGTCTTCCGCGACATCGACACCGCCTTTTACAGCGTCCTGCTCGACCGGCTCACCGAACTCTTCGGCGAACGGGGGTGGAACCACCGCTACTATATTTTCGGCAGGAAGGGTGGTTATGACAAGACGTTCCACGAGTTTGAGACGGGGCTAAGCGACGGGGGCATTCGCGCAGTCGTGGAGTTTTGCGTGGAGACGCGGTTCGACCGCTGGCTGACCCAGAAGTGCTCGGTTCCGCACACCTTGTGCGAGGAGCCATTCGACGTGCCGGTGCTTGTCTCCCTGGGAATTGAGCATCTTCAGCGGCACGGCCGCCGGAATGTGGTGGTGATGGCCCACGAGCATTTGCTCACCAAGGCTGAGGAGGCCTTTGGCGAGTTCCGCCGGACGCATGGTGGCGCAGGGCTGCAGGCGATCTTCCTCGAGGTCAAACCCGAGCAGCGCGACGGGTACGAGCAAACAAAGCCGCTTCTCGCCTCGGGGAGGACGTTCGATGCGATCCTAACCGTCTGCGACACCACTTTCAGAGGGGTTGCTCACGCCCTGCTTGAAGGGGGCGTTTCGGTGCCGGGCGATGTGGCGCTGATCACGCACGCCAACAAGGGGATCGATCTGTTCTACCATCTGCCGCTGACGCGGCTGGAAGTGGATCCCGAGGACTACGCCGCCGAGATCGTCAAGGAGATGGAGTTGCGCATCGAGGGCGAGGCGTACCGCGCCAAGCCGATGACGCCAAGACTGATAGTCGGAAGAACCTGCGGGGAATGAAATGGTCATAGCCCATTTGTTCTTTCTCAGTCGTGACCAGTGATGCGACAGGGAGACAAACTCCCTCAAAAGGAGCCGCTCATGAGAAACGCGACGAGGACTTTCACCAACGTGGACGACAACTCAAGACCATTAAAAATCCGGGGGGGAGGTGTCGCTCGCATGTATGTTGTTTTTCCAACCCCGCATGTTTCAATCCGCAGGCGGCGTCGGATTTTTACGCTGATCGAGCTTCTGGTCGTGATCGCGATCATCGCCATCCTGGCGGCGCTGCTGCTGCCCGCGCTCTCCACTGCCCGTGAGACGGCTCGTCGCACCGTCTGCGCCAGCAACCTGAAGCAGATCGGCCAGCTCCTGTACAGCTACGGCTCCGACTACAATGAATATCTTCCGATCGTCTGCCGCGACGTCTACGGCAACGGCTACGACGCCTACTGGCAATACCATCTCGGCATGTATCTGGCGGGCGCGAACACCACCGGCTGGAATGTGCAGGGGGAGGTTTTCGGCGTGAACAAGCTCACCTGCCCCACAAAACTCTCGGCGAAATTCTTCACGGGGAACAAATGGATGTCGTACGCGATGACGTGGTGTCTCGGCCCTAACAGCAACAGGCCCTACTTCCGGAGGATCTCACAGTTCAACAAGATCTCGGGCATCATGGCGGTCACCGAGGGCGGAGTGACGGCGGCCGGCAACGGGATCAACCAGACCGATGACTACTGGCTGCTGATGCCGACGGGCGGCGACTGGCATGGCGGCAAGGGCAACAACATCCTCTGGCTCGACTCGCACGTCAGTTTCTTCAACCGAGTGCGGACGTTGACGGTCGCTCCATATACGTATGGGGGTAGCGAGGACGCCTGGAGCTGCGGCGTCGACCCGTGGGCACCGGGAGGTTGAACGTGCGGATACGAACCGGTGCGGACTGAACCAAATCTAAGGGGTTGCTGATGAGGGGGAACTGGAGTGCGACTGCGATGTGTGGCGGAGCGGTGGCGGCGCTGCTGCTGTCTGGCTGCTCGTCGTCGACCATTGTCGAGCCGGAGAAGGTCGGTGTGAAGGCGGACGCCTCACCCTATCCTTTCGCGATGCCGTCGACTAAGGAGCTGCGGAACTCGTCGAAGAAGGTCTTCGCCCACTACTTCATCCCCTTTCCCGTCTCGATCGACAACAAGGATCCCGCCGGTGACTACTACGCCTGCCACTATATGCGACCCGAGGGGGAGAACAACAAGTTCGCCAAGGGCGGTGGCTTTATCCGCCAGCGACCACTGCCGCGGCCGCCGCGGCCGGAGAAGGAGTGGGCCCGTCTCGACCTCGAGCATGAGGTGCGTCTCGCCGTCGCCGCGGGGCTTGACGGTTTCGCCTGCGATATTCTCGGCACGGGGGATTTTTTGAAGAAGGTTGTCAGACTGCTGGACGCGGCGGCGAAGGTCGATCCCGGGTTCACCATCATGGTCATGCCCGACATGGAGGCGGAGTTCAAGGGGCATCCCGAGCGCATGGTTCCCGCCGTAGTCGAGCTTGCCGCGCATCCCGCGGCGTATCGTCTTTCCGATGGCCGCCTCGTGCTCGCTCCGTACAACGCCCAGCGGCAGACGCCCGAGTGGTGGAAGGAGCGGCTCGCCGAGCTGGAGAAGGCGGGGGTCCGCGTCGCGTTCCTGCCGCTGTTCCAGGGATGGCGCAAGTTCGCCGCGGACTACGCGCCGATCAGCTACGGTTTCTCCGAGTGGGGATCGCGGACTCCCGCGGGGGCGGAGGGGCAGCGGGCGTGGCCCGGCGCCGCCCACAAGTTCGTCGGCGTCTGGATGATGCCGGTCGCGCCGCAGGATGCGCGGCCGAAGAACCTCTGCTATTGGGAGGCGCGCAACAGCATGGCGTACCGAAAGCTCTGGGAAGCGGCGATCGACGGCGGGGCGGACTGGGTGCAGATCGTCACCTGGAACGACTACTCCGAAACCTCCGAGATCGCGCCGTCAAGCTCGACGCAGTACGCCTTCTACGACCTCACCGCCTATTACGCCGCATGGTTCAAGACGGGGCGTCCGCCCGCCGTCACGAGGGACGCCATCCTGTATTTCCACCGCATCCAGCCGATGACCGCGCCATTCGAGGACAAGCGGCAGGAGAAGCCGTTCCGCTGTGCGGACAACAATCCGCGGGACGAGATTGAGGCGGTCGCCTTTCTCGCCGCGCCCGCGTCGATCGAGATCGAGATTGCGGGGGAGCGGAAGCAGCTGAAGGCGGACGCCGGCCTCGTCGCCTTCTCCATCCCTCTTGCGCCCGGACGTCCCCTGTTCCGCGTCATCCGCGATGGCGCCGTGTCCGTCGAGCTGCAAAGCCAGTGGCCCATCGCCGCCAGTTGCCAGTTCCAGGATCCCGTCTACCACGCCGGCGGGAGCAACCGTCCCTTTGTGTCGCTGCCGCCATTCATTGAGCCGCGGAAAGAGGGAGCGAAATGAGACGTCCTCTCACCGCATATCCTTATACAACCAGGAGAAACGTATGACTCAGTCTGACGGGAACAGCTATGCCGCGCGCATACGCTGGTTCCACCAAGCCCGTTTCGGCATGTTCATCCATTTCGGCCTCTACTCGCTGCTGCGGCGGGGCGAGTGGACCATGTACACCGAACGTATACCAACGAAGGAGTACGCCTCGCTCGCCAACGACTTCAACCCTGACTCCAAAGCCCCGGAGCGGTGGGTGGAGGCCGCCGTCGAGGCCGGCATGAAATACGCCGTGCTGACCACCCGGCATCACGACGGGTTCTGTCTGTACGATTCCCGCGTCTCGCGTTTCACCTCCACCCGGACCGCCGCCGCCAAGGACCTCACCGCCGCCTTCGTGGAGGCGTGCCGCCGGGCCGGACTCAAAGTGGGGCTGTACTATTCCTTGTGCGACTGGCGTTTCCCGGGGTGCTTCGAGCCGGGGCTTCATCCCGAAAGCGCGGTGGCGATGGTCGACCAGGCGCATCAGCAGGTGTCGGAGTTGATGAGCGACTACGGCACGATCGACATGCTGTGGTACGACGGCTCCGGCGTCGATCTCAAGAAGGCCGGCGCCGAGAGCATTGCCGCGTTCTGGCGCTCGGAGGAGCTCAACGCCACCGTGCGGCGTCTGCAACCTCGCATATTGATCAACAACCGCGCCGGCACCGACGAGGACCTCGACACCCCCGAGCAGCACGTGGCCGCCTCAAGCTCCGGCCGCGGCTGGGAATGCTGCATGACCACGAATGTCTGGGGAGGCTGGGGCTTCATCGAGCATCACGCCACCAAGCGCACCGTGCCGCAACTCCTGCAGCACTTGGTGGAGACCGCTGCCGGCGAGGGGAACTTTCTCCTCAACATCGGGCCGCGGCCGGATGGCTCGATCCCCGACGACGACTTGGCGCGTCTGCGCGGCATGGGCGAGTGGCTGCGGATTCACGGGGAGGCTATCTACGATTCGCAGGGATGCGATCTGATGGGGGGCCGCCGCCCCTGGATCGGCGACGTCCCCTTCAACCAGTTCGGACGCTGGACACGGCGCGGCACCACCGCGTACCTCCACTGTCTGGTGTGGCCGGGCGAGGAGATGGCGATGCCGCTGGTCGCCTCCACCGCCGTCGGCGCCGAGCTGCTCGGCACGGGACAGAAGCTGCGCATATCCCGCCGCTCCAATGGACGGATGGTGGTCTCCGGCCTGCCGGCGTGCCCTCCCTGCCCCGTCTCCGTGATCAAGGTCGACTTCGACGAAATCCCGCGCGGCCTCCCCGAGGACAACCGCGCGGCGTGGCTGGACGGACTGGTTGGCGGCTGAAAAGAAATCACACATTCATCAAACGAGTATAACAACAAGGAGAGTATGACTATGCGGTATGTGCAGCGGCGTCCCCTTTCACTTTTCGTCGGCGTTTCCGCGGTGGTGTGCGCGTGCGCCTCCGTCCCGGCGGGGAATATGGTGTTTCCCGACGGACTCGAGGCAAAGGCGGCGGTTTCCATCGGTGCGGGATCAGGGACGCTTACCGCGAAAGGCGGTGTCCTCAGCGTATCGGCGAATGTCGGGGGGCAGGGCGACTACGCTGAGAACTGGCGCATGAAGGCGACGGTCTTCGACTTCAAGCTCCCTACGCCGAGTCCGCTCCCCGCCGAGTGCTCCCGCGTCTCGATGCGGATCTCATGCCCGGAGTCGAGATCGCCGAAGGCCACTGCGATGCTCCGCGCGCTGGTCATGGACTTGCGCGGCGGTGTGTGGGCCGTCGGCACGCGGCTCAAGGGTGGCAGCAGCGCCGTTCCGTACACGCGGGGGTTCGAGCTGATCGAGACCTACGAGTGGGACGTCTCGGAGCTGGGGCGTATCGACCCCTGGGTGATGATGTCGCTCGAGCCCGCCACCTATGATGAATATGATCCGCCCAAACCACCGCTGAAACTCGTCGGATTCCGCCTCGTCGTCACGAGCGGTGAGCATTTCGAGCTGGAGATCAAGGACGTGGCGTCGACGGCCCGCGGCACGGTGCCCGATCCCTACTGGTGCCTCACCGGCGAGGAGATCTACCAGAAGCGCCTCGACCAGAACGAGCCCATGCGCTACGGTTGGGGGCCTGACGAGGCGGGACCATACCTGCGCGCCTGCGACCTCGGCCTCGCCAATGGCGCGTATGCGATCACGTGGGAGATACTGTCGGCCGACGAGTGGTCTCTCGTCGCCTCGCGCTCGGAGACGCTCATGGTGGCGGGACCCACCACGTCCATCGACGTGCCGTTGCTCCCCAACGGCACCTACCGTCTCCGTCTATATGTGAAAGGAGAGAAGGAGCCGCGCGGCAAGGAGCGCCTCTTCCAGTATTTCGTCATCCGCAATTCCCGCGGCGCGCCGCTCGCGGAGCCGTCCGCTCCGCCGAAGCCGCTGCGGGTATCGGGTGTGTCCAGCCCTGTGCTTGAGCGCGGCGTGCCAGCCAAACTCGTCATCGCGTCGGCGGACGGGAAGGGGACCATCAAATGGAACGTCGAATCGTGCGACAAGCGCGAGCTGCTGAAAGGCGAGGCCGAGGGCGAGGCGAAGCTTGATCTGACCACTCTCGCGGAGAAGGAGCCCACGCTCTGGATCACCGCCACGTTGAACTCGGGTGACACGGTCCTCGATGTCATCCGCCGGACCATCGGCTACCGCTCCGCTCCGCAACCCGACGCCGCGCACCTTGGCGGCCCCGCCGCCAAGATGGAGCCGATGATGGGCTCGTTCCGCCGGACGAAGGGTGATTGGCACGAAGGCGGCACCTCCATCGCCACCCGGCACGCCGAGACGATGGAGCAGATGCGCGGCTGGCTCGACGAAGGCAAGCAGATCGGCTACACGATGGTCGAGCTTTCGGCCCCGTGGTACGATCTCGAGCCGCTCCCCGGCGTCCAGCAGTTCGGCTACCTCGACAAGCTGATCGAAGAGGCGAAGAGCCGCGGTTTCCGCGTGGTGCTACGGGTTCATCCCGTCGCAGGCCTTGTCCCCTCATGGGTGCCGCGCGAGCTGCAGGAGGATCAGACGCGCCGCTGCCACGGCATCTGGCACGGCGGCTCGAACCTCATCTACTCTCCAGCGTCCAAGGCGCTGCGCGACAATTATTTCCACTTTCTTGAAGTGCTCGGCTCGCATTACCGCGCCGATCCCATGGTGGTCGGCTACACCCTTACGAATGTCTTTTTCGACCACTGCCTGATCGACTGCCCGTGGCTGGGGCAGCACGTCGACTTCTCCGACTCCATGCGGCGGGCGTATGTGGACCATCTGCGCAAGAAATACGACAACGACCTCGCCACACTCTCCGCCGCCCACGGGACAAGCTACACGAACTGGGAGTCGGTCGAGATCCCCGCCGCCACGACCGAGCTTGACGCCGAAGGGCGCGTGCGTCCCTCATCCTCCAAAGCCGCCCTCGACTATGAGGACAGCAAGCGGGGCATTCTCGAGTCGTTCCGCACGGAGGCCATGGCGGCGCTGCGCCGTGGCGATCACGCCTGCGCCGTCGGCCCCTACTCGGATCAGGCGAGGGCGTTCCTTGAGCAGACCTTCACCTCAGAGAAATATTTCGTTCCGCAGGGATCGATGGAGGATCAATTCCCACCCGAGGCTCTCGGTTATCCTGTCCGCTACGAGCCGCACGCCAAGGTGTCGAGGGGTGCGTTGACCACCGACATCGGCATCTCGAACACCGTCTTCCGCAAGCTTGGGTGGAACGAGTGCTTCAACTACTGGTTCCCGCAATGGCGTATTGAGACCGTGACACCGGACATCAAGGAGGCCGAACTGCGGCTTAAGCTGTGGTTCGCCGCCCTCGACCGCGCCGCCGGCGGCAAGGAGGCCGGCGAATCGTCCGCCGTCCGTTCCCCGGTGTTGATTGGCTCGCTTGAGACGCTGCTGTACGCGTGGCGGCATGTCCACACCGCGCGGATCTACGACTATTTCAGCCCCTATCTCACCAAGGCTGCCGCGGAGCGGGTGCGCTGCGACCTCGCCTACACGGCGGCGATCACGCCGGAGGCTCTTGCCGGCCGGCCCTACGTCTATCTGCCGTTCAGCTCCGACGTGATCGATGAGCGGCTCGCGAAAATCCTTGTCGACTACGTGGAGAAGGGGGGCAAACTCGTCATGGAGTGGGGGGGCGGCTGGCGGCTCGCCGGCTCCGAAACCGAGAACGCGCTCGGCGCGCTGCTCGGACTTCCTCCCGCGAAAGGGATCGTCTCCGGCAAGGACGCCGAATCGCTCGCCGCCACCACGGTCAAAGGCGGCATCCTCGACGGCGTTCCGGTCGCCTTCAGGGTGAAACAGTTCAAGCCGCCGGTCGAAACCCAGCCCGTGGCGTGGATCCACACCGCCGCCCGCAACTACTTCCGTCTCTGCAAGATAGAAGGCGGTCTCCCGAAAGACGCGGTGACCGCGGCCGAGTTCTCCGGCGCGCCGGTGGCGTACGTGGCGAAAAAAGGCAAAGGTGAGATCCTCTTCTTCGCCGGCACCGTCGATTGGACCGCCTGCCCCGGACTGCCGTTGCGGATCGACAACTGGGGACGGGGACGCGAGCTTTCCGCCGCGCCGCCGCCCGACCCCGAGATCCTCGTTTCGCATTATGCGAAGGATAAGACGTTCTTTTCAATCGGACGACGTTTCGCGCATCACTCGCAGGTGAGCAAGCTCAAGGGCGGCACGGTTCCCGACGAGTGCAAAACGCCTGAAAGTCTCGCCGTGACCATCCCCGCCGAGACCGGCGCGAAATACGCCGTGCGCGAGCTGCTTTCCGGCCAGGAGCTGGGCGAGTTCTCCGGCGACGACCTGCGCAAGGGCGCGCTCAAGTTGTCCCTCGTCCGTGGCGAGGGGTTTGCCATAGAGGCGACGCCGCGGTGATAGTTGCGAATCATGAAATTTAGAAGTATACTGCGATGGGATTAAATTGAGACTGAATAAAGACTTACTTATGCGAGAGGACCCCTATCCGTGAAACTCAGCGAAAGTGTCATTCCCATCAGTTATGCCAAAGCTCACACCGCGAGTATCGTCGCCGGCATTGTCAAGGATCGAAAACCGGTTGTGATCACGCAGAATGGTCACGCCCGCGTGATAATCCAGGACTTGCGCAGCTATGAGCAAACGCAGGAGAGTTTGGCGCTGCTGAAGATCCTCGCCATGGGGAAGAACGATGTCAGGACGAAGCGTTGTAAACCTGTCAGACGGTCTTTTGCGGACATCCGGAAAAGAATCGCCAGCGAGAACCATTGATGGCTTTCAACGTCACGATAACTGCCGGAGCGGAACTGGACATCCTCGACATATACGGTTATATCGCCGCTAATGACTCGTCCGCCAATGCCCTCCAGGTCGTCGACAAGATCGAGGAGGCCTGTATGTCGCTGGAGACATTTCCGCTGAAAGGGCATGTGCCGGCTGAACTTGAGAGGATTGGCGTCACCGGCTTTCGGGAGGTTCACTTCAAACCATACAGGATCATCTACGACATGTGCGGGAACGATGTTTTCGTCCATGCCGTGCTTGATGGGCGGAGAGACTTGCAAAGTCTGTTGGAGCGTCGCCTCCTGCGGTAGAAAGCTTGAGAATCATGCGCCGCACGCGTGAGGCGTTGCGCCTCGGCGGATTGTTTGTTGGTCGAGACAACTAAACGGTGAGCGAGGGAGTGGGCTGATGCGCATTAGCGACTTAAAGATCAACATCTTTGAAAATAACAAGAAACATACAACACCACACCTCACACAAGGCGGGCCGACCGCCCGGTCAATCGGACGCCTAACGCTGGCAGGCACGGCGACAAATTTGGTTGCGGGCAAGCTCCGCATTGTTTTTCCACATGAATGGCGGAGCCGGATCTTTAATTCAATGAGGGTGAAGGCCTTCACCCTTATTGAATTATTGGTGGTCATCGCGATCATCGCGATTCTGGCATCGATGCTGCTGCCAGCGCTGAGGAGCGCCCGGGAGACCGCCCAAAGAGCCGTCTGCCTCAGCAACCTCAAACAGTTGTCGCTGGGCTTCAACCAATACATTGGCGACTACAATGGCGGCTACTGGCCATTGAACGCAGTGGACACCAACATCGACAACAACTTTACGCCGCAGATATGGCAGGGATACACCGTGGGTGGCGTGCCGCCGACCGAGTGCAACTTTGGCGCGCTCTATCCATATCTCGGATCCTTGAACTGTTATTATTGTCCAGGTTCCGAGTATCCCGGCACCAACTGGTACAATCCACGTCCGGAGAGCACGATGCCAAAGTTCAAAAAAGCTAACACGTATTGCATATCAAGCTACGCCACTGCTCTCTTCCTCGTCAAGCGCGTCGGCAATCCGCGGGTGACCTCGTGGCCTGCGAATCCCGCGATAGCCGTCGATCAGATGCAGAAAGGCCTCGTGGCGGGGTTTTCCGGCATGGCCGAGCCCGTCATTCCCCACCGGAGCCTGGGATGGAACGTAACCTACCTCGACGGCTC
Organism: uncultured Victivallales bacterium; assembly: GCA_964436735.1. Taxonomy (GTDB): domain Bacteria; phylum Verrucomicrobiota; class Lentisphaeria; order Victivallales; family GWF2-38-69; genus CAYTFM01. Next base: position 5,331 of record CAYTFM010000067.1, on the reverse strand, counting down.
GGCGAAATGGTGGAACCGCGGCGAGTTGCCAAACAATGCCCTGGGCGAGCAGAACACCTTCTCTGATGGCGGACACCACAATGGAGCCATGTACTTTTGGGCGACCATCTCGAACATGACTGTCGCGGAACTGGGTTGGTAGACGCCAGAGGGGAATGCGACATTGTTTATCCTGCCGCGCTTCGAGGCAGGCCGTCCGCCTAATATGAGGAACGTTTCGCCAATGCGTCTGCGTGAGAAGAGAGGGTTCCTCCTGGTCGCGTTTCCGATGGCGGTCGCCATCGCCGCCTCTATCCCAAGCCTAGCCGATCCCACCCCGCCCATTCTTCCGCTGGTTATCGAAAAAGCCGCGACCGCCCGGGCTGAATGGCTGAAATCAGGCCGTTTCAAGGACGGCAAAGCTGGCGCGGTTTTTCCGGACTGGAGCGGTGGCAAGATGGTGCAATCCGTAGCTGCCGATGGAAGCGCCACGGCCTGTCTGGAACTCCGGAAAACCGAGAAGTCGGCGCGCGAGGAACTGATCCGCCACAATCAAACGATCCGCATGGATGCCGGCTGCCCGTATCACCTCGCGATCGAGTACCAAACCGATTGCGACGGGCTGTACGTCCAGCTCAATTACTACGCCTTCGGCACCTGGGGCGACACTATCAAAGTGGAGAAGCATCCCCTGCCACCCTCCGCGGCGATGACCCGCGCGGACATCGTGTCCACCCCGCCTCCGGGGACCATCTGCGTCGGGCTGTGGATCGCCGTCCCCGCCGCCAGCGCGGGCGTGGTGCGGTTGAAGGAGTTCACCATGAGCGGTTCCAGCTGGGGCGGCGTTCCCTATCCCCCGCCGCCTGATCGTGCTCAAGACGTTGGCGCGCGGTGGGAGGTCATCGACGCGGTCGAGAACTCGGCGCCGGTGAACACGGCCTATTTCGGCCCGAACGCCCGGAACGTCTTCCCGCTCACCCGCGCGGAAGGCGCGGGCGCGCCCTGGCTTCCCGCGGGCGCGGTCGTTCCTCCCAAGAAAGGGAGCTATGCGATCGCGGTGGAAGTCCGCGAGCTCGGCGGTGGTCATCTTCTCGCCCGCTACGCCGGACAAGTCACTGCGGAAGCGGATGAATACCCCGAAGCCCGCCTGCTTTTTCCGGACATCCGCGATTCCAGCCGCGTCGATCTCGCCGCCTGGAATGCCGAGACTGGCGCGCTGGTCAAGCAGACCTCGCTGACCTTCCGCTTCCAGCGTGCGACGCCGTTGTCGACCCTTCCCGACTGGTCGGACATCGCCGCCGTCGTGGAACCATGGGCGGGCAACGGCAGGCTGGCGATCCACGTCCCCGGCATGGTCGTCCGCGACTATGTGAAGGACGAGGCGATCCCCGTTCGTGTCATGGTCACCCGCGACTCATCGCCGGGCCGGGGCGAGATCATCGCCGTCCGCTATGACCGCACGCCTGTCGCCAGCATCGCCGCCGATATTGCCGCCGGAGAAGGTGTGCAAGAAATTTCCCTGGATATTGCGCCGCCCGGCCCCGACGTCTACGATATCCAGGCCGTGCTGACCCGGGACGGGGTCCGGATAGATGAACGCAGTCTGCGCCTGGGCCTCCGCGACAACACCCCGCCTCCGCCATGGATTGCGCCCGTGTTTCCCGACATGCTTCTCGTCGAGGAGATGCACTTTCATTCCCTGCGGTTCGCACCCGCCTCGCATCGCCTTTTCGGTGAATTTCTGACCGACATGAAACGCAATGGCAGCACCGTGGCCGGCATTGGCTATTACGCGTCCGACCTCCAGCCGATGCCGGGCGTGTACCGGTTCGGCGAACTTGAGCAGCGGGTCAAGCTGGCGATCGAGGCCGGTATGAAGGGCTACATCTATCTACGGTTCCACTCCTGGCCGGAATGGGCCGATTGGGAAGCCGCCATCGACCAGGACGGTGTGCCTGACGAGGGACAGTCCACCGCCAGCGCCGCCGTCCGCAACGTTGTCGCCGGGTGCGTGTCGGCGTTGGCGGAGCATTTCCGCGGCAATTCCGACGTGATCGGTTATGGCCGGTGGAACCTCAACACCGACTGGGTGTACCACGACCGCGACGGCAGATATTTTGACTACAGCCCGAGTTCCCTCGCCTTGTGGCGTGAGTTCTCCGGTGGGCTACCCCCGCCACGGCCGGCCGCCACCGGTCCGGACATGCGCGGGGAGTGGCGGAAATGGGCGGCCTTCCGCAGTCACGTGGTCCGGCTCTGGACTCGGGAAACCTTGGTCGACCCCATCCGGTCCAAGGATCCCGCACGCCTCGGCTGGTCGTATGTCATGGTCGGCGGACAAGGAGCCATGGAAACCTTGTGGCCAGAACTCCTCAAGGACGGAATCTTCCCCGCCCACGGGGGCTCGGAGGCGCGCGAGTTCCAGCGGCACGGCGACCTCGCCCGTCAGAATGGCATGCTCTACCGTCACGAGTCTGTCGCCGCCCCGGAACGACATCCGCTTGAGACCGATCTCTACCTGTTTCACGCGCTCTTCAACGGCATCAGCCTGGGGCATCGTCCCATGTTCAACGTGGCTTACAACATTGGCTGGAACACCACCCGTGGTCTGCCCGGTGTGCGTCCGTCCCTGGACCGTCGGCGCGTCCTGCTCGGGCTCATCAGTCAACTGTACCATGCGAAGTACGAACGCGTTTCCGGCGAGTGGGCCCAGTTCTGCTCCTGGGACGATCTGCTGCTCAACGCCCGCCATTTCCAGTGGTACGCGCTGTCGTCCAACCTCGAACTGGGGTACATGCACGAGACCATCAACCCGGATGCGGTCAGCGACCGCACGCCGGCGGGCAACTGGAAAAAGTACAAGCTGATCTTCGCCTACGGTCCCCGCGTCATCACTGGTGAAACAGCGAAAACCATTGGTGACTACGTGAGAGATGGCGGCGTGTTCGCGGTCGTTCTTCGTCCGGGGACGGGCATGAACGAGTTCGCGGCCAGCCTTCTGGGGCTGGACGTGACCAACGCGGTCACCATGCCGGGGGGGCTGGTTGGCGCGGGATGTCAGCCGTGGTTCAAGGATGGAAGGAAACTGGTGATCAAAGAGAACTTGGATGTCACCCCTCCGGCGAATGCCGTGGTCTGCGCCTCCGCCGCGAAGAACGCCATCCCTCTGGCGTGGTCGCTCCCGCTCGGAAAGGGAACGATACTGGCCTTCAACGGTTTGCCCGATCTTGCCGCCTCCGCGGGATTCCTGGAGGATATGCTCGGTCATGTGGGGATAGAGCGTCGGTTCACCCTGAAGTCGGCAGTGGAGAATGACATCCATCCACCGGAGGCCATTGAATTCGCCAACCCCGTCGGCGACCGCGTCTTCCTGATCCACCGCGCCGTGCGCTGGAACAAGCACAACGACCTGATGTCCGGCGCGGCGGCGAAAAACGCCGCGCCCACCTGGGACGGATTCGCCAGCGTCTACCCGCGGGTGGACGTGACCCTGACCTGCCGTGCGGATCCCGCGGCGACGTACGAGGCCGCGCGATGGGAAAACGGCGAGTGGAAACCTTTGGGCACGCTTCACGGTCCCCTCGTCACCCACCCCGACCTGCGCGTGAATGTCGCTCCCGGCGAGACCGGTGTCATCCGTCTCAGCGTTGTGAAATGAAGGAATGTCATGAAATATTCCAAACGATGTAAACGTAGAATGCGAGACTGGAAAAGACTAAAACGGCTTGTCCGCAAATCCGAAATCCGAATATCGAAATCCGAAGTAAATTCACAGTCATCCCATAGCGAATAAGGTTTTATAGCAAAGAGGCTGGTCATGGCGTATCCTGATTGTAGAGATCAAACCACAAACAGGAGTAGCACCATGAACGCAGCCCGTGCCAAATTTACCACGCTGAAACAGATTTGCGACCTGATCCCCCCGCACTTGATTCCGAAGCTTGCCAAGGAGCATGGAGTCGATGAGAAATGCAGGACGTTCAATCCGGCAAGCCACGTGGTGTCGCTGATGTTCGCCCAAGTCTCCCATGCGTTGAGTTTGAATGATGTGTGCGACACTCTTCAAAACCACTCGGGTGCTCTGACAACCATCCGCCACTCCGTCCCGCCCCGCAGGAACACACTTTCGCATGCGGACAGGGAGAGGAATCCGGATATGGCCGAAGCGTTGTTTTATCAGGTTCTGGCGTCGTTGAAGCAGAGGTCTCCGATGTTCGGGAATGAGAGGCGGTACGTGGCGCTTCCCCATCGATTTAAAAAGGCCATCCACGCCATCGACTCCACGACGATACAACTGGTCGCCAACAGCATGGACTGGGCGAAGCATCGACGACGCAAAGCGGCGGCGAAGATGCATGTCCGTCTGAACCTCAACACGTTTATGCCAGGCTTCGTCGTGGTTGACCAGGCGAAGATCAGTGATCCGAAAAAGGCCAGGGAACTGTGCGCCGCGCTTCAGGACGGGGAGATCGTCCTGTTCGACAAGGCGTACAACGACTTCGACCATCTTTACGATATGACGAGAAGAGGCGTGGCCTGGGTCGGACGGGCGAAGGACAACATGGCCTACGAGATCGTCGGCGAACTCCCGCCCTCCTCCAATCCCGACATCCCCCTCGACGCTGAAATTCGATTGACGAACCCGCAGACTCTTGCGGACTATCCTGATTCGTTCCGGCTTGTCAGGGCGATGGTGAAACTGGAGGGGAAAGAGGAGAAGGTTGAAATGGAGTTCATCACCAACAATTTCGATTGGGCGGCCACTTCCATATGCGACCTGTACAAGGCTCGCTGGGGCATCGAGACGTTCTTCAAGGAGATGAAGCAGACATTGCAACTGGCCGACTTCCTTGGCCACAATGCGAATGCCGTTCGCTGGCAGATATGGACGGCCCTCCTTGTGTATATCCTTCTCAGATTCATCGCCCACATCGGTCAATGGTCGCACACGTTCGGCAGGCTTTTCACGTTGCTCCGGGGAGTGCTGTGGGAGTGCTTCGACCTTTTCGCTCTTGTGAGAAGCTATGGGACAGCATCCGTACCACTCCGGTTCACAGCAAGAGCCGATCAAGCCTATTTGCCAGGTTTCGGAGTCTGAGTCAGTGCCGCTGATCCATGTGCTGTGGGACAGCATTTTCATGAACACATCTTAATAATTTGCAAAATGGGTGTCAGCAAAAATCGAACCTTCTCCCTCACATGGAGAAGGACAATAGGGGTGTTTTTATATGCCTATGGGATGGCTCTGAAGTAAATTCGAAATTCAAATCCCGAATGAATGAAAGAAATAAAACAGCTCAACAGCGTTTCCCGCTGTTTCGGATTTCGTGCTTCGAGTTTCGGATTTATCAA
>CAYTFM010000066.1:29846-31741 GCA_964436735.1 uncultured Victivallales bacterium | reverse complement strand
ATCATGAACGGCCTGCGAGCCCTTTTCAAGCTCGACACAACGGTCTTCGACGACAAACTCGCCGACAGGCGCTCCCTCTTTATCGACTATTTTCAAATTATAGCCCATCGCTCAGTCTCCAGTTACGCCTGTTTAGAAGGTTTTTTTATCGCCGAAGTGACAGTGAGAACGCCGCCGGTTGCGCCGGGAAGGGCGCCTTTAATGAAAAGCAGATGCTCGGCGGGATCGATTTTGACGACCAAGAGGTTTTGCGTGGTACGCCACGCATTTCCCAGCTGACCAGGCATCTTCTTGCCTTTTACGACGTTGGCGGATTGCTCCTTTTGTCCGATCGAGCCACCGCGGCGATGCCAGCCGCCGCCATGCGAGGCACGTCCACCCGCGAAATGATGGCGCATCACGACGCCTTGAAAGCCGCGTCCTTTGGTGACGCCGACCACGTCGACGAAATCGCCCTCTTTGAAAATTTCGACAGTGACCTTGCCGCCGACGTCGACCGCCGACGCGCTGTCAATCTTGACCTCGCGGATGACTGATGGCGGTAGGGCGTCCTTCAGAGCCGGCTCGCAGTGGCCTTTGACCGCCTTCGAGACGTTTTTCGCCTTACGTTCGCCATACCCGAGTTGCAGAGCCTCATAGCCGTGCTTCTCTTGTGTCTTCCTCTCGAGCACGACGCACGGTCCGGCCTGGACGACGGTGACGGGGGTGATCTTCCCCTTCTCGTCGTAGACCTGGGTCATGCCCAGTTTCTTCCCGATGATGCCTTTCATTGCTCCTCCTTGTTGAGACACATACCATTACGGCATTGGTGCCTGTCAGAACCCGATCTTGATGGAAATGTCGACGCCTGACGGCAGATTGAGCTTTTTAAGCTCGTCGACCGTTTTACCGGTGGGGTTGACGATGTCCATCAAACGCTTGTGAGTTCTGATCTCGAATTGATCCATTGACTTCTTATCGACATGCGGTGAGCGATTCACCGTAAATCGTTCAATCTTGGTGGGCAGCGGAATGGGTCCCGCGACGAGGGCACCCGTCCGGCGGGCGGTGTTCACGATGTCCTTCACCGACTTGTCGAGCACCCGGTGGTCGAAGGCCTGGAGCCTTATGCGGATGCGTTGTTTCGAACCCGTACTTGCTGTTGCCGCGCTCATTTATTTTTCTCCAATAATTGTTGTTGGACGCTTGTTGGGACTTGTTCGAAATACGAGGGTTCCATCGAGTTGTACGCTCTCCCCTTGGTGATGGAGCGTAACGACGTGGTATACCCGAACATCGCCGAAAGAGGGACATTGGCGATGACCTTGACGCCATCGGAGCCGGCGTCAACCTCGACAATGCTGCCGCGCCGACTGGAGACGTCTTTGATGACGTCACCCATGTATTCCTCGGGGCTGTTGATCTCAAGTCTCATGATAGGCTCAAGAATGGTTATGCCACCTTTCTTGGCCGCCTGCTTAAACGCCATTGAACCGGCGATCTTAAACGCCATTTCGGACGAGTCGACCGGATGGTAGGATCCATCGATGATCTCCACGCGGAAGTCGGTGATCGGCGCGCCAATAAGGATACCGTTTTTCGCCGCCTCGCGTATTCCCGTCTCAATGGGACGATGGTATTCCTTGGGTATATTGCCACCGACGACTTTGTTCTCGATCTCAATGCCGGCTCCGCGCTCAAGCGGCTTGAGCGTGAGGACCACATGCCCATACTGTCCACGTCCACCTGTCTGCCTGACGAAACGAGTGTCGGCATCGCCTGCGCGAAGGATTGCCTCTCGGTATGCGACCTGCGGCTCGCCAACGTTCGCCTCGACTTTGAACTCCCGCAACAGACGATCGCTGATGATTTCCAGATGAAGCTCACCCATGCCGGAGATGATGGTCTGACCCGTT
>CAYTFM010000066.1:28442-29836 GCA_964436735.1 uncultured Victivallales bacterium | reverse complement strand
TCTCAAGGATGATCTGGTTGCCCATCCCGCAGAGCGTGTCACCGGTGGTGATGTTGCGCAACCCGACGGCGGCCGCAATGTCGCCACAGAAGATTTCGTCGCGGTCCTCGCGGGAGTTGGCGTGCATCTGAACAAGACGACCAAGCCGTTCGCTCTTCCTGGTGCGCGGATTGTAGACGGTCATTCCCTTCGTTGCGATGCCAGAATAGATGCGGAAAAAGGTGAGCTTTCCGACGTAGGGATCATTCATGATCTTAAAGGCGAGCGCGGCAAAAGGTTGGTCATCGCCCGCATGGAACGACTTCTTCTCCTCACTCTTTGGATCAATCCCGTGCACGTCCCAGACGTCGATAGGAGATGGCAAATACTCAACCACGGCGTCGAGCAATGGCTGCACCCCCTTGTTTTTGAAGGCGGCCCCGCAAAGAACGGGTACGATGTCGTTACGGACAGTGCCACGGCGCAAAGCCTCTTTGACCATCTTGGTGTCTGGCACCTTGTCGGCAAGGAAGACTTCCATCACGACGTCATCGATCTCGGCAAGGCACTCCACCAGGTGGCGGAAGGCGGCTTCAGTCTTCTCCTTGTAGTCGGCGGGAACCTCTTCAATCCTGACCTTTGACCCTTGCTCATTAGCGTCGAAATAAAACGCTTTGCGTTCTATCACGTCAATCACACCTTCGAAATCGCCCTCGGCACCGATGGGCAGCTGAACGGGGACGGCCAAGGCGCCAAGCTTGTCGCACATGTCTTTGACCACCTTGGCGAAATTAGCGCCAGTGCGGTCCATTTTATTCACGAATGCGATCATGGGGACGTTGTACTTGCGGGACTGGCGCCACACCGTCTCAGACTGTGGTTGGACGCCACCAACGGCGCAGAACACACCGACGGCTCCGTCAAGAACTCGAAGCGAGCGTTCGACCTCGGCGGTGAAATCGACATGCCCAGGCGTGTCGATGATGTTGATTCTGTGGTTTTTCCACAAACATGTGGTGGCGGCGGAGGTGATAGTGATGCCACGCTCCTGCTCCTGCACCATCCAATCCATGGTGGTGTTACCATCGTCGACGTTGCCCAACTTGTAGCTGACGCCGGTGTAGAAAAGTATGCGTTCGGAAGTGGTGGTCTTACCCGCGTCGATGTGGGCGATGATACCGATGTTCCTGACGTTTGCGAGCGAAACTTTCCTGCCCTCGGCGTCTTTGATCAATTCTCTTTTTTTCTCACACGTAAGCATGCCTTGATTTCCGCCGGGGCGGCCTCTCTATATCTATTACCAACGATAATGGGCGAAAGCCTTGTTGGCCTGCGCCATCTTGTGGGTGTCATCCTTCTTCTTGACTGCGGCGCCAGTCTTCTCGAAAGCCTCAAGACTCTCGATGGCAAGTCCC
>CAYTFM010000066.1:14406-28432 GCA_964436735.1 uncultured Victivallales bacterium | reverse complement strand
CAAGTCCCATCTCCATGTTCTGCCCTTTTCTGCCTTGGGCGTAACTGGTGATCCAGTGCAGAGCCAAGGCGACCTGACGGTCATGCGGCACCTCGACTGGAACCTGGTACGTCGCGCCACCAACACGCCGACTCTTCACCTCGAGGCGTGGCTTGGCGTTCTCGACCGCCTGCAGAAAGACTTCCAAAGGATCCATGTCCTTCTTCTTCTCGCGAATCTGCTCAAACGCGCCGTAGACGATCCGCTGGGCGACGGACTTCTTGCCACGCTCCATGATCGTGTTGATGAGGCGCGCCACAAGTTCGCTGTTGTACTTGACATCCGGCGTAAGCTGCCTTTTAACTGCCCTGCGTCTTCTCATAATCTGTATACCTTTGACAATGTGTTAGTTGCACATCACAACCCGCATACGACCGTCATCCCTCTTTACACGACAAAACTGCCGACGCCTTTTGGCGTCGACAGCCGTGTGAGGGGAACGGAACGTGCCGATCCCGAGAACTACGACGACTCCTTCGGGCGTTTCGCCCCATATTTCGAGCGCCCCTGACGGCGTTTCTCAACGCCAAGGCTGTCGAGCGCCCCGCGCACAATATGATAGCGGACGCCAGGCAGGTCGCGGACGCGGCCGCCTTTCACCAGCACCACCGAGTGCTCCTGAAGGTTGTGGCCTTCACCGCCCACATAGGCGGTGACTTCCTGGCCGTTGGTCAGGCGCACTCGGGCGATTTTCCGCAATGCGGAGTTGGGTTTTTTCGGTGTTCTGGTTGTCACCTGAACACAAATCCCCCGCCGCTGCGGGCAGCTCTCCAGAGCCCTGGTTTTGACCTTTTTGGTCTTCTTCGTTCTGCCGGATCGGACTAACTGGTTGATAGTGGGCATTTTCGCTTATCACCTCAGACTGGTTTTCTCAACAACAAAGAGCGTATACTTTACCGCTATTTGACGAAATTGCAAAACTCTTTTCTCACTTTTCCTTTTTTTTCGGCTCAGCCGAAAGCAGTTCTTTGGCCGTCTCCAGCTTCTGCGCCTCAAGCGGCGTGAGCTGGGACTCCTTCGCCACAAGCTCAGGCTCGGGCTCGGTCTCCTCGACCAGTTTCTTCACTTTGAGATTGGCGTACTGATCGATGCCGGTTCCGGCGGGGATCAGATGCCCCGTGATGACGTTCTCCTTGAAACCACGGAGATGGTCGATCTTGCCAAGCGTCGCCGCATCCGTCAAGATGCGCGTGGTGTCCTGGAAGGAGGCCGCTGAAATGAAACTCTCAGTCTCCAGCGCCGCCTTCGTGATACCTAGCAGCACAGGCTCAGCCTCAGCGGGAACGCCACCCTCGCGGGCGATTCGAATGTTCTCCTTAAGGAACTCACGCTTATCAACCTGCTCACCAGGTAGATACATCGTTCCACCCGGTTCACTGACCCTCACCTTCTGCAACATCTGCCGCACGATGATCTCGATATGCTTGTCATTGATCTCGACACCTTGTGAACGATAAACGAGCTGAACCTCGTTGACAAGATATTCCTGCAACTCCTGCGGACCGCAAATCTCGAGTAGGTCGTGCGGGACGATCGAACCTTCAGTGAGCTTCTGTCCCTTCTTGACCATATCACCCTTGCGAACGGTGAGATGCTTGCTGGCAAGAATGGCATGCTCCTCGAACTGGTCCGGGTGCTCCGGATCGCGAATGATCAACTGAGTACGGCCACGCCCGATCTTGCCGATCTCGACACGCCCGCTCATCCTCGCAATCTCGGCGATGTCCTTCGGCCGTCTCGACTCGAAAAGCTCGGCCACCCTCGGCAGACCACCGGTGATGTCCTTGTTCCTCGTCAACTGGCGCGGCATCCTCGCGAGAGTCATTCCCGCAATGACCGTGTCGCCCTCTTTAACCATCAGATGCGCGCCGGAAGGCAGCGTATGGTGGTCGGCGAGATCGCCCTGGTTATTCTTGATGACGATGTGGGGATGAAGATCCTCACGGTGCTCCATGACCGTAACCTCTTCAATGCCACTGCTCTTTACCTCACGGTTGAGGGTGATCCCCTCGATGAGGTCTCGGAACTCGATCGTGCCCCCCTCCTCGGCGATGATCGGGACGTTGAATGGATCCCACTTGGCGACGAGCTCGTCGGCCTTCCCCTTGTCGCCGTCCAGCTTGAAAGCGATGGCGCCGATGACCAGCTCGTTGTGCTCAAGCTCGGTGCCATCCTCGTCAAGTACCAACACGGTGCCGGGCTTAACGACAAGCCGGACGGGCTTGCCTGAGGCGTCGGCCTTCGCATTCGGCTCGTTGACAAAACGGACGTTGTCGTATTTGATGGTACCAGCGTTACGCGTCTTGATGACAGGCTGCTTGAGCGAGGATGAGGCCGTGCCACCAATATGGAACGTCCGCATCGTCAGCTGCGTGCCAGGCTCACCGATGGACTGCGCGGCGATAATGCCAAGGACGTCGCCGATCTCGGCGAGTTTGTCCGTGGCGAGGTTCTTGCCGTAGCACCTGAGGCAGATGCCGTATTCGGCCTCGCAGGTGAGAGCGGATCGAACCATGACGCGGTCAATGCCGTTCTCGGTGATGCGGTCGGCAATCTCGTCGGTGATCAGTTGGTTGGCGGCGACGATGAGTCCCTCGCCCCTGACGGTGTCGCGGATATCCCGTGCGCTGAACCTGCCCGAGATGCGGGCCTTGAGCGGAACGATCTCCTCACCACCCTCGACGATGGCGGCAATATGGAACCCATTGACGGTGCCGCAGTCGTCTACGGTGCCGATGATGTCCTGGGCGACGTCAACCAGCTTTCTGGTCATATAGCCCGAATCGGCGGTTTTGAGGGCGGTGTCCGCCAACCCCTTGCGTGCGCCGTGCGTGCTAATGAAGTACTCAAGCACGCTCAACCCCTCGCGGAAGTTCGAGGTGATGGGGCGCTCGATGATCTCGCCTGAAGGTTTCGCCATCAAGCCGCGCATGCCGGCAAGCTGACGAATCTGGTCACGGCTTCCCCTCGCGCCCGAGTCAAGCATGGCGTAGACCGGATTGATCTCGCCGACCTTCTTGCCACTCTGCTCCAGCGTCGTGATAAGTTCGCTGGCGACTTGATTGGAGACCTTCGTCCAGATGTCGATGATCTTGTTCTTGCGCTCGCCATCAGTGATGATGCCCTTGGCGCACTGGGACTCGATCGTCTTAACCTCTTTGCGGGCAACATCGATGTCTGACTGCTTCTTATCAGGGACGGTAAGATCCGTGATGGAGATGGAGAAACCGGCCCGTGTCGCATACTCGTAGCCAAGCGTCTTGAGTTTGTCGAGAATGCGGACGGTTCCCTCGTGTCCGACAACCGAATACGCGTCGCTGACAAGCTTCGTCAACGCTTTCTTGTTGGCCACGTTGTTGAAAAACCCGAGCCGCTCGTCTGTCCATATCTCGTTGAATATGCAGCGTCCGGGAGTGGTCGTGATCAACTTCGAATCCGCATCACTCCCCCACAGAGTCTTCTTGCCAAAGTTCGGGTTCGGAAGTTTGATCTCGTCATGGATTTTGATGACTTTCGCATCGAGGGCGAAGAGCACCTCGAAATAGTCGGAAAAGACCTTCGGCTCCCCTTTTTTGAACGGCTTTGCCGTCAAGTAGTACGAACCGAGGGTGATGTCCTGAGTCGGCGTGGTAATAGGTTTGCCGTTCGCCGGAGAGAAGATGTTATTCGGGGCGAGCATCAGCAGCTTCGTCTCGATCTGCGCCTCATTGGAGAGGGGCACGTGAACAGCCATCTGGTCACCATCGAAGTCAGCGTTGTAGGCGGTGCACACGAGCGGATGGATGCGGATGGCGGACCCCTCGATCAAGACGGGGTTGAAAGCCTGGATGCTCAACCGATGCAGCGTGGGGGCGCGGTTCAGCATCACCGGATGCCCCTTGATGACTTCCTCCAAGATGTCCCACACGACGGGTTCGCCGCGTTCGATCATCTTCTTGGCGCTGCGGACGGTATGAACATGCCCTCTTTCCTTCAAGTGCCTGATGATGAATGGCTCGAAGAGCGTGAGCGCCATTTTCTTGGGCAGTCCGCACTGGTCGAGCCGCAGATCGGGCCCGATGACGATCACTGAGCGGCCGGAGTAGTCGACGCGCTTGCCAAGCAGATTCTGGCGGAAGCGGCCCTGTTTGCCTTTCAGCATGTCGCTGAGCGATTTGAGCGGACGGTTTCCCGCCCCCGTGATTGCGCGCCCATGCCGTCCGTTGTCGAGCAGAGCGTCGACCGCCTCCTGCAGCATGCGCTTCTCGTTCCTGATGATGACTTCGGGTGTCCTGAGGTTCAGCAGATTCTTCAGCCGGTTGTTGCGGTAGATGACCCTCCGGTACAGATCATTGAGGTCATACGTGGCGAACCGGCCACCCTCGAGAGGAACCAAAGGACGCAGTTCGGGCGGAATGACCGGGAGCACCTCCATGATCATCCATTCCGGACGTGAATTGCTTGTGATGAATCCCTCAACCAGCTTCAGCCTCTTCGCAATCTTTTTCCGTATGGCTTTGCTGCGGGTCGCATCCATCTGCGCTTCCAGCTCCCCTTTGAGCTTCTGCAGATCGGTCTGCTCAAGCAGCGCGCGGACGGCGGCGGCACCCATGTCAGCGGTGAACGTCTTCTCACCGTATTGCTCAACCGCCTCGCGGTACTGCATCTCGCTGAGTGTCTGAGCCCTGGTCAACGGCGTGTCGCCGGGATCGACGACCACCCACTCCTCATAGTAGATGACCCTCTCAAGCGCCCTGGCGGTCATGTCGAGCATGAGCCCTATCCGGCTTGGCATGCACTTGAAGAACCAAATATGCGAGACCGGCACGGCAAGCTCGATGTGCCCCATCCGCTCGCGGCGGACGCGGGAGACGGTCACCTCGACGCCGCAGCGGTCGCAGACGACGCCTTTGAACTTGACGCGCTTGTACTTACCGCAACTGCACTCCCAGTCACGGGTCGGGCCGAAAATCTTCTCGCAGAAAAGCCCGCCCTTCTCCGGCTTGAAACTGCGATAGTTGATCGTCTCCGGATTCTTGATCTCGCCATGGCTCCACGAGCGGATAATCTCGGGAGAGGCCACTTTGATCGAAACGGCCTCAAAGGCGTTGGAATCTGGCACCCCAAGAATGTCCTTGTAGCCGAAATTGGTGTCTATCACTGGTAAACCTCCCCGCGGTTATTTCTTAGGCAGTTCGCTTTTCTTGACCACTCGTATGTCAAGCCCAAGGCTCTGCATCTCCTTCATCAGCACGTTGAATGACTCGGGCCGTCCGGCGTCGAGCACATTCTGGCCCTTGACAATGGACTCGTATATACGCGTGCGTCCGGCGACATCGTCGCTCTTGACGGTGAGCATCTCCTGGAGAGTGAAGGCGGCCCCGTACGCTTCGAGGGCCCACACCTCCATCTCACCGAACCGCTGTCCGCCATGCTGAGCCTTGCCGCCCAACGGCTGTTGGGTGACCAGCGAGTATGGACCGACGGAGCGGGCATGGATCTTGCTTGCCACAAGATGGTCGAGCTTCATCATGTAAATGTTGCCGATCATCACGCGCTGGTCGAACTTCTCCCCCGTGCGGCCATCGAACACATCCGCTTTGCCGTCATACTGCCACTTGTTGCCCTCTTGACGGAAGCCCCAATGGTAGTTGACGCCCTCATTTTCGGCGATTTTCGCATTCGCCTTTTGGGTGAGTTCGACGATCTGCTCCTCGGTCGCACCGTCAAAGACAGGCGTGGCGACCTTCATCCCCAGAATCTTGGCCGCGAACCCGAGATGCGTCTCGAGCACTTGCCCGACATTCATACGGCTCGGGACACCAAGGGGGTTGAGCACGATATCCACCGGCGTGCCATCTGCGAGGAAAGGCATATCCTCCTCAGGCACGATCTTGGCGACAATGCCCTTGTTTCCGTGACGGCCAGCCATCTTGTCCCCGACCTGCAGCTTGCGTTTGGTGGCGACGTAGACCTTCACTTTCTTGATCACGCCCGGCTCGCCGCCCTCGCCTTTCTCAAGCGCACCAAGAGCCGTGTCCTTTTCGCGATCGATGTCGTCGAAGCGGGGTTTGAACTCGTTGATGACTTTGTCGATGCTCTCCTTCAGAGGGCATTCCTTCATCTTGAACTCTTTAAACTTGCCGGCGAGCTTGGAGATGCCGCTTGACGTGACCTTCCTGTTGGACGAGATGAGAATCATCTCTTTCTTCGACGACGATCCATCGAAGATCGGGTGCGGAAGTTTCTTTCCAAGAAGGAGCTCGGTGAGTTTTTCCTGCAGTTCCTCGATGAGAGCCGCTTGCTCGGCCTTCGCATTGTCTTTAATGTGCTTGGCCTGCCGTCTTATCTCGGTCTTTGTCATCGAATAGCGGTTAGGATCACGGGCGTACTCGATACGGACGTCCATGACGATACCCGACACGCCACTGCTAACGACCAGACTGGAATCCTTGACATCGGCCGCCTTCTCGCCGAAAATGGCGCGCAGGAGCCGTTCCTCGGGAGCAAGCTCAGTCTCTGACTTCGGCGTGATCTTGCCAACAAGGATGTCACCAGGCTTCACTTCCGCGCCCAGTCGCACAACACCGTCGGCTCCGAGGTTGGCGAGAGCCTCCTCGCTCACGTTCGGGATGTCACGCGTGATCTCCTCAGGACCGAGCTTCGTGTCGCGAGCCGCAATCTCGAACTCGGCGATGTGAATGCTCGTGTATACATCATCCTTCACGATGCGCTCGCTCATGACGATAGCATCCTCGAAGTTGTACCCGCACCACGGCATGAAAGCCACGGTGACGTTCTTCCCGAGAGCCAGTTCGCCTTTTTCAGTCGCAGCTCCGTCCGCAATGACATCACCGGCCTTTATGCGCTTCCCAGAGAGCACGACAGGACGTTGGTTGATGCACGTCCCTGCGTTGCTGCGCAGGAACTTATACAAATCGTAGACTCGCGCCTTGTCGGGTGCCGCGGTCTTCTCAAGTGACTTGCCGTCAGCCGTGATCACGATCCGGCTGCCGCATACCTCGGCAACGATTCCGTCAAGCTGCGAGCGAATGACGGCCTTCGTGTCAACGGCGATACGACCCTCCAAGCCAGTGCCTATCAGAGGCGACTCGGTGGTGAGGAGAGGCACTGCCTGGCGCTGCATATTCGACCCCATCAGCGCGCGATTGGCGTCATCGTGCTCTAAGAATGGGATCAATCCTGCGGCGGCACTGACCAACTGCTTCGGCGAGACGTCCATGTACTGGACCTCCCCGCGGGGTCTCTCCTGCGAGTCTCCCTTGTAGCGGGACATCACCATTTGATTGGTGAAGCGGCCTTTGCTATCGATTGGCGCATTCGCCTGGGCAATTATGAATTGCTCCTCAACATCGGCGGTAAGATAATCGACATCATCGGAGACAACCCCGTTCTTGACGGTCCGATACGGTGTCTCTAAGAAGCCAAAATCATTGACCTTGGTGTAAAGGGACATGGACGAGATAAGACCGATGTTCGGTCCCTCAGGAGTCTCGATCGGACACACACGTCCATAATGGCTGGTGTGGACGTCTCGGACTTCGAAACCAGCGCGCTCACGGTTGAGTCCGCCTGGCCCAAGAGCGCTGAGGCGCCGTTTGTTGGTGAGCTCGGAGAGCGGATTCGTCTGATCCATAAACTGCGAGAGTTGATTCCGGGCGAAGAAATCGCGGATGACGCTTGCAAACGCCTTGGGATTCACCAGTTTCCCCGGTGTGACCCCAGCGTCTTCCATGCCCAACGTCATGCGCTCGCGGACAAGCCGTTCCGTACGAACGAGGCCGATGCGGCACTGATTTTGAATCTGCTCACCGACGGTCTTGATGCGCCTGCTGCCAAGGTGGTCGATGTCGTCCACCTGCCCCCCCTTGCACCGCAGCTCAATCAATCCCTTAGTCGCAAAAAGCAGATCCTCCTTCGTCATTGTCCTCACATCGGCGGTAACTCCGTGCGCAAGCTTCTGATTGATCTTGTAGCGCCCGACTAGTCCGAGATCATAACGACGAACGTCGAAAAAGAGGCGTTTGAGCAATTGCTTGGCGTTGGCGATGTTGGGCGGATCGCCCGGTCTCATGCGCCGATAGATCTCCTTAAGCGCCTCCTCCTGCGTGGTAATCGGCGGACCGCCATCCTTTTTCTTCAGGCATTTCAGAAGGTAGTCAGCCTTGTTGGGGATATAAATCACTTCGATCTTATCTTTTTTCCCTGAGGAAATAGTCTTCAACACCTCTCTGGTGAGGGGCACATACTCCTCTGAGACAACCGAGTCGTCATCGCCAGTATACTTCTCCATCGTGTAGTACTCGGAGACGTCCTCCTTGGCCAGGAGTTCGGATATCCCCATGGTTTTTATGGTATAAACCGACTGGATCATCTCCCTGTCGGTCTCATATCCAATCGCACGTAAAAGAGTGGTGATCAAAAATTTACGACGTCTACGCCGCCGATCGAGAAAGATGTAGATGTAGTCATTGATGTCGAACTGCACTTCGAGCCATGAGCCACGATCCGGGATGATGCGGTAAGAGTAGAGAGTACGTCCGCTTGAGTGTTGTTTCTTCTCATAACAGATGCCTGGGGAGCGGTGCAATTGGCTTATGATCACGCGCTCGGCCCCGTTTATGATGAACGTTCCACGCTCGGTCATCATGGGAATATCCCCCATGAAAACACTCTCCATCTTCGACTCCCCCTTGTTGTCGAGACGGAAATCGATGTATAACGGCGCAGCGTAGGTGTCGCCGTCTTTCAGGCAGTCGACGACTTCCTTTTTGGGTTTTCCAATGCTGTAGGAGAGATAGTCGAGCACACACTGCTTGTCATAGCTCTCTATCGGGAAAACTTCTTTGAAGACTTCTTGAAGCCCCTGATTATTTCTTTTAGCGGAGTCCTCTTCCAGCTGTAGAAACTGCTCGTAGGATTTAACCTGAATGCTGATCAGGTCTGGGATTTCAAGGACTTCCCGGAGTTTTCCGAAATTGATGCGCTCAGCCATAGTGCTCCCTATGCTAAGTTGTGGTTAGCGGCGCCGAACAGACCGACAATAAAACTAGACACCGCCACCGCAGGGCGGCAATCCCTCCGGCGGCGATGAAAAAACCGAAAGACGGGATCGGCCTTGTCGACCTCCCGTCCTCCGGCAACGTGAAATATCGATTTGCGAATCTATTTGAGCTCAACAACCGCCCCGGCGGCCTCGAGCTGCTTCTTGAACTTCTCGGCGTCTTCTTTTGAGGCTCCCTCTTTGACCGGGGCAGGAGCACTCTCGACAGCCTTCTTCGCCTCGGCAAGACCGAGGGCCGTGATCTCCCTGACCGCCTTAATCACGCCGATCTTCTTGTCGGCGGGGTAGGAGACCAGGACCACGTTGAACTCGGTTTTCTCCTCGGCGGCCGGTGCGGCGGCGGCGGCGGCCGGTGCGGCGGCGGCGGCGACTGGCGCGGCGGCGGAGACGCCAAGACGGTTTTCAAGCGCCTTGATCAGCTTCGAGAGATCCAAGACGGACATGCTCTCGATATACGAGATGAACTTCTCCATCTCAGGGGAGACTTCGACTTTTGCTTCCTCAACCATAGCTACAACCTCCATATTTAGTTTTAACGTTTACTGTTTCTCTTTTTTATCCTTGTAAGCGCTGAGCACGTTGACCACGCCTGACAACTTGGCGTAGAGAACGGTGACCAATCCCCGCGGCGCAGCTTGGAGAAGCCCCAACAACTGCGACTGCAGAATCGGCTTGGGCGGCAGGGAGGCGATCGCCTCGACATCAGACTTGCTGAGAGCGGCACCCTCGTAGAAACCACCCTTCACGGCGACCGCCGTATATTTCTTCGCAAAGGCGGCGATCGACTTGGCAACCTCGCCGGCGTCACCAGACCCCGCCACAACGGCCGTGTCGCCAGACAATTTCATCGAGACCAGCGGTCCGACTGTCTTCTGCTCGGCCGCCTTCTTGATCAGGCGGTTTTTGATGACGTAGCACTTCGACCCGAGCTTGTGAAGATCGATGCGGAATTCGTTGAATTCTTTGACCTTCAGCCCTTTGTAGCTCACAAAATACAGGAAGGAACTGGCATCCAACAAGGACCCGATATCATCGACCATTTGCTTTTTTTCAAGTCTCATGTGGTCACCTTTACGAAGTCCTTGGTGTTAATCTTGAGGCCGGGACTCATAGTCGAGCTGAGTGTGCAGGAGAGGATGTAGGTACCCTTGGCGACCGCCGGCCGGGCTCTGACGAGCGCATGCACGATGGCCGAGCAATTCTCCGCCAAATCCTCGACACTGAACGATAGCTTCCCGACAGGCACGTGCGCACACGCCCCTTCGTTGGCGCGGAACTCGACGCGGCCGGCTTTCGCCTCCCGCACCGCCTGTCCCACGTTGTCAGTAACCGTCCCCGTTTTCGGATTAGGCATCAATCCCTTCGGTCCCAGCATTTTACCAAGAGTTCTCACTTTTGGCATGGCGGCGGGAGTGGCGATGAGTGAGTCGAACTCGACCCAGCCACTTTGAATCTTCGCGATTAGATCCTCCATACCAACGATGTCGGCTCCAGCGGCTTTCGCCTGCTCGGCAACGTCCCCTGCGGCGACAACGGCCACGCGGATCTTCTTACCCGTCCCCTTGGGGAGAGTGACTGCGCCGCGGACGTTCTGGTCGGACTGCTTGGGATCAACGCCGAGCTTGAATGCCAATTCAACGGTTTCATCGAATTTGACATGGGGGATCGACTTAATAGCGGTCAGTGCCTCGCGCAGATCATATACTTTGGCGCTGTCCAGCTTCTCGCTTTGGGCGCGATAGAGTTTGCTTCTATGCATCGACCACCTCGATTCCCATGCTTCTGGCCGTCCCGGCGATGACCCGTATGGCGGCCTCCTCGTCGCGGGCGTTTAGATCGTTCTTCTTCGTCCGGGCGATTTCAAGCACCTGGGCTTTCGTCACCTTCCCCACCTTCTCCCTGCCGGCCGTTTTCGAACCGGACGCCAGACCTGCCGCCTTCTTCAGAAGAATTGAAGCGGGGGGGGACTTGGTGATGAACGTGAACGAGCGATCCTGATAGACAGTGATGACCACCGGAATGATCAGCCCTGCCTGCGCCTGCGTGGCAGCGTTAAATTTTTTACAGAACTCCATGATGTTCACGCCAGCCTGGCCGAGTGCCGGACCGACGGGTGGCGCAGGATTCGCCGCACCCGCAGGAATCTGCAGGCGGATCTGCGCCGTGATTTTCTTCGCCATCTGTCACACCTTCTCTTCCTCGGAGTGGTTCGAAAGGGCGTCCTTCTCCCACACCGACATAGCATCTATCATTTACAACAAATCGGAAGGCACGCCCGTCAGCTCTTCTCGATTTGCCAATACTCAAGCTCCACTGGCGTCGAGCGGCCGAAGATCGACACGAGGATCTTCAATTTGCCACGTTCGGGGTCAATGTTCTCGATGACTCCCTCGAAGTTCTCGAACGCACCGTCCTTGATCCGAACGGTCTCCCCCGTCTCGAATTGCATCTTCGGCACAATGTTCTCTTCGCGCTCTCTCACCTGCGACATGAGGTTGTCAACCTCGCGCTGGCTGAGCGGTAGCGGCCGCTCCCCTGTGCCTCCGACGAATCCGATGACACCTTGCGTCTGACGGACAAAATACCATGTTAAGTCGTTGATTTTCCCATCCTTGTCGTACAGATCCATCCGCACAAGGATGTAGCCAGGGAAGAACTTCCGTGTCGAGGTCACCTTCTTGCCTTGGCGCACCTCGGAGACTTTCTCCATCGGGATGAGCACCTCATAGATGGGGTGGCTTTCACCCTCCAGCCGAAGCTGCTTCTCGATGTTGTCCTTCACCTTGTTCTCGTAGCCAGAAAGGGTATTGATTACAAACCAATTCCCTTTATTCTCATTACTGGGAGTATCCATCTTCCTCCGCCGCGCCTAAATTTGCAGCCATCAACAAAACCAGATTCCCGGCCACCCCCGCCCCAAGGCGCGGGCCTATACTGTCACTCAAAACCCCGTCAGAAACTTGATGACCTGCTGGCTGGCCAAGTCAACCAATGCCACGATGATAGACAGAGCCACCACTGCGACAATCACTACGACCGTCGACTCGAAGAGCTCCTCCCGCGAGGGCCACGTACACTTGTGCAGTTCCTCGATTGTGTCCGATATGAACAACCTAGTCTTCGCCAGCCAGTCACCCATGACGCCTGTTCTTTCTATAAATAATGGCAGGTGAGACAGGGATCGAACCTGCGACCTGCGGTTTTGGAGACCGCCGCTCTACCAATTGAGCTACTCACCTGCGTCTACGCCGCCAACGCCCCCGGCAAGCGGGACATTATGTTATTTCGTCTCCCTGTGGAGCGTGTGCTTCCGCTCGAACCTGCAGTACTTCTTCTTCTCAAGACGTCCGGGAGTGTTACGTTTCTCCTTGGCCGTCATGTAGTTCCGCCTCTTGCATTCCGTGCACGCTAACGTGATGGTCTCTCTCATGTCCGCACCAATCCTGTGTATGGAAAATCCCGGAGGCCCTTACGGCGCTCCGGGACATGTTACGATTCACGCGCGTTCGTCACGCAATAATATCGGTGACGCGGCCCGAGGCGACGGTGCGTCCACCTTCGCGTATGGCGAAGCGCATCGTCTTCTCCATGGCGATCGGTTGGATAAGCTCGACCGTGATCTCCGTGTGGTCGCCCGGGATCACCATTTCGGTGCCCTCGGGAAGCTGGATATTGCCGGTGACGTCGGTCGTTCTGAAGTAGAACTGAGGACGATAGCCGCTGGCGAAATGTTTATGCCGTCCACCCTCTTCCTTGCTCAACACATAGATCTCGGCCTTGAACTTCGTGTGCGGAGTGATGGTGCCGGGTTTAGCCAGAACCTGGCCGCGCTCGACGTCATCCTTCTTCGTGCCACGTAGCAGACAGCCGACGTTGTCACCCGCCTGCCCTTCCTCAAGCTCCTTGCGGAACATCTCGACGCCCGTGCATGTCGTTTTGGCGGTGGGTTTCAAACCGACGATCTCCACCTCATCCTGGACATGGATCTTGCCGCGCTCGACCCTGCCCGTGACGACCGTGCCACGACCTTCGATCGAGAACCCATCCTCGATGCTCATCAGGAACGGCCGATCAACAACCCTGACCGGTCCCGGGATATAGGCGTCGATAGCATCCATCAGCGCCTGGATGCACTTCGCATCCTCATGGTTGGAGTCGGGGGCGTTCAACGCCTTCACCGCCGCGCCGCGCACGACGGGGGTCGTGTCGCCGGGGAAGCCATATTTATTCAACAGCTCGCGGATGTCGAGCTCGACGAGATCCAGCAGTTCAGGATCGGCGACATCAATCTTGTTCATGAAGACGACGACGGCCGGAACACCAACCTGACGGGCGAGCAGGATATGCTCGCGGGTCTGCGGCATCGTGCCGTCAACGCCGCTCACCACCAGAATCGCGCCGTCCATCTGGGCCGCACCGGTGATCATGTTCTTAATATAGTCAGCGTGCCCAGGGCAATCAACGTGGGCATAGTGACGTTTATCGGTCTGGTATTCAACGTGCGAGGTCGCGATCGTCAGGATCTTGGTGGGATCGCGGCGTCCTTGTGACTCGGAAGCTTTGGCAACCTGGTCATAGGAGATGTAGTTGGCCAAGCCCTTGCCGGCCTGCACCTTCGTGATGGCGGCCGTCAGCGTGGTTTTACCATGGTCCACGTGTCCAATGGTTCCAACGTTGACGTGCGGTTTGTTCCTTGTGAATTTTTCCTTAGCCATATTCCTCGTGACCTCCCATTCGCTCCGCCGCGGGGGGGGAACCACCGCTCGGGGCAGCATTTATTTATACCCAACAAACTTTAATATGTTATGCGCACACGACGATTGTCTCGCGCGACATTCCGTGACTTCACCCACTGCGAACCCGCCGCAGGATTCCCCGCGGGGGCTCAATGGAGCCCACAATCGGAATTGAACCGATGACCTC
>CAYTFM010000066.1:5945-14396 GCA_964436735.1 uncultured Victivallales bacterium | reverse complement strand
CGATTTATGCGGGATGCTCTACACTTTCTTCTAAGCTTGCGATCGGAATCGAACCGATGACCTCATCCTTACCAAGGATGTGCTCTACCAACTGAGCTATGTGGGCATCGAAACACTCAACTCCGCCCAGCCCAAGCCCCCATACGACGAAAAAACGGAATGGAAAAACGGGTTTTTAAGTTAATGGGAGATGACGTCATGTCAAGCCCGTCATCACATGTTTCTTCCGATTTTTCTGAAAAGCCTGCAGCCTTAAAATTTGGTGCTCGAGGGGGGACTCGAACCCCCACGGATTGCTCCGCTAGCACCTCAAGCTAGTGCGTCTGCCAATTCCGCCACCCGAGCAAAAAATCAAAACGGAAGATTTAATGTAGACCGCCTGGCGCGCATATCAACCACCTAATCAGATTTTTTTTGCACTTCCCTGTTCTCTATCCTTCCCCGGCTGCGCTTGACTCAGATAAAGAGAGGCGTATTGTATTTTTTCGTTGTGCCGTACCGTCCGCTGCAAAGCGCTCGATCCAATTCAACCTGAACCAACACTTCTCGGCATCAATATGCACAGCCCCCCCTCTCTATCCGCCGTCTGCGCGGGAATGCTTCTAATGGTCGCCGCCGCCAATGCGAACGCTCGCGTGTCTCCTGGCGTGGAAGTTTTTATGGCTCAACATCTTGGACTCATCAAAGGCAAACGCGTCGGACTCATCACGAACCAGACCGGCGTTGATTCGCAGGGACGCGCGACCATCGATCTGCTAAAAAACGCTCCCGGCGTCAACCTCGTCGCGCTCTTCGCCCCTGAGCATGGCATCCGCGGTGACGTGAAGGCAGGCGAGCATTTCCCTGGCGGCAAGGATCCGAAGACGGGCCTCCCGATTTACTCCCTCTACGGGGGGAAAGACCACCGCCCCCCCAAAGAGGCGCTCGAGCAGATCGACGTGCTCGTCTATGACATCCAGGACGTCGGCAGCCGCGCCTACACCTTTGTCTGGCACATGGCGGAGTGCATGCGCTCCATCGCCGAGAGCGGAAAGGAGATGATTGTCCTTGACCGCCCCAACCCTTTGGGGGCGATCGTGTTAGACGGCCCGATCACCGAGCCTAAGTTCATCTCGTTCATCGGACTTTTCCCCGTGCCACGGGTGTACGGCATGACGGTCGGCGAGCTCGGCTGGTACTTGAACGTGGAGGAGGGCATCAAAGCGAAGCTCACCATCATCCCGATGGCGGGCTATCAGCGGGGAATGAGTTGGAAGGAGACGGGGTTGCGGTGGACGCCCCCCTCCCCGAACATCCCCTCGCCAGACGCCGCCTGCTGTTTCGCCGCGACGGGGACGATCGGCGAGACGGGATCACTCAACATCGGCTGCGGGGATCCCCTCTCCTTCCAGGTCTTCGCCGCGTCATGGCTGAACCCCGAGCTTACCGCAGGGGCGCTCAACAGCCTCAAACTGCCCGGCGTCACCTTCCAACCGATTATGTTCAAGCCTGTCAAGGGTGGTTACTCGAAGAATGGCGTCGCCGCCGTCCAGTTCGTCTTGACTGATCCCGCCACCTTCAAACCGACCACCACTGAAGTTGCCATCCTCTGCCATCTTCAGAAAACCTACCCGAGCAACTTCAGCTGGATGCCGGACCGCGACCGCAAACGCCTCGTCACCTTCGACAAAGCGATGGGCACCTCGACCGTCCGCGTAAGCATCGTCAAAGGCGAGGACTACCGCACCATCGCGCAAAGATGGGAGACGGGACTACGCCAATTCGACGCGAAGCGTCAGAAGTACTTGATTTACAAGTAATTTCGTCTTGCCATCTCGTGTTCATCTTCTCGCCGCATAAGACATGACGCCATTCGTCGATTTCGCATGGCGCAAAGGGAGATGCTGGACTATCTGCCGCCAAGCCGCGAAACGGCCTCAGGGGAGACATGCCGGTCGAAGTCTTCTGGCGTCATAAGCTGCTTGGAGACAACAATCTCCTTGATTGACATCTTGTGCGCCGCGGCCTCTTCCACCACCTCCTGCGCCGCTTCGTAGCCGATGACGTCGACCAACGCGGTGGCTGTTGCTGTCGAACCTTCCACGTGGCGACGACAGTGCTCTTCGTCCACCGTCATTCCGTCGACGCACAGTTCGCGCAAGGCTTTGCAGGCATTGGCGAGAAGATCGAGATTGGCCAGGAGGCAGTCCGCAATCAACGGCATGAAGGCGTTGAGCTCGAGATTGCCCAGCGAGCAGGCCATCGTGAGCGCGGAATCGTTCGCCATAACCGCCATGGCCGCCTGCGAGGCGGCCTCGGGGATGACGGGATTCACCTTGCCGGGCATGATCGTCGAGCCCGCCTGCCGAGCGGGAAGTTTCAGCTCGCCAACCCCCGCGTCAGGCCCCGAGGACATAAGGCGCAGGTCGCCGCTGACCTTCAAGAGGTTCGAGGCGCACGCTTTGAGGATGCCACTGACCTCGACAAATGCGTCAGTGTTCTGCGTCGCCTCCACGAGATTCTCCGCGCGGGAGAAACCGAAACCGGTGACGTTCTTCAAATGCTCAACGACTTTGAATATGTACCGTTTGGGGGCAGAGAGCCCCGTCCCAATGGCGGTCCCTCCGAGGTTCACCACCCGCAGACGCTCCTCGCACTTGTAGACGCGCCAGCGATCGCGCCCGAACGCCTCGGCGAAGGCGGACATCGTCCGCCCCATCGTCGTAAGCACGGCGTCCTGCAACTGCGTCCGAGCGACTTTGACGACGTGCCCCATCTCCTGCTCCTTCCGCTGGAAGGACTCGAGAAGTGAGGTCAGCTCTGCCTCAAGCCGACGCAACCCTGTGATGGCGGCGACCCTCAAAGCCGTCGGATAGCTGTCGTTGGTCGACTGATGGAGATTGATGTCCTCAATGGGATGGATGACGGCGTAGTCGCCGGGTTCGCGTCCAAGCAGTTGCAGGGCGCGGTTGGCGAGGACTTCGTTGACGTTCATGTTCGTCGAGGTGCCGGCTCCCCCTTGCAAGGCGTCCACCAAGATGTGGTGGTCGAGTTCGCCTCGGATCATCTCGCCACATGCCTGTTCTATCGCCTTGAAGGTGCCGTCATCCCATCTGCCGAGCTCGTGGTTGGTCATCGCGCAGGCGAGCTTCACCGCCCCGTAGGCGTGGATGAGCGCGGGATTGGCGAAACGCCCCGAAATCTTGAAATTCCCTATGGCCCGCATGGTGTGCACGCCATACAGCACATCGGTGGGGATCCTCTCCTCCCCCAGCAGATCTTTTTCGACTCGGAATTTCGTCATCATAAAGCATCAATCCTTACGCTATTTCCAAAATTGTAGCGTTTGACAAAAATAGTTGCCGCGGGTGCGGTGACGGAAATAACAAAGAAAAAAAATGAGGCCAAAATTGCTTTCGGCGTTGGTTGCTTCTCGTAACGTGCGGACAGAGCCCTCCATAGATCCCCCACTACAGCACCGTTGCAATGGATCATCGAGCGGCCTTCATCAGAACATCAGAAAGGTACACGACAGGATAGATGAATCAAGACGGCGTGTCACTCGAGCCTCATACGTCATTTGCGGATCATGCGGAAGAACAGTGCCGGAAAAGTTGTTATTTCACCTCTGACATTCTTGAAACCACTCTACTACCGCTATATAATGCGATATATAATCCGGTATACTCTGGTAAATATCTGCCGCAAGGTGGCGTGAGATGAGGGAAATTCCACTCAAAGACAAGCTGGCGGGCAGCATCAGACGAGAGCTCCTCGAGAGCGGCCTGAGACCGGGGGCGCGGCTGTCGTCGGAAAAGGATTTCGCCACCCGTTTTGGCGTAAGCCATCTGACGATCCGGGGCAGCTTGGGCATCTTGGAGCAAGAGGGGCTGGTGGAACGGAGGCCCAGCAGCGGGACGTTCATCAGGCGACTTCCCGTGCGCAAAGCCAGGAAGAAGGAGGGCGATGATCGGCTCATCGCAATGGCACTGAGAGCCGAAGGTCATTTTTTCGCGGAGCTGTATCACGCCATCTCGTTGTCATGCCAGCAGCGCGGCCTGATTCCCCTTGCGATCCCCTTTGAAAGCGAAGGAGAAAACGGGATACGGCATTTCGTCGACCAGTTGAAGGCGGCGCGGAACCGCGGTTGCCGTCGGATCATGCTTGAAAAGAACCAGGCGTTGTGGAATCCGCCGCTCAGCGATGAGCTTGGGTTGCGGAACACCGCCGACAAGCTCTGGGACAGCGTCGTCTGGTTCGGCATTCACCAAGGGCTTCCGGCGTTCATCCGCGGGAAGCTGGTCTGCACCGATTACGAGGATCTTCTCCAGCAGGCGGTCAGGATTTTGTCAAAAGCCGGCAAGAGGCGGATATGCCTTCTCACGCGTCCGCCGCCACCGCGTCCAAGCTTTCCCGAGGACGAATGGTGCATCGTCAACAGCTTCAGCCGCGTCATGACGCAGGAGGGATTGGGCGCGAGTATGATAATCAAGCCCCAAGGCGATGACCGCGGCGCGTCCGTTGACGAGCTGGTCGAGCTTTTCAAAAGCCCCGGACGCCCCGACGCCATCGTGGCGAGCATCGACTACCGCGCCGTCATGGCCCTCGAAGCCGCCGGCCTGGCGGGCTTGAAGGTGCCAGAGGAGCTGGCAATCATCGGCGACTACGACACGCCATGGAGCCACGCCCACGGCCTGAGCAGTTTCTCAAGAAATCCGACGGAACTGGCACGGCGGATCAGCGAAATGGCGGCCGATGGCGAACAGTGCCATCACCCCAACGCCTCCCCCGTCGCAGTCAAAGCCACGTTCATCGCCAGAGCCTCCTGTCCTATGGAAGCATCAACAATTTAAAACGAGGAGAGCCCATGCGTCAAAGCAAAATTGGATTCACCCTTATTGAACTGCTCGTGGTCATCGCCATCATCGCCATTCTGGCCAGCCTGCTGCTGCCCTCCCTGAGCAAAGCAAAAGAAGCCGCCCATTCCATCGCCTGCCTAAGCAATCTCAAGCAGGCGGAGTACGCCAGCCAATCCTACAGCATGGACAACGACGGAGCGCTCCTGCCGCGTCGCCAGAATCTTGGCGGCACCGTCTATTATGCCACCATCATGCAGGAACTCACGGGAAACTCCTACAACATCCGCGGGAAAATCTGGTGCTCGTCATTCCGCAGCACTACAGCGTCAAATGCCTATGGAATCAACATCCACGTCCACAATGATATCCTTGGCGGTGCATCCAGCTTTTTCATGAAGCAATATACGAAGCCAGCCCAGGCGATGTCCTTCACCGATAGCAGTGGCGGAGACTTCGTGGCCGGGTACAACAACGGCAGCGGGTCGCAGGGGATCGACGTGCGGCATAATGGACGCTTCAACATCGCCTATCTGGACGGGCACGCCGCCAGATTCGACGGCAACGTCCAGGCGGGGTCGCCAACACCAGTGCCAGTAACGCTTGCGGAAAACTACGATCTGTGGTGCTATTCGGGCCCCCGGTAGAGTGTCAAAGAAAACACGTAGTACGATTTTAAAATCACGATCTACCGAGGAGGTCAAGCCATGAACAGCAGATGTTACAGTGTCGCGCTTGTCGGATTGTGTGCCGCCCTCCTACGGCTCGATGCCGCCGATCACGTCATGCCCCTGGATTTGACGACCCATAGTTCCGAGGACAAGGCGGACATCGTCAAGACTGGCCAGGATGTGTACGAGTGGTCGTTGCCGACTCCCCTCTCCCAAACTATCCATCTGGACTTCGACAAGTTGGGGATCGAACCAGGACGGTACGACGAGCTGCGCTTCGATATCCAGCCGCAGGGCTCGCAGGTCGGACTGCACAGCGTCCTACACGGCTATCCGTCGAAGGACACGCTCAGCAGTTGGTACCTCAAGTTCAAAACGCCTGTGGGACAATGGACATCCGGGCGTTTCGAGTTGCGCGTGGACGACGACGGCGTTTTCGTGCCGCATGGCACAAAACCGTTGCCCCCCAACACCTTTGAGATGACACTGTCGCGGCGGGTGGTGGGGTCAGCCGGCGAGCCTACCTGGCGCAAGGCTCTGATCCGCAATCCGCGGCTGGTGAGGCGCATGGTCACCGCCGACTTCGACCTGCTCTCAACGGAACTGGTCGAGAGCCGCCAGGAAGTGTCCTACCTCTACAATTTGAAGGTGAAGAACCAGACCGACAAGGCGCTGAAGGCCACCCTGGAGGCAGACTCGCGAGGGACGCTGAAATATTTCCGGGCGGAGGCTCCGGAATCGATCGAGTTGGGCGCCGGCGAGGAAAAACTGGTCACGGTGAAGCTCAGCATTCCCAGGATCAAAGCAGAGAGCCTACCGCCGCTCTACGGCGAACCCTGCCTGCCCCGCGTGAGCGTGCCGGGCGCGCCTGACTCCGACTTCAGCCCGATCATCGGGTTCCGCAACACGCCAATGTGGGCGGTGATTCCCGTCTTCAACGAGCACCAGCCCAGCCCGGCCGAAACCATGGCGTTCCTGGCGGCCCGGGAGAAGGCCATGCCCGGCATCAAGCAGCTGCGTGAAAACGTGTTCCGGTCGGCCGACAAGACAATGAGCAAGGAGTGGCCTGCCTATATTGGATTGGTGGACTTTGATCAGAAATACCGCTGCGCCACCTGCAACGTCAAACTGTCGCCGGTAGACGAACTCAAGCTCGACAAGCATTACTGCCCGCAGTGCAAGAAGCAATTCGTTGACGACCCTGTCATCAGAGGCGCCTACGCCTGCATCTACCGTTCCAATCGGTATAAAGACATCCACACACTGGCGGACGCCTACCAGCTAAGCGGCAATGAGACCTACGCCCAGAAAGCGGTGGACATGCTCCACGCCTACGCTGATAAATATCCGGAGATGCCGATATGCGGTTGGCGCTCCACATCTGGCGGCTCTAAGCTTGGCGGAAGCACCACTCTGCGGACGAGTTGGCAGCTTCCGGAGCTGGCTGAGGCCTTCCATCTACTGAAGAGCTCCCCTGCCCTGACTGACGTCAAGCGTGAGAAAATCGCGGCAATGCTCAAGGAGGACGCCTTCCGCGTCTCGAGGCACAGCGTGGAGTATTCCAACATGCAGGCGGAGCACCTCAGAGCGTATGGCACGGCCGGATTGGCGACTGGATGCTGGCCGCTGGTCGGCGAAGCCATCAACGGCGAATTCGGCTGGCATGAGGTCGTGGAGTACGGCTACACGGAAGATGGCGTCAGCCAGGAAGCCGGTGCCTACCACCGGGCGATTTTCGGAGCCATGGTCAATTTCTCAAATTTCGCCTATGAGATGGGAACCAACCTCCTGACGCCCCGCTTCAAACGGGTCTTCGACGGCTCGCTGGTCACCGGTGGTTCGGAAGGCTTCGGCATCAGCTACGAGCTGGCCTACCGCGTCTACCGCGACAGTGCCTACCTGGCGGCATTGGAGAAAAGCAGGGAGAAAGGAATCAGCCACGCCAGCGCCTTCCTGGGCATTCTTGGGCTTCCCAGCGCGGTCCAGTTCCCCGTCCGCTCGAAGCTCTTCGCCAGCACCGGCTACATCTTCCTGCGTAACGGCACCGCCGCCGAAAACTCCGGCATCAAGATGAACTACATCAAAACCTTCGACCGCCTGGAGCACGACAAATTCCAGACACGCTTCCTCCACAACGGACAGGCGGTCGACGAGGAGGTCGGTCGCATCCCCTACAGCGCTCCGGAGGCGGGATGGATGGAGGCCACCGCCGCCCACAGCACTATGGTCGTCGACGGCACCGACCAGCGGGACGTCGACGGCGCGCTCGTGGCCTTCGACGACTCGCCCGAGCACCCCATCGCCATAGTCAGAACCGACGACGCAAGCCCTCTCCACGAAGGCGTGCGGCAGCTCCGCGGCATCGCCCTTCTCAACGACTGCTACGTGGTGTTCGACCGTTTGGAAAGCGACACGCCCCACTGCTTCGACCGCTATCAGTACGGCAAAGGCAAGGCAAGCCTGGAGGGAGCGCCGCAGCCCGCCGTGAAGCTGGATTTCCTGCCGGAACGCGGCCGCTTCACGGACATCGCCTGCCTGCCGAAAGCACGAAGCGGCGAGTTCGCCTTCGACAACGGCCTCAAGGCTAGGATCATCGGCGACCAGGAGTTCACCCTCTGCAAGGCGACGACCATCAAGGGCTACCAGCCCACTCCTTGCGACACTGTTTTTGCCCGCGCCGATGCGATGAAAGCGGTCACCTTCCTAGCCGTCTTCGCCTGTGGCAAGGAGGCGCAACTGCCGGACATGAAGATACTGAAAAGCGGTGCGAAAGAGCTGGAGTTCAAGATCGGGAAACATCATATCACCGTCCACGTGGATGCGGGAAAGGTGATGGTGAATTGACATGAGCAGAGACCAGCGGCTCGGGTTGGGTATTGTCCTCCTGTCGGCGCTTTGCCACGCCTGCAACCATGCGGCCGTCAGCTCTGTGGACGAGCCGACAC
>CAYTFM010000066.1:1984-5935 GCA_964436735.1 uncultured Victivallales bacterium | reverse complement strand
ATCCGGACGTTGTCGCCGGATGGCGTCGAGACGATGCCGGAATTCTCACGCGACTCCGAAGCCTGGACACCTATGCTGGACAAGATGTACGGACCGATGTCCCCCAGGTTCATGCCAGGAAAATTCGGGCAAAGCCTCCTCGTCGAATATGGAGGCTGCGCCTGCGATGTGGATGCGGGAAAGAACCTGCTTGAGGAAACACCCACGCCTCTTAACGGTTCGAAGCTGACACCCCTATCGCACGGGCTGCCCCGAACACCATGCGTTGAAATCGTCGGCGAACGCCCCGGCCTCTCCATCGGTCCAGTCCCGCTGCCGGAAGCCAAGGATGTCGCATTCTCGATGTACCTCAAAGGTGAGAGCGGCCAGGCGATCACCGTGGGAACGGAAAAGGACACAGTTGACGTGACGCTCACCGGAGCCTGGCAACGCGTCGAACTGCATCCCCGCTCCGAGGCGATTGCCGCCGACGCTGGCGCCACTGGGCAGAAGAATGAATCGAAAAATGGAATCAAGACAAGACAGAATGTCACGTTCAGCGTGCAGTCAAAAACCCCCGGCACATTTCAGGCGGCCGCGCCGATGCTGGAAAAGCTCGGTGGCGGCTATGCGGGAAAATCCACCGCCTCCACCTGGCTGCCGCCTTTGTCGACACGTCCCGGCGACCGGCTGGAAATGCCCCCCCCGACAAAGACCGAGACGGGAACAGTGACTTGCTGGTTCAAGATGCTCGGCAAGGTGAAATGGCGGCGGTTGATAAGCTTCGACGCCAGTGTTGGCTGGCCCCCCCTCATCGCCGTGGACATGAAGGACGGACAGACGGCGACGCTGGGAAAGAGCACTGTCAAACTACCAACCCCGCTCGACGACGACAACTGGCATCACCTTGTCCTGCGCTGGCAGGCCGGCACGGCGGAACTGTTCATCGACAACGTGAAACGGGGGGAGGCTGACATCGCTCCGCTCACCGCCCCGCTCCATTTGGGAGGGACATCCAACGATTTCAGCCCCGCCCTGCGCGCCGACGCCCTGTTCGACGAGTTCGCCCAATGGGACCGCCCGCTCACTGACGCGGAGATCGCCGCGCTCACCGCGCTCCCGGGGCCGCTCGGCGGCGGCCTTCAACTCCCCCTCAGACTCCATGACAAGGAGGTGATGTCCGTATTCGCCAGAGACGACAAGACCCGCAATTGGAACGTGGAATTGAGGAATCTTGGCGAGGAGGATCTGGACAGTCTCACGGTTTCCTGGGGTGTCGAGGGCGTATTCCGGAGCAACCGCTCCGCTCCAGCGCTGCCCGGGAAGTCCGCAGCCACCTTGCCGCTGGAATGGCAGCCGGCGCTGTTGATGCCAGGGAAATACCGTTTTTTCGTGGAGGTGGCGGAGATCAGACACACGAGGGACATCGAGATCAGCCCCGCCAGAACACCGCGGGAGAACGCCCAAGTGATCATCTGGGGCGGCAATGGACGCGAGTATCAGGAGTTGGGCGTGAGCACCGCCGGCGTGGCGGGCATCAAGGCGGCGGAGATCGACGAGGCCAATCGCAACCGGCTTTACAGCATGATCAAGGTTGGCATCCAAGGCAAGGCGGCCACGCGGGACGACTATCTGCTCAACATCTCCGGCAAACCGCACAATGTCGACCAGCGCGCCCCCGCGCCGTTAGCGTCATTGACGGAGCAGGCCGCACGCTTAGGAGCGAACCTGCAGCGCTATCCGGATATCCGGGATATGATCGTCAACACCGAGCACCTGTGGGTCGACGGACTGGACTTCCGCCCGCAGTCAATCAAGGAGGCGCGGGAGAGGTTCGGCCTTGACTTGTCCACATGGCTGGCACTCCCGGAGAAAGACTATTGGTGCGCCACCCTTCCGGGTGGCAGACTCGCACCCGGCATGGGAGGCTTGTCCGCTCCCGTCGACGGGATTGTGCCGCCTGACGACCCGCTGCTCTCCTACATGCGCTGGTGGCACAGCGACCAGGCGGGCAACGAGATCTTCCTGAACGATCTTGTGGCCACAGTGGTCAGACGCAATGCCCCATGGGTCAAATCAATAGCCGAGCCGGCGCTGCGCCGTCCGGCGCTGCGGGCGTTCAAGGCCCAAGACATCATCGAGGAATGGTTCTATTTCGAGAACCCGCGCGCCGCCATCTCCGTGCAGGAGAAGCTGGCCGCCGCCGCCAGGGGCACAGGCTCCCAGATCGCCGGGATGCCGCAGTTCCTTTTCAAGCCAGGCGGGGCTGCGCCGTACAGGGCAATGCCGCCCCCCGACCTCTTCCGCGAGACCATGTGGCTCTGCCTGTCCAGACCGCTGGGAAACTTCACGTTCTGGGGCATGTGGTCGGCCCTGCATCCGGAGAAAGGATTCATCACCCAGGACAAGATCGACAAGCTGCTGAAGGAGAAGCTCGGCGGCAAGGAGGTCAACTTCGAGAACGTCAAGGCTGTGATCAAGACCGAGGGCGAGAATTCGGAGATCTCACTGTTCGTGCCGGAGCTGCGCGGCGAGATCAGCCACATGCTCAACGACGTCGTCAATCCTCTTGGAGCTCTGTTGCCACAGTGGCGGAACCGCCCCCGCCAGATCGCCCTTTACGTGTCTTTCGCAGGACAACTCTATAGCGATATCCGCTGGCCGCGGACTCCCCCTATCCTTGATGAACTATCATACCCATACGATGTCCTCTACGACCAGGACTTCGAGGAGAATCCCAACCTGCTCGACGGTTATCAGGCGGTGGTTCTGCAGGAATGCGCCGCCGTCGCAGCGGCGGCCGCGCCGCAAATGGAGCGCTTCGCCGCGCGCGGCGGTCTGCTCCTCGCCGACGAGCATTACCGGGGCGGCGTCAAGGAGGCGGTTGTCATCAACTACGGCAAAGCCGATGTGAAAGCTGAAAACAAGCTGAAGGCCACGCACGTGGAGCTTTTGCAACGGCACAAGGATGTCCGCCATCCGCAATACATCGAGGGTATGGAGCAGGCCGCGGCGGAACTCAAGTCCGGCCCGGCTCCCGTAGAGCAGGCACTGGCGGTGATGACGGCGCACCTCCGCCCGGAGGTAGAGACATCCGTCAAAAACGTACGATTCAACACCCTGAAGGCGGCTGCAGCCAACTATCTGGTGGCGGTGAACGACCTGCGCACGCGGGGAAGGCTTCTCGGCCAATATGGAAGAGTGCTGGAGCAAGGGCTTCCTCTCGAAGCCGTCACCTTCCGCATGAGCCGAAGCCTGGGAAAAGCCGCGTACGAGTTGCTGGCATGCAAGGAAATCGAATTGAAATCCGCGGGAGAAGGCGCCGAACTTTCCCTCGACCTACCGCCCGCTGGAGGCAGAATCGTGGTCTTCCTGCCGGAGAGAATCAAGGAGCTGCAACTCGAGATGCCCACCCTCGCCCAGCGCGGAGAGTTCGTCACCATCACGGCCGCGCTGCGGGGAGAGTCGGGACAGCCCGTGCCAGGGATACTCCCAGCCAAACTCGACGTGATCCGTCCTGAGGGCTCCCGCGACTGCTTTTCCCGACACGTCGCCATCACGGATGGACGCTTCATGATCGAGTTGCCCATTCCTTTGAATGCCCCTCCCGGTGTATGGCGCATCAGCCTCGAGGAACTGGCGTCCGGAAAAACCGGCACGGGGGAATTGTCGACGCGTTAACCTCTTTGCGAGCGGCGGGATCAATCCTCGAGAACGTCCCATCTTATGCGCTAACCTGCGCTTGTTTTTTCCCCGACCAGCGGTAGAGCTGCGGCTTCGTTCATCGTACCGCTGGAGGGGGACATGGGAAACAAAGTCCAAACAGTTCTGGTCGGCTATCTCGAAGTGAACTGCTACCTCGTGAGAATAGGCGCGGCCACGTACGTCATCGATCCCGGGGCCGAGCCGGAGCTCATCATACCGGCGGCTCACGAGATTGGCGGCGACGTCAGGGCGGCGCTGCCGACGCAT